>JAMPXM010000034.1 GCA_023701225.1 Pseudobdellovibrionaceae bacterium | reverse complement strand
GTTTCCGGACACGCTGTGTCCGGAAACAGGGCCTGGCACCTTCGGGTCAGTACGCGACGCGGACTTCCAGCTCGGCTGGGACTGGAGGCTGGAAGGTGCGCAGCGCGTTGTCGACACATGTCGTGAAGGTTTCCAAGAGCGCGTGCGTTTCGGTTTTTTCCTTCATCTCCGTAAACGCGCCGGCTTTGTATTTTGCGACATAAACAAAATGTCCTAAGCGCAATGGATCTTCCTTGGCTCCGCGAGCTGCGCAACGCTTGAGTTGATCCATCAAGGACGCGAGCGTCTTCTCCGCTTCGGCGGTGCCTTTGGCGAATACGTCGAAACTCTCTGGACCTTCGGTCATGGCCATCACGGGAGTGATCGGTCGCATGCTGAAGCCCGAAATGATTTCCACACTCACGATATCGCGAATGTCATTGAACGTCTTCTGACTGTCCAGCCGCGCCGCCTGGCGAAAGCTTTTCAGCTCACCCGTCTCCGCGAAATCAAAAATCACTTTCCCGACATAGCTGACCTTGTCGTCAACGATGTCCACTCCAGGACCGAAGAGATTGTCCAAGTTCCAGATCCGCGTCGTGCCGCAACTCAGGCGCGTGGCGAAATACCGGCCCGGCTCAAGACCTTTGAAGACGGCCATCTGATCTGCCTTCAAGGCGACGAACGCGTCTTTATGGGTGCGGATGTTTTCCATCTTCAGGCGGCAGCCGCCCTTGGGAATTCTCGAAACATCGCCGGTGAATTCGTAAGCGAGCAAAAGGCCGGAATCCGCGCCTTTCTTGCCGGAGACATAAACCTGCGGCTTTTGAGCGGCCTCCGGCGCGACCGTCGCTTCGAGCGTTTTACCGCTCGCGCCGGGTGCCGCCTTTGCGTCTTTGAGCAAATCTTGGGAGGTGACTTGCGGGCCGGTCGTGGCCGCTCCGGATGCCGCATTCGATCCGAGTCCTTCTCGGTGCGCCGTCTTCACTGGCATCTGACATGCGACCAGTGCGTTGAAGAGAACAAAAAGAACCAAGATCCGTGGCCCTCGGCGAATCACGTCGACCTCCTGCGTATGGACTGAATTCAGCTGTTTATTTCGGCAATTTATTTCAGCATAGACGGAGCGGAAACGTCACCCCGAATGTACGAAAAACGAGGAGCAACCGAAGCCCGAGTCGGCGCGTAGAGAAAATGGAGCCACTCCCGCACGAACGGCACTTCATTTTTGAAATCGAAGTCGTGTCCTTTGGCGAATGCACGCGCCACCACGGGCGCGCCTGCGGACCAGAGCTTTTCCAAATCCTCGCGGATCTCCGAGGGAGGGATCAGACGATCGCGCAACCCATAGGTCATCAACCACGGCGTGAGCCAAGCCGCCGAGTTCCGTGCGCGTGTTTTCCAGCCCCGAAAAAACCAAACGTATCCGCTGATGCCCACGGCCCCGCCAAAGCGACCGGCATGGTTCATCAATTGGTCGCACACCATCAATGCGCCCTGCGAATGGCCCAGCCAGAAGATGTCCTCCTGAGCCCACCCTTCTCTCTTGAGATCGGCGACCAACGCAGTCAATAAGCGCCGCGAACGACGCACATCCGAGGCATGCCGCGGCTCCAATGCATACCAACTGTATCCATCTTCAAACGGCTTAGGTGCGTTCAGAAGAAGATAGTTCATCTCCGGCAGGCCCAGCTCCGTGCGGATGTCGGCAAACGAATCCAAACTATCGCCTAAGCCATGGAGCACGATCATCAGCTTTTGCCGATGAGACGGAATCCGAGCCGAAGCCGGAATCCAACGGGATTCGAATTGACGTGCTACAAAAAGACGACGCATATCCAAGTGGCGGAGACTACCACGCCCGGACGGTTTCGGGAGTGGGCAAAAATTTCGCGAATCCCACGTCTCTGTTTGTAAGTTCGACTCAGAAGTTTGACCGAGAGGTTTGACATCGACCCCCTGCCCACTTGGCTCACGCTCGATCAACGACCCTTGGCCCTGCTCTGGGACGAGCAAACATCGCAGGGCTACTACTGCCGTCTGCTGGCGGAGCCGCATCAGCCCGAAACCGCCGTGACACGTTTGATTTCAAGTCTTTGGCACACTCTGGGCCCGCAAGCCCTCCGCGTGATTCGGCTGCCCGTTTGGACCACCCACCCTGTGACCGAGCTGGAACGAGCATTTGTGCGCGTGGCAGCCAAGCGCATCCGGGCGTTCCCGCCGCCCACGGATATATTTTCGCGTGGCCATTGGAACGAGGTCGCGGCCCCCCCTCTCCCAGAGGCACCCTCCCTTCCTGAGCCCACTCCTCTCACCCTCGGCGATGCACAAGCCATGCACCTGGTTCGCGAATTGGCGCACCGAGTGCCTCGAGACTCGCACGCCCGCGCCAGAACCGCGCGCGCCATCGCCGCGGTCTTGGTCGGAGCCGATGGGCAACGGCTCGCCTGGGCGGTCAACTCGGCGGGCCAGGACCGTACGCGACATGCGGAAGCGAATCTCGTGCAAAGCTGGTGGCGCCAGACACGATCCCCGCTCCCGCCCGGCGCACGCTTGTATTGCACGCTCAAACCGTGTCGTATGTGCGCGGAGATGATCTGGATGGCGGCCGCGAATCCTGAGCGTCTCCAGGTTCATTACCTCGAGCACGATCCCGGCCCTCTCGCACAGGCGACGATCTTGGAGCACAAAGGCGTGGAACAACTGTGGGTGCCGTCGTCCGGCAACGGCGACGGCGTTTGACAGCGGACCGCCCCATGCGCGAGGCTGAGATTCTTATGGCAAATCCGAACAGCGTTCAAATTCTTGTGACCGGCGGCACATTCGATAAAGAGTATGACGAACTCACGGGTCGCTTGTTTTTCCGCAATACTCACGTGCATGAAATGCTGCGCTTAGGGCGCAGCAAAGTCAGTGTCGACATTCGTTCGCTGATGATGATCGACAGTCTCGACATGACGGCTCAAGACCGCAACCTGATCTTAACGAGTTGCAAGGATGCGACGGCGGATCGTATTCTCATCACGCATGGAACCGATACCATGGCCGAAACCGCACGCCTGCTCGGCGAAGCGCATTCCGCCGAACTGCGAAATAAAACCATCGTTCTCACCGGTGCAATGATCCCCTATGCCTTTGGCAGCTCGGACGGACTCTTCAATCTCGGCGCAGCACTCGCGTTCGCGCAAGCCCTCTCGCCCGGTATCTATGTCGCAATGAACGGCAAAGTCTTTGGCTGGGACAATGTGCGAAAAAACAAAGCGACCGGAGAGTTTGAAACCGTTCGATGAGTGCGATTCTTCTCGCCACGCCGCCTATCGGCCCCTCAACAAACGCGCGACAGCCGCGGTCAATTCCGGTAAACGAACGGGTTTGGTGAGATATACATCACAACCGGCTTCGAGCGCCTCGGTGTGATCGTGTGCCTCTGCATGCGCTGAGACGCCGATGATCGGTACCCGCAAGCCTTCCCCGCGTAAGCGACGAGTCGCTTCGAGCCCATCCATTTCTGGCATTCGAATATCCATGATGATGGCATCGAATCGATCCCGCCGCGCTCGCTCCAATGCCTCCCGACCATCGACCGCTGATTCGACGATGGCCCCGGCCTCTCGCAACCCATCTCGCATGAGCAGCCGCACATCATCGGTGTCTTCCGCAAGCAAAAGGCGCACGTGATCCAATCGGACGGACTCCTCCGCCTCTCCGGCGCCGGTGCCTCCGACGACTGAAAAGGAGTCGGCAGCATCGATGATGCGGATTTCGAAGTGGCTTCCCTGACCCAAGCGACTGGCCTTGAGTCGCACATCGCCACCAAGCGCTTGGGCGAGTCGCCGCGAAATAAAAAGTCCCAACCCTGTCCCTGAAGCCGGCCGTCTCCGACCATTTTCAATCTGCGAAAACGCCTTAAAGAGTTTCGAGGCATCCGCCGGATCGATACCTACGCCTGTGTCAATCACGTGAATCACGATTTCGTTCTCCGCGCACGCAGAACGCATGCTCGGATCGACGCTCACGGTGATCGTCCCGCCTGGCTCCGTGAACTTGACCGCATTGCCCACGATATTCGCTAGAATTTGTTTAAGTCGAACCGGATCCGTGACGATGATGCGCGGTACGGACTCAGAGACGCTCGCGCGCAATTCGACCTGTGCTTTCTTTGCCGAGTCCTGAAAAAGGGCGAGGGTATCATTGAGCAGATCCCGCAACGGAACACGGTGCAGATCGATATCCATATGCCCGGCTTCGACTTTGCTGAGATCCAGAAGGTCCTCGATGAGTTTGACCAACACCTGACTGTTGCGTCGAACTCCATCTAGGTACGAAGCGCGCCGATCCGCCCGCAAATCGGATTGTCCCAAAAGTTCCGCAAAGCCGAGAATCGCCGTCAGAGGCGTGCGCAGTTCATGGCTCATATTCGCGACGAACTCCGTCTTCGCACGATCGGCGGCTTCGGCCCGCTCTTTGGCCTCCAAAAGCTGACGCTCGGTCTCTTTGAGGTGAGTGATGTCATACACGACTCCTGTGGCATGCGTCGGTCGTCCGTTTTTGTAAAACACCTCCCCAGAATCCATGATCCAGCGGATTTCGCCATCTCCTCGAATGATTCTGGTCTCAAAAGCAAAGGGACCGCCCCGAGCGACGGCTTCTTCGACTTCGCGTTGCGCTCGCGGCCGGTCCTCCGGATGAAAATAGGAAACGAATTTTTCGACCGACCAATCTTGATCCGATACGGAGTCACCGAAAATACGGCGATGCCACTCAGAGCGCCAAGTCGTGTTCGTCGCTGCATGCCACTCCCACAAGCCGAGCTGTCCGGCATCAAGCGCGCAGTTCAGGCGCATTTGATTCATTTCGGCGACCCGGCGAGCGGTCACATGCTCGGTGACGTCGAAATTGACATTGATGATGCCTTCGACTTGGCCGTCGACCATCCACGGAATCAAAGTCCCGGTGTAATAGCGCGATTCCTGGCGTCCGTCGTGATAACGAATCAGAACTTCCAATTCACGCGCCACGAACATTTGTCCGGTGTCGTACACACTCTTGGTGACCAGCATCCCCTTCTGCCCCTCAAGCCCTGGGTGCGCTTCCTGCAGAGTCTTACCGATCAAATCGCGACCATGGGGGCTGGTCGCTAAGAAGGATTCGTTGGCGTAAACATATTTAAAATCAGGTCCCTTAACGATCGCGATATTCGCCGGAGCTTGCTCGAAATACTCAAACCACCACTGGTATCCGTCTTCCGGCAAACGGCGCGCGTCCCGATCACGCTCGCGACGATAGACCCGGTCCAATGCATGTGCGACCGAGACTGACAAGCAGTCCAAGAACGCAAGATCCTCGGCCGCCAGCGCATCGTCCTTCGGAATGCCGTACGCGAACGCGCCTGTGACATGACCGTCAATGAGCAGCGGATAATTGATCACCGTTCGCGAGCCGCATGTTTCCAACATCGGAAGAATCAGGGGAAATTCGGCCTCCGCATCGGTGCGCGAACGGATCAAAACTCGACGCGCATCGCGAGCCGATGCCGCCAAAGGAACCTGCAGGCTCAAAGGGATGAAAGCGACAAGACCGGGGCCGTAGATATCTGTCGCCGTCGACTCGATCAAATCCAAATGGGTCCGATCCGAGGACATGCGCATCACCGTGGTCGCAGTCGCGCCGATGGCGCTTGCCACCGGTCCGATCAGAATACGAACGACTTCTTTTGTAGAGGCCGCGCGACTGAGATCCGCGGAAATCTCCGCGAGAAGAGCCAGACGAGACGCCGCGAGGTTCATATCCCCAGTTTTCATCCTAATGGGTGTAACTGAAGGATCGTTCCCTCGCCAACAGGAAAGTTCAGCCTCAATCAGAAGCTGAGCCGGAGATCGTTTGAGGAAGAGGATTAGAAGCCGACGCTGAGCTTAGCCGTGTAGGTGCTGGTCCCGAATGCCGTCGAGTACTCCGCTCCCAACTTCAGCAGCAAAAGCGAGACATTGACGCCAGCCAAGAACTGCGAACTCGTTGGTTTGGTAGTCGCCGATTGCGCTGTCGAATCAAAAAAGCTCGCCGACGCGTGACCGGTCACGCTCAAATCGCCTTTGGCGCTCAAGTAACCAACACCAATGTATGGCTCAAACACCGGCAACTTCGGGCTCGCAAGAAGTTGCAGGCCTGTCACATTACCATCATAGGCCACGTTCACATTGACCGGCAGGTCGCCAGTGGATGCGTTGTTGATTGTCTGACTAAACTTAAACTCGCTATTGGCCATAAAGCCGCGCACCGCCAAATTAAACGGAATCACCGGGATCAACTCGTCGGAGAGTGCCCACTTCACAGCACCCGCGAAGGAACTGTACTTGGCGCCTTCTGCCGTGATTTCGGGGACGATGGCCAATTCCGCCGTGATACCGAACGGAACCGTGACCGCACCCACCAGACCGGCATGTGGGATAAACGGCACCTCGGTCGTTGGTGAGGCCTCTTGAACCAGTCGTTCAATCTCTTTCGTGGAAGCGACCCCCGCCACGACGCCGATTTCGAAACCAAAAATCGAGCCCAGGCTGGACGCGCCCATGACGTTATGAAGCGACGTGTTCGCCGAGAGTTCCTTGCCGATGGCATCAAAATCCGTCTGAGACAGATTCGTAAATGCAGGCGCCGCTGCGGCTCGCCCCCCACTCATCGCGATGCAGCCCGTTGCGACCAGAACACCGATGTGTATCCAGCGTTGAAGACCCATTGTCCCTCTCCTTTTTAGAAAATTCCGAGTTGGTGATATTCCGCCATCATACACCCGCACGTGAGCAAAGAAATCCTCAGCCTTGCGGGCCTCGACCAAGGTCGCAAGTGAGATCACGGTGCGTGAGCGTCACATCCGAACGTGGGCGACCTCTTGACGATCGCTCTTGCGCGCGGGACTCTCGTGGATCGCGGCCGGCTCGCAACGATGGGGCGGAAGATCGATCCACTCCCCCCACAACCGACCGAACGACCGCAGGAGGCGTTCCGATGTCGCAATCCCTTTCTTCTCCAACTTCGTCGCCAACCGCTTCTCCCACCGCTTCTTCGGCTTCGTCCTCATCCTCGTCGAGACTGAAAAGTCAGAACCCATTCACGGGCGAAGTTTTAGAGACCTTCGCGACCATCTCGGATGCGGATCTCGACACAGTCCTCGCGCAAGCGGAGACCGCCGCTCGTCGCGCGCGACAGGTGCCTTTATCGCAACGCCAAACCCGCTTGCGCGCGCTGGCGGAACGCATGACCCAACAAAGAGACGAACTGGCGGGAGTCGCCGTTCGCGAAATGGGCAAGACCTTGGTTGCGGCACGCTCCGAGGTGGAAAAGTGCGCGCTCACCGCGCGCTGGTACGCCGATCACCTCCCCACGCTCGCCGCCGACACCCAAATCCAAGAGAAACCGTATCATCAATTCGTCCGTCATCTGCCCTTGGGTGCTGTGCTCGCCATCATGCCGTGGAATTTTCCGTACTGGCAGGCGTTCCGCGCCGCGATTCCGGCCTTGTCTGCGGGCAATGTGATGGTTCTCAAGCACGCTTCCAACGTCTCGCGCTGCGCTTTATGGATCGAACGTCTCTTCTCGGAAGCCGGCTTTGCGCCCCATGACTTTCAAACCGTGCTTCTTGAATCCGCGCGCGTCGCACGCGTCATCGCCGATCCTCGCATTCGCGGCGTGACGCTCACCGGGAGCGAGTCTGCAGGGCGCGCGGTCGCATCGGAAGCCGGCCGACATTTGAAAAAATGCGTGCTCGAGCTCGGAGGCAGCGATCCGTTCGTAGTGATGCCATCAGCCGACATCGATTTCGCTGCAAAATCCGCGGCCCAATCGCGAACCATCAACAACGGACAGAGCTGCATCTCTGCCAAACGATTTATTGTGCATGACGCCGTCTTCGATCGGTTTCTCACCGCCTTCGAAGGATATCTGCGCGGCTTGCGCGTCGGCGATCCGATGAGCCTCAGCACAGATGTCGGTCCTTTGGTACACGCACAGGCTCTCCAAACGCTTCTCCAGCAGTGCGAGCGGGCCCGACAAGCGGGCGCGGAAGCGCGCCTGGAGCCGCAACTGGAGCGCGCGCAGAATCTCTTTTATCCAAGCCTTCTCATTGCGCCTGAAAACGCGACGGCGGAGATTTTCCAAGAAGAGATGTTTGGTCCCGTGGCGCTTGTTTTTCGAGCCCACTCACTTGAGCACGCACTCGACATCGCCAATCAGTCTCGTTTCGGATTGGGCAGCAGCATTTGGACAACGGATTCAAACGAAATCCGCCAGGCCATTCAAACACTCGAGGCCGGAATGACCTTTGTGAACCGCATCGTCGCCAGCGAACCACAACTGCCCTTCGGCGGAACGAAGGCCTCCGGTTACGGTCGAGAGCTCGGGATGAAGGGATTTCACGAGTTCACGAACGCGAAATCCGTCTCGTACGGAACCGAGATTGCCGGCGACTGACCCGTCGGCATTTTGTCCGGCTTCGACTTTTGCATCTTTCGTGACACTTCGCTTTCCGCTCGGGTTTGCCAGATGCATTGACTACAGTCGACCGACTGGATGAAGCGTTCATCCGAGGAGGTCCTCATGGCAGAAAAAAATCTCAGTGGAAAAAAAGTCGCTATTCTCAGCGAAGATGGCTTTGAACAAAGCGAGCTCCTGGAACCGCGACAAGCTTTACAAAAAGCCGGTGCGGACGTGCGGATTGTCTCGCCCAAGCCCGATCGTATCCGTGGTTGGAACAAGCGGGATTGGGGCGATCCGATTGACGTCGACATTCCCCTGGAGAAAGCCAATGCGGAGGACTTCGACGCCCTTGTTTTGCCAGGTGGTGTGATGAATCCGGACCAACTCCGGCTCAATCCCAAAGCGGTGGAGTTCGTGCGCGCATTTTTCGAACAAGACAAACCTGTCGGAGCGATTTGTCACGGTCCATGGATGCTCGCCGAGGCGGCAGTGGTCGAGGGCCGGAGATTGACATCGTATGCTTCGATCAAAACGGATCTCATCAATGCGGGTGCCAACTGGGTCGATGAGGAAGTCGTCACGGATCAAGGGCTCGTCACCAGTCGGCATCCAGGAGATATCCCTGCATTCAATCGTAAGTTGATCGAGGAGATCGCCGAAGGCCCGCATGGAAGCCGACGCGAAGAGGCACGAGGTCGAAAGCCCGAGGCCCGACCTCCGATACAATGATTCAAAGCAATGATTCAAAGCAATGATTCAAAGCAATAATCCCAGGTTACGATCACGCTCGGTGATCTAAGTTGTAAACGAATGGCTCGAGCGCCCTGTGAAAAATGACTTTTATGGTGACCGGCCGCGACGACGCGCGACTCCGGACAAAAAGCGTCGCACCCGGCCGTCATCATCCTCATCGAAGATCTCACCGACCACCTCTTCGATGACATCTTCTAGAGTCAAAATGCCCACGGGCGCATCCTGCGCGTCGACGACCACGCAGAGATGGCTTCGCTGCGATTGCATGGCGCGAAGCGCGGCCAACGCAAAGGCATTTTCACGCACGCGCAACACCGGCCGAATCAACCTCTGCCATTGCGGTTCTCCGGCCGCGAGCAAAGTGATGAACTCCTTGGTATGCAGAAGCCCGACCACCCTCCCCTCACTC
Source organism: Pseudobdellovibrionaceae bacterium (assembly GCA_023701225.1). Taxonomy (GTDB): domain Bacteria; phylum Bdellovibrionota; class Bdellovibrionia; order Bdellovibrionales; family JAMPXM01; genus JAMPXM01. The sequence continues at coordinate 7,413 of JAMPXM010000034.1, read as the reverse complement.
ATCACCGGTAGCCGCGTATGACCCGAATTCAAAACCGTCGAGGCGACCTGGTCGCGAGTGGCCGTTTCATTCACGGAGTTCACGGTCGACCATCCGACCATCACATCACGCGCTTTGCGAGTCTCAACGGAAACCAAATTCAACACGTATTGCTGAGTCGGTTTGGACAAATGTTCGATGTCAACCGAGGCCGGAACATCGGCGATGGCCGTCGCTCGCCGTGGAAAGAAGAAAAGAATGAACTTCGTCGCCACTTCGAGCACCGACACCAACGGCGCCATCAAGCGATCCGCGAGCCCGATCCAACGTGCGCCGGCCATCGCGAAGACCAACGGATTGCGCAAGGCCAAGGACTTCGGTACCAGTTCACCGAGCACAACACTTAAGAACGTCAGCGGGAGCGCGATCATCAGAATCGCGACCGCCTCGGCCACGTTTTCGCTCCACCCAAACCGCGTCTCAAAATAGGGAGCGAACGACTCTTCCGCGCCAGCTCCGCCAACCGCGGCCGAGATCATACCTACCAACGTGATTCCGACCTGAACCACAGAAAGCGTTCGCTCCGGATTTTCACGAAGCGCCAAGAGGCGATGCGCCGAGGTCGCGCCCGACTTGGCCAGCTGCCGCAATTGCGGCTTGGTCACCGAAACGAAGGCCATTTCATAACCGGCCAAGAGCGCATTCAAGACGAGACAGATGAAAACAATGATAAGTTCAGTCATTCCGGTCTCCAGTTCTATCAAACGATGGCGCAAATTCAACGCGACCGGACCCGATTTTCGCATTCATGCGGATTTGACGTCTTCCGTCACGACCGGTCTCATGAGAGGATGGTCGCTCCATGACAATGAAAGAAACGCAGCCAAAAACTCTGAATGCCGTGTTGGTTGGCCTCCAATTGCCGCAAATGACGAATCAGGAGCTGGAAGGCTCGCTGACCGAGCTCGCTCGTCTTGTTACCACTTTAGGTTACAAAGTGGTCGGACGGCTTTGGCAAAAGCGGCCTTCCGATCGCGCCGCCACCGTGCTTGGCGACGGCAAACTCAAAGAACTCGCCGCGTGGACCGGTGGGAGCGGCACTGTCGGCCCCCTCGTCGTCAAAAAGAAACACAAAGCCGCTCTTAAACTGGAAGAGCTGGAAAACGCCACGGACACGGAAGACATGGAGAACGAGTCGGTGGAAGCGTCTGATGATGAGATGGCGGACGAAGAGTTCGACCCCACTCAAGACGCGTACACGCCTCCCGCCGAACCGGCTCAGGTCGTGATCTTCGACTGCGATCTCTCGCCCTCGCAATTGCGGAACTTGGAAAGCGCCACGGGCGCAACTGTGCTCGACCGCACAGGGGTCATCATCGAAATCTTCAGCCGACACGCGCGAACGCGCGCGGCGCGATTGCAGGTGGAAATCGCGCGTTTGACCTACGTCGCACCTCGCTTACGAGAGACCGGCGGAGGAGAAGACCGCGGAAGCGGCGGCATCGGCGGCAAGGGCGCTGGCGAGTCGAGCATCGAACTCGATCGCCGCAAAATCCGGGACCGTATCAAAGAACTCAAGGCCGAGCTCGCGTCGATCTCGCAAGAACACGAAACCCGGCGCGCGCGCCGCGACCGCGAAGTCTCGGTGGCTCTGGTCGGATACACCAACGCCGGCAAATCTTCGCTCATGCGCGCATTGACCGGCAGCGAGGTTCTGGTCGCGGACAAGTTGTTCGCAACTCTCGATACGACTGTCCGCCTGCTCTACCCCGAATCGCGCCCGAAGATCCTGATATCCGACACGGTCGGCTTTATCAAAAAGCTACCGCACGATCTCGTGGCTTCTTTTAAATCCACGCTCGACGAAGCAACGCACGCCTCCCTGCTCTTGTACGTCGTGGACTGCAGCGATCCGACTTTTCGCTCCCAACTCGATGTCACTCGCACGGTTCTCGGGGAAGTCGGGGCCGGCGCGACACCGAGCCTGATTCTCCTAAACAAAATCGATCGCGTTTCGGCAGAGAATGCGACTCGTCTGCGCGCGGAGTTTCCCGACGCAATTCAGCTCTCCAGCCGAAACCCAGCGGATGTCGCAGCCCTTCGCCTGCGACTGATCGAGCGGTTCGAAACCGAGATGGTCGATGAAGAACTCCTTGTCCCCTACACCGCGCCTGGAGCGATCGGCGAGATTCGCGGCAGCATGCGGGTGCTCGCGGAAAGCTACAACGAGCACGGCGTGATTCTGAAAGTCCGCGCTCGTCCCGAACAGATCGAGCGGCTCAAGGTCCGTTTCTTAAAGCCGCACGAAACTCCGTGAACGAGGCGCCATCGCCCGCCTCGAGCGCCGCGTCCGTCGGCGTTTCAAACTGAAATCGTCTCCGAAGTCGTCTCCGGAATCGTCTCTAAAAGTGTCGTCGCGACCGTCTGCGAATGAGACGTGATTCAATCATTTTTGTTCATCTCGATTTCGAACGCTGTTCCCTCGTATTCTCACGTGAATGTGCAGGCGATCGACAGGTGTCAGAACTCTGCTCCGCAGATCGGATTGAGCGACTCGAGAGTGTTAGGATCGCGGCTTGAGAATTGCTGCATGAGAGGCATATGACATGCTTGTTGAGATACGTCTCAGCGCATTCAATGTGACCAAATGCGGATAGTCCTGAGTCACGCGTATCGTTTTGATCGAAACCCTCGTTTTCTGGCACGGAGTCGAACATGACGCTCAATGGAATTTGCAAAGCCTGCGGAAAAGACCTCGATGCCAATCAATTTGTCGCGATGTGCGCGTGCGGATGGCATGACTCAGCCCCGAACAAGGAACAGGTCCAAAAGGCGCAAATGCGCATGATCCAGAAGCTCGCCGGATGCGCGGCCCTTCTTTTGGTCGGCGTACTTCACTTCGGAAAGTGGGGTGGCGACGGTTTTGCGATTTTACCACTCAAAGCCGCCAACTCCATCGGTCTCCTGGGAGTTTCGGGCACTCAACACCTTGTAAAAGTCTGCATGCGGCACGGAGATTTGGAATGCGCGGATCGCGGATTTCAGAAACTCTCGGCTCTGGCCAACGGCAACAAGGACATTCTTCAGCGTGCAGCCCACTTCCATCATCAAGTCAAAAACCACGCTCTGGCCAATTCCAATTACGATACGTATGTCAAAGCCGGGGGGCGCGACTACGATGCCTTGGAAGAGTATGGCCGCTCTCTGGTCCTGGCCGGTGACAACACCAAAGCCAAGGAGATTTTCCAATTGGCCATCGATAACGCCGATAAGGCCACCCTTCCCGTGCGCGCCACACGGGGACTCCTACAAGTTCTCATCGAAGAGAAAAATGAAAAGGAAGCTCGCGACATCATTCTCGCCTTTCGCAAAGGTGATCACCATGGCGAGCGATACTTCGAAGCGGAATGGAAGCTGCTAGAGCCGAGCGAAAAATCCAAAGGCGGTGCGGGCACACGCCCGACCGCCGCACCCGTGGTCGTCGACTTCGTCGATTCCACGGCGCAAACGGCTCCGCCACCTCGTGCCGCCAAAGTCATGCCTAAACCTGCTGATGAGACTCCCGACGATACGACGATGGAGGAGGCTTCCGCTCCTGCGGACCAGCGCCAGCGCGCAGTCGCGTCGGCCCCTTCTGCTCCGACAACGGCCAACAGCGACTCATCTGACACAGAAGAAACCCCGGCTCCGGTCCAAGAGGAAGCCGAGGCCACGGATCTGGAATAAAAACCCTGCCACGGACCGCACGTCTAGAATGCGGTCTGTCGAAATTCCATGTCGACGTTTTCGACAAGATTTCCCGGAGCGGGCCAGAATTGCCCGTTGGCTTCTCGGCTTCGGAAAAATCCAAAGTCCTCACCCACAGATAAATCACTTGCCCGTTTGAGTAAAAATAGCCCGTGCGATATTGGGCTTGAGTAGACATTCCATCGCGATTCTTCTGCACTTTTCAGATCGCCATCCCTTCTGTATTGTCCGAGTCAGAATAGGACTTCGTACCACAGGAAGGAAATCATCATGGCTCTCAAACTGACGACCACGGCTCGGAAAGTCTCCCTCGGCCTTCTGGCCCTCGTATGCGGCCTCTCGCTCGAGTCGAGCGCGCATGCTGCTCTCTCGTCGAACCCGTCCGTGACCGATGGGCAATTTATCGCCAAGTGCTTAGGTTGCCACGGACGCGCGGGAGTGAGCGGCTACTCGGACTTTCCGAACTTGGCCGGACTCAATCAGCCCTACTTGCTTCGTCAGCTAAAAAACTTCCGCGGCGGCGATCGGTCCGATTACACCATGAATGCGATGCCGTACATGGTGGCCGGACTCACCGATGATGAACTCTACGGATTGGCCGAAGTGTTCTCGCGCTTTCCGGTGGAAGTCGTACGCAAGTCCGAAATGTCCGCACAAGACGGCCGTTTGTTTGAGATCGGTAAAAGCCTGATCACCGGCAACACGACCACATGCCGGTTCTGCCATCTGGCCAATCGCGCCGGCGATGGACCGGCGATGGTGGACTACCCGTCGCTCACCGGCCAGCAGAAAAACTACCTCGTGAATCAAATCAAAGCGTTTCGCGACAAGAAACGCTGGAACCCGATCATGAACTCCGACATCATCGGCAATCTCAGTGAAGACGAGATCGAAGCGATCGCCGTGTACTTCCGTTATTTAAAGGCAAAATGATGAAAACCGCGTCCGTCCTGTTCCGCACTCGCAACACTCTGACTTCGGCTTTAGGAGCCTGTGCTCTGACTTGGACTTTATGCGCAGGCCTGTGGCTTGCTCCGCAAGTGACCCAGGCCGCCGAAGTTTGGGGGCGTTGCTGGACGTGCCACAAAGAGGACGGAAAGAGCTTCGTCGACCCCATCGTGATGTTGAGTGGGCAAAACAAGCAATACTTGATCAATCAACTTTACCGGTTTAAGACCGGAGAACGCAAAGAGCGCATGCTTTATGTGATGAACGGTATCGCGGAAAAACTCACCGACGAAGAGATCGAAGCCGTCGCCACGCACTACAGCCAGCAGGACCCGCGCAAGTACTACGTCGAACCAGAACCTCTCACGGACCCCGAGGACATCCGACTGTACGAGCTCGGCGCAACGCATGCGCGCGTCTGCCTCACCTGCCATCGTGATGCCGAGACAAGGCCCGCACTGCGCGGCGATTTCCCCTACATCTCCGGCCAGAACTACCCGGCGCTCGTCATCCAACTCTACGCCTTCGCCTCCGGCGCTCGCAAGAATCCAATGATGAATTTCATCCAGGCGCCCCCCTTCAGCGATCCGGATGTCATTGAAGGCATCGCCTTCTACTTCAGCCGACAAATACCCCCGCCTGCGCTCAACTCATCTCAGCCGACGCCAGCTAAAACCGCGCGCTGAGTCTCTCGAGCGCAGCGCTCAAGCGTATGCTTCTGTGCGCGGGCGACTGCCGCGCCCGTAGTCCTTGCTTGGCGTTGGACCGGGTCGGTTTTCGTTAATGAATCTAAATCGGTGCCGTAAATCGGCCCCGTTGCCAAACCCTACGACATGGCCTCATTTGCCAGGGCCAACGACCGACTCTGTGGGGCAATGAAAATCCTACATAGGTTCAATACCTTACAGTCGAGTGATTCACTTTTCTCAATTTGGTTCTCTGCGGAATGGTTCTCGCACTGCTCTCCCATGTTTCGAAATCAAAGCTATTGAACGAGGAAAATGAATATGAAAATGGCGACGCAAAAATTCGTACTTGGGATGCTTCTGCCTGCCACCTGCCTTTCGCTTCTCACCTTCGCGGCGAGTTCGAAAGCTGATGGTCCACCGGTCACCCCTCGTGAGAAAAAAATCCACGCCATTGTGAACGCCGCTCGAGATAACGACGGCAATCCGATTGATCCTGTCCTTCGTCACCAGATGGAGGATGCTTACATCCAAAACTGGTTTGCGACGGAATTTGGATCGGGTCTCAGCGAATACACCGTGTCTGACCTGGAGTCCTTCGCGCGCCGGGCACATGTGGAACGTCTCGCGGATCGCCGAGCGGAGCTGCGTGAAGAAGATATGCGCCGCCAGGCCGAAGACCGTCGAACTCTTCGACTTATCACGCCGACAGGCGAAGCACGCGCCCTTGAAACCTTAACTGACTATGCAAGAATGGCGATGGCCGAAACGATTGGCGTCGGCAGCTCTCCTCGCCCCCGCGCTCTCAGCAGCCGCATGTCAACATTGCAACTCTCGGTCGCGGACCGCCAGAGCTCATCGACCCAGCAAGACCCGAGCACTCTCCGGCTCATCCTTTCAGACGAACGCTTCAATTATGCCGGCGAAACGGTTTCGATGGATAAATTCACGAAAATCAGCGTCGCCAAACTTGCCAAGAAATTGAAGCTGAACAAATCCCAGGTCGAGTTCGACGCGGACGGCACGGCTCGCTTGGTCCCGGAATATGTGGGCGACATTCTGTTTCGCGTCGCTAAGGACAAGTCGGTTTCGGAGCAAGAAAAAGCGATCCTCAATTTCGTTTCCAGTCGCATCTTGTCGGGCTCCATTGTGGTGGAGGCTTTCACTCTCCTGATGGATATGAAAGTTCGCTATGACGTCGACCGCGCCGTCGCCCGTTCTCTCGCGGAGACGCTGTCTTTAACGGAATTGAAGGCACTTGTTTCCGTCGAACTGACAAGTGCCCGCGAAGACCTGCGCTTGAAAGTGCTCCGCGCATCCAACAAGGACATCCTTGAAAAGGCCCTGGTTGAGATCGCGGAATCCCGCCTTGTCACATCGGTGGAGTCCATTGTCGCGGGCGCCCTTTTGGTTCCGGAAGCCATTCGCGCAACAAAAGCTGAGCGAGGACTTTCTTCCTTGGACCTCGCGGCGGACTCGGAATCGCTCAAGATCGTCAACGACCTAAAGGCCCATCTTGACGAACTCCGCCATCCTGATTTTGAAAAATGGGGGAAGGAAAAGAGCGCGACGGTTCAAACCGTCATCGCACGCGCCAACAAATCAAACCCCGAATTGGCTTCCTTGCGCAGCGTTTTCCAAAGCTATACCAAGGCCGATTCAGCACTCATCGCCAATGAGCAAGAACGAAATCAATCGAAGGTTTTGGCGCGCCTCCAATTCATGGCTGACTTCGGCGCGGCAGTGAATAGCAACGCGAGCATGCGGAAGATGTGTCACGACCTGTTTGGTAAATAAGGCGAAGGCACGAAGGCAATTTCGGTTCCGTAAGGCCGTCCAATCGGGCGGCCTTTGTCTTTTTCTGCTAATGCCCACTTTTTCGGCATTCCCCCAATCCAACCCGGCGCATCGACTCGGATATCGCCCATTGCGCGCGTCTTCCCCCGAAATACCTCGGACAAATCAACGAGAAACCACGTTTTCACCGGCCTTCGACTGCATCTTCGCTTGCGTCCGAAGATGATTTTTCCTATTGTGTGGAGCTTCTGGCGGC
>JAMPXM010000297.1 GCA_023701225.1 Pseudobdellovibrionaceae bacterium | reverse complement strand
GAATTCGTTGGCCAGCATTAGCACGACCATGAGGAGCAAGAAGATCCCGGACGACACGAGCGAGGAACTCTTGAGGTAAAACAAAGTGTATGCGCTCAATAAACTTCCGAAGAGGAAATGCACGATTTCATCACGGTATTTCCAAAGCCACGAGATCCAGCGCGGAACCTTGAGCGGCTTCGCGCTTTCCAGCATCTCCAAACGAAGGTAAACGGCGATGATCGCCAAGTACACGGCTTGCGAGAGCATGGTGAAAAGATCGTCGATGCGACCAAGCGTGACGATGTCGAAGAGAAAGCCGGCGATAAAAAAACCGGCAGGGAAATACTTTTCGTATCTCGAATAAAGCGACTTGGTGCGGTCACGAAGTGTCGGGCTCGGTGCGTTCATGTCCATCTCTGGTTGTTTGTTTTTATTGTAGAGGAGCCCGAGCGCGAGGTCGAGTGCACTGACCACAAAGCGGTTGGCGCGGGTCAGAATGGGCGGCGGGGGAGTTGTTCGCGAGTTCGACAGTTTTGTTTACATTCAATGCTGCATGGCGTGACCCAATTTTGAAGCAATTCATTGAGAAACCTTGAAGTGATTCAATGCGGCTGTCTCAACTCGGAGCATTTCACGCATAGCACTGAGCGACGTGAGCAGGAGTCGCGTATTCTGGGTGAGCTATGAAATACGTAACTCGTCTCTCATGGAATGCGGCATCGAATGTGGCCGGGAGTTTGGCCCGGAATCTATTCTCGAGTTTGGGATTTCTTTGCATCATTCTGTCAGCATGTCCGTCGGCGGCGCAGGACTCCGACGGTGGTGGCGGAGGATCGTTTTATGAAAAGTATAAACGCCGTCAGTCGCAACGCTTCGATCTCATCGGATACCTCTCCGACCAAAAACGCATTCGAGCCGAGCAGGATGCGAAATGGGGATACGTCAAAGACGGTCTGCCTTTTGAGCCTGATCTAACGCTGTCCTACTTCCAACTCGGTGGTGATCTCGAGCGCGGGACAAAGCTGGGCGAAGTGACTGAAAAAGGCGGTCGCGCGCAGTTCTTCATGAATGGATTGCTCTCGTCCAACAACAAGCGACGTGCGATCAATATCGATCTCGGTTTTGAGGGTTACTACCGGAGCAGCACCTTCACGGCCTCCGCGGGGTCGGTACAAACGGATTGGGCGTCGACCGAGACGGGCGGCGCGATTTTGCTGCGCCCTTTTGGCCGCAGTTCGCAAGACACGAGTTTGTTTTTTAAAGCCGGCTACGGCACCTTCGATACGAAGGGATTGTTTTCGGCCTCGGATGCCGCGAAGTCTCTTGCATCAGGATACTGGGGCGGGGAAGCGAAGCTGTACCTTTTGCCCTTCTTAGGTGCGCGAGCTGAGTACGCCAGTACGTTTGAAAAAGAAGATATTGCGTGGGCCGCGAAATGGAAGCAAACGCGCCTGACCTACGGGGCTTTCTTTGAACTCTTCGTTATCAGTTTCGAGGCGCAGATTTTTGAGACGACCTACCAGCTTACGCCCACCGGCGGAGGCACGCCGACGCAGGACACGCAAAAAGGGATGGGCTTGCTCGGCACACTTCACTTTTAAAACAATCTGCGAGCTCTGGCATTTAGCGTTCTAATGCTTCTGTGCGGTCTTGGCTTTTGGACTTTGCCCTGCGCTTTTTGCGAGTTCTGCGGAGTGCTCCATTCGGTTATGGCGAATCGAAGACCAGAATGCGAGCGCGATGAAGCCCGCGCCGATCAAGCCAGTGATGACCTCTGAGACATGCACGAAAGTGCCCAAGAACATCATCGCGGCGAGAGCGCCGATCGCGTAAAAAGCACCGTGCTCAAGATAGCGGAACTCGGCCAGTGTTCCCATATCGACCAACATGATCGTCAGGCTTCGCACGAACATGGCGCCGATACCGAGACCGATGGCAATAATAAAGAGATTGTGGGTGATGGCAAACGCGCCGACCACGCCGTCAAAGCTGAATGATGCGTCCAGCACTTCAAGGTAAAGAAACATGCCGGCACTCGCCCGATGCGCGTCGGCAACGGCCTCACTCGGGGCATCGAGTAGGGCGCTGATTCCGTCCACGGCGATGAACGTGACCAAGCCCATCATTCCTGACACCAAAAAGTCGCGTGTGTCCTCAGCGGGAAGAGAGAGCGAAATGACATAGATCAGGATCATCGCGAGTCCCAGCTCAATCGCGTTCATGCGTCCCAAGCGAGTGAGCGGTTGCTCGATGATGTTGATCCAGTGGACCTCTTTGCCGACATCGAAGAAGTACTTCAAGGCGACCATGAGTAAGAACGCTCCGCCGAAGGCTGCGATCTCTGTATGCACGGACATCATGATGCGGGCGTATTCCGCTGGTTCACTGGCCGCCAAGCGGAGCGCGTCCCAAGGATTGAGGTGCGCGACGACGCCGACAATCAGTAGCGGGAAAACCAAGCGCATCCCGAACACGGCGATCAACATCCCCCAGGTCAGGAACCGATGGCGCCATAAGGGCGTCATCCGATTGAGGACCTTGGCGTTGACGACGGCGTTGTCGAACGACAGCGACACTTCCAGGACGCTGAGGACCGCGGCAATGAAGGTGGCGGATGCGGCCGCCTTCCAATCGCCATTGCTGTAGTAGTAACCCACGCCGCAGGCCGCGAACAGCCCCAGGACCGTGACCCAAATCGAGCTTCCGAAAAACTTCCAAGTCTTTGACATAGCTCAGCTATAGCGAAGGAATGTAATGCCTGCAAACGATTCGATTGAATCTTGCTCGAGCGGCGATATTTGTTGCGAGGTTCGCGGCATTTGCCTACTAATGAAGCCATGCGCCGTCTACCACGGCAGGTGCATGATTCCCGGGGGGGGCTATGCGGTCTGAAAAGAGTATTTCTCGAGCCATTCTATCCGTGTTGGTCGGTTTGTCGTTGGCCGCTTGCGCGCCTGCGCCGTCCGCGCTCCAAGTTGTCGTGGAAGCGCCTCAGATCGTCAACGGTGAGGATGTCGGCGAAAATGATTTCGTCTCGCGCGCGACCGTGGCTGTGGTGATGGCTCGCGGCGGTAAATTGATTGGAATTTGCACCGGTGCTTTGGTTGCGCCAAGGTTAGTTCTCACCGCAGCCCATTGTTTGGAAGAGAAGCCTGAGCGTGTGATCGCGGTTTTTGCACCGGAAACAGAACGGGTGTCGTTGGATCGAGTGCGGACGGTCGTGGATTGGAAGACGCACCCGGACTGGGGCAAGAACAAGAAATCCGGTGAGGGAGACCTCGCGCTTGTGAAGCTCGACAGTCCTGCGCCTGCCGATGCCGAATTCGCTAAGATTCTCCCGTCCTCGGTTGTGTTGAGAGAAAACGATGAGTTCGTGATCGCAGGCTACGGTATTTCCAAGCCTGGTAATGAAGACGAATTGTCCGAAGGCAGAGGTCAGCTCCGCAAAGCGAAGTCCAAGATTTTGGGTGCGCTGTCGAAGAACGAAGTGGTCAGCGATGGCAAGACCTCGAGCGTCTGTTTTGGCGACTCCGGTGGCCCCGCCTATTTTGAAT
>JAMPXM010000033.1 GCA_023701225.1 Pseudobdellovibrionaceae bacterium | reverse complement strand
TTTGCTTTTGGAGCGCGGAACTTTCGATCGACCTCTTACTTGCGCAGGCTCGCTTCGTCGAATTCGTAGACCAGGCCGAAGCTGAGGTACGAGAACGCCTTGTTGATGTTCAGGCCGAGTTCGGCCATGAAGCGAAGGTTTTCCCAGTTCAAGGTTTTCCATTCCGAGCCCACGGCGAGTTGAATCGGTACGAAGGTGTCGTCATCGCGTGTGGTAATACCCAGGGGCAGCGAGACGAACGGAGTCAGGTCGCCGATTTCGGTTTCGAAGTGTTTGGAGACCAAGGGATGAAAGCGGAGACTGAGTTCGGTTTCGTCTCCCGCGCGTCCGTAAAGAACGCCGGCCGAGCCCCCGATCGCCGGTTGGCCTTCGGAATCTGGAAACGGAATCCATTTATAAAATGCACCGAGCTGAAAATCGACTTCGCCGAAGCCGACGATGGCGCGCACCGCTTTATCATCGGCGAGTCCAGTGTCGAAGCGGCCAATGAGGTTCACGCCGTCGTACTTATTGAGAATAAACTGCGGCTCGAGGATCGTGCGGTAGTGACCGGGCTGAGTGACTTCGCCGGTGTCCATCGTCGAGAAGTAGGCCTGTGCCGTCGTCGGAACCAGAACCGGCATCAGGGTCGAAAGCAGAAGAAGAGCAGTGAGCGCGTATTTCAACATGGATTGAATCCTCCGTTCCCTTCATGACTTAGAACAAATCCGTCTCACCGGCAACACGCCTCAGAAGGATGTTTCATGAGCCATGTTTGACAAGGTGTTCTAATCTTGAGAGCTTTGACCTCGTGAGTCCCTCGACTTCTCAACATCCGGTTTCGTTGGTGATTATTTCGCTCAACGAAGAGGTCAATATCGAGCGTTGCATCCGGTCCGTACCCTGGGCCGCCGATGTCGTTGTGCTCGACAGCGGCAGCCAGGATCGGACTGTGGAAATCGCCAAAAGTTTAGGCGCGCGCGTTTTCTCGGAGCCATGGCGCGGCTATCGCGACCAAAAAGCACGTGCGGCGGAATTGGCCGCGCATGATTGGGTCCTTTCACTCGACGCCGATGAAGCCTTGTCACCGGAGTCCTCGGCCGAAGTGCAGGCGCTTTTCGGGGACCTGAACGGCAGTGAAGCCAGTCGTGCGGACGGCTTCGAATTCCCTCGGCTGTCCTATCACATGGAGCGCTGGATTCGACATGGCGGCTGGTATCCCGATTGGCAATTGCGTTTGTTCCATCGCGGGCGCGCGAGTTGGGGAGCGGGGCATGTGCACGAGCGCGTGGTCGCTCAGAACGTGCGCCGCTTACGCGCGCCGATTCTGCACTGGCCATTCGCTGATCTCACTGAGCAAGTCCGCACCAACAACACGTATTCGTCGCTCGGCGCGCGTGATCTGTTCGATCGCGGGCGCAAGTTCCGCCTCCACTTATTGGTTCTCAAGCCACTCTCGAAATTCGTGGAGACCTATATTCTCAAAAAGGGATTTTTGGACGGTCTTCCGGGTTTCATTATCTCAGTTGGAGCGGCGTACTCCGTCTTTTTGAAGTTCGCTAAACTTCGGGAGATTGAACGCGGCGCAGAATCTCGCGCTGTCTCGTTCTGAGCCTCATCTTTCTTTGGTCGAGCGCCGATCAGTTTCACATGCAACTCTGAACGTAGGTGGGATGTTGAAAACATACATCATGTGGTTGGCGTTTCTATTTGTTCCAGTCCTGGCTGCGGCCGAAGAAGTCTCGTGTAAGTGCGAGCAGGCCCAGTGCAAGCCCTGCGAAGTCGCCATTGAGCAGCCGACGTTTTATACCGCCAAGTGCGGGCCCGGGAATTCCAAAATCAAGTCCTGCGCGCGCGTGACGTGCGAACCGGTTCCGGAGCAGAAAAAATGTTTAGCGGAGCTGGCGAATCAATCTCCGGCGGAGCGTGCGTTGGCCGCAAAAGCGGAGGCGCCGACGGGTTCATCGAAAGGGGCGGCGTTAAGTGTCGAGGCGGTGGGTGTCATCGGCTTTGCGCGTGGAGAAGCAAAACTGATTCGTATCGGGGGAGCCGAGCAGATTGCGCAACTCCAACAACCTGTTTTTGAGGGAGATGTGATTGAGACCGGAGCCGATGGGCAAGTCGGCGTCGTTTTCAAAGATGACAACAAACTCAACGTTACGCCTCATTCACGTGTGACTGTCGAAAAGCAAACCAGTGGCGCAAAAGGCGGTCCGCGCCGCACGCTTTTGAACCTGATGTACGGAAAGATTCGCACCAAGGTGAACAAGAAAAACAGTTATGACGGAGCCAATAACACGTTCCAAGTGAGAACGAAGACGGCCGTCGCCGGCGTGCGCGGTACGGATTTCGTGACCACCTTCACTCCGAGCGAGAAAAATTGGATCACCGAAATCAAGACATTCGAAGGTCACGTCGAGTTCGGCGGCGATTCGCGTTCGGATCATGTCGATGTTCGGCAGGGTGAAGCGGCGAGCTTCATCATCGCAGCACCAGCCTCGGGAGAGGTTTCTGGTGCGCAACTGCGCAGCTACATCGACAAGGGTGTCTTAAGCGAAGTGCGCAGAATGATCGAAAAAGAATCTGAAAAGCTGGATCAGGACACCGACTTTGAAACCGTCGAAGGTGCTGAGGCGAGCCTAAGGCCGCGTCTTCCGAGTCGTGAGCCCGCGGCCGCGACTCCGTTTGAGCCCGTTTGCAACGAGCCCGCGGGCGATCTGAAATGGTGTTCCTACACGTGCGAAGGCAATCCGGCCGGCGAGAGTCAGTGCAACACACGCCTCCCGGGCGTGCGCTGCGTGCGTCGCATCTGCAACGCCAACGGGCGTTGGGCGGAGCCGACCACGCTCCCGAAAAAGGCCTGGAGCGCGTGTGAGCCGACCGGTGTTTCCGCCCGTCGTGACTGCGGGGAATACTGAGGCAACTACTGAGGCGATTACTGACGTTTCGCGATGAAGACCTGGAACGACGGCCGCGCCTTGATCTTCTCAAACCATGCCGTCAAGTGCGGCAGCCCGTCGAGTGTAAGCCCCAGACCACCTGCAATATTGACGACGCTGGCGACGTTCAAGTCGGCAACCGTGAGCGTTTCTCCGACTAGATAGGAATTTCCGCGAAGAGCGTTGTCGAGAATAGCGAGGCGTGGAGGCACGCGGTCTTTCGCTTTGGCGATCGCGCCATGGTCGCGCTTGTCTTCGGGCGTGAAGAACAATTGGATGAGCATATCGACCATTGGGGGCTGCAGCTCCGTGATCGCCCAGTAGCTCCACTGTTGGACGAGTCCGCGCATTTCAGGCGTCGCTCCGAGGAGTGCGGGCCGGTATTTGTCGGCGAGGTACCAGGTGATCGCCATGGATTCCCAGATCACGAAGTCACCGTCGCTCAAGCAGGGCACTTTGCCGTTGGGATTGAGTTTTAGGTAGGCCTCGGATTTGTGCTCGCGCTTGCCCATCATGTCCAAGGACATGACTTCGTAGGGAAGGCCGAGTTCTTCGAGCACCAGATAGCAGCGGCCGGCGCTGGAGCGGGGAGAACCGTAGAGTCGAATCATGGGAACCTCTCTCGTGAAAGATGATTTTCGCGTAATATAGAGCCGTTGCGGGCGAGGACTCAAGGCCTCAGCGAGAAGCATTTTGCCCCATGCGTGGAATTTGAGCATGGCTCTAAATCTGTTTTATGTAGGTACCAGCTCGCGAATTCGACGACTTGCTTAATTTGTGGGCTGGTACGCGAATTGAAAGGCGAGGCCTCGCCAACGTTCGAATTCGTTCGAGGGTGTCCTTGATGTTTTTGAAAACATCGAGTGCAAAGTATCCGTTTCGTTTGTGTGTCGCTTTTGGAGGCCACCGTGAAAACCGTTCTTATCGCCATCGGTTTGGGAGTCACTCTCTTTGCATTTGCGCCCTCTTCATGGGCACAGTCGAAATCGCGCCGTGTGGTGAAGCCCCCAGGAACATTTGTTCCGGTGGAGTGTAGCGTCCCTGATCACGTGGGTTCGATTCCGATTGTGGGTATCGCCGAAGTCTGCGTGGGGCGTATTATCGTGAGGGCTGATCAGACTTCGGTGCTTGCCGTCCAGTTTGCGATGACGGCTGGGCCCAACGAGGTCTTTTTGGTGGCGCAGTCCAAGCATTTGGGACCTGTGTCGAGTGAGCCGGAGCTGAATCGCTGGCTTTATGAACTGAGAGCAAGAGACGGGCGGCGTACGGTGGTGCGCGCCCTGCAGACCCAGGATGGCCGGACTCACTACCTCGCAGGTAAAATCGGAGTCATCCGCTTCGAAGCCCGCGCCTTTGCGGCGGTTTTCGCGGCCGACGACGTCTTGGATGGGCGCCGTCGGGCAAGGTGGTAAGTGTCTGGAAAAACCTGCCAATTTGCCCCCTGCGGTCCTGCCCGAGAGCCCCGCTTTTTCGCGACGGGGGGTTGCATCTTTTCGATCTGCACTCTATAACCACCTTTCCAATTTTGCCCGTTGTGGTGGCTGTAGCTCAGCTGGTTAGAGCATCGGATTGTGATTCCGAGGGTCGCGGGTTCAAGTCCCGTCAGTCACCCCATTTTCTTATCGCTCGGTTGGCGATGAAAGAAATTTTCGTAGTGAAACCAACCACGTAGTCGCGGGCACTTAGCTTGGGTCATTCGCGGGTCAACATCACACGACATTACATGAAATCACAGTAGGCTGGATGGGTATTGGATGACTCGTGGATGGCACTCAATACAAATTCAAAGAAGTGTAGACCGGTTAACTCGGTCAAGGGTCGTGTGGTTCAGTTGTTCCAAGTCTAAAAACTACTTCTGCCACTTTGCGAGGCTGTAGATTCTAGCTTTGGATTCGCCTTTGGTTTTGAGTGCGCGCTTCTTTACTAGCATGGCCACATCTCGCTCCACTGTGCGGCGTGGGACATCGGGCATCCACGCCACTATATCCTGGATAGAAAACTCATCCTGCTTTTTGGCGTGAGCCAGAATCTTGCGATGTCTGGCCTCCGGGGTTTTGCCTGCGCTTTCACGCAAAAGCTTACGGCCTTCTTCGACAACTTCTTCTGCGGATACAGCAAAGCATTCCGCCAGAAATTCCAAAATGGGGTGCAATGATTCCAGCGAGCGGCTTTGGCGAATAGCCGTGTAGTAGCGGTCGCGCCCACGCATGATGGCGGTCTCACTGGGCACAAACCTTGCCAGACGCAGGCCACCTAGGAGTAAGAGCAGATGCTGCATGAGCCGCACCGTGCGGCCATTACCATCGGCAAATGGGTGTATGGATACCGCGATAAAGTGAAATGCAAAGGCCCTAGCAAATGGGTTCATATCTTTGGTGTCTTCAACCCAGCGCCAGAGATCATCGAGCAAATCTTTGAGTTCATGCGGCTGTGGGCACTCATCAATTTTCTCGCCGGTGGCGGCGTTGACGATGCTTACTGGTATTGTGCGAACACGCCCGCACTGCCTTTCTTCAATCAAACCTTTAGTCACTAGCTTCTGCAGATCACACATATCGGCAACCTTAAGGGGCCTAGAATCTTCTATCAGCCGCTCCACGTAATCTAAGGCTTCGTGATAGTTCTGAACTTCTCTAACGTCTTTTTTGGAGCCAGCAACGCGCTTACCCTGAAGAACGGCTGTGACTTCACTTTCACCGAGGTTATTGCCTTCAATCTGATTGGAATAGGTAATTGCCCGCACCTTAGCTTTACGTAGGAGCTTTACCTCTTGCGGGGTGCCCAGGTACTCATCCAAAAAGGGCTTCGTTTCAGCGATCCGCATGAGTGATTTCACTAGTGTGTCCGTGTGGACCACTTCATGGGGGATCTTTAGGCGGCTTAAGTGAGGGTATCTTGAATCCATGACACATTGTCCGCCACTTGCCCGCCACTGTCAAGGTGGCGGGAATGGTCAGGGTTGGTTTTCCCGCCATTTGTCCGCCATCCGCCATGTTGGCGGGCAAGGTCGCCGTGGACCAAAGCCTGACCGCGCCGCAGTCATTTTATGGGTATGCCTGCGCCTTTGGGTGACCGCCGGATGGATCTCAGCTAACTTCTTAACTTAACGGGTGTTCCTACGAGCACCCCAATTTTTACGTCAACATCAAAATTAGCCGTCGGAATCACAAAGGTCCCGACGGCTTTTTTGTGTGTACTTTCTAAGTGATTTCGATTCTTATTTTGTCCTGCCGCTAATTCCTTTCGCGGCTGGAATGACGGTCGTTCAAACAAAATTTGTTTTCATTGTCAGCGGTATCGTCTCGCTAACGATCGAACAGCCTTGTGCTGTCAACGCGGATTTCCATTCTCGTATGAGCGCGGATTAGTGAGTGCAAATGCCAGCAAATTCTGCTACTTAAACAAGCGCATCCAATAAGGCCGGTTGGATATGTGGCGTGGAGGGCGAATGAATCTTTCAATCCGGATGCCAAAGCACCGGCGCCCCGACAATGGCGGCACTACTACGACTTGTTCAAACTTCTCCAAACAAAGCACCAGGCCGAAGCAACCGCGGACCTCAAGCTGCTGGCTCGGGTCGCCGAGCACAAGAGCATCTACTTCCGGGCCGGCTGGGCCAAGTACGAAGAAGCTAAGCCCGGCACCCTCAAGCTCATGCCCGGCGCGCGCCTGGAAAGCATCATGAAGCGCGACTACGAGCAGATGCAGGAGATGATCTTTGGCGATGCCCCGGATTGGAGAGATATCCTGGCGGCCATCCAGAAGTTCGAGGCGACGTTCAACACGCCATGATGATGATCACCATGATCATCGTCTTCTTCGTGATCATGGTGGCGATGCCTGGGGCGGCGCGGCCCACCCCTGAGGTACGCGCCGCGCGCGCGCTCAGTACCGAACCTCCGACCCCGGGTATGCCCTAAACCAGAATGCTTTGGTGGCCTCTGTCTTAACAAAATATGGCAGATTTTGTTAGTGGCAAGCGGTAAATACTTGGCGTTGCCTAACAAAAGATGGTATATTTTGTTAGAGAATCTGGAGACCAGGGCGTTGGCGAATACCGTTGAAAAAAAAGTGACAAACCGAATACTAAAACAGGGCCCCGGGTGGGTATTCACTCCAGGGCACTTTCTTGATCTCGGCAGCCCGGTCAATGTCAGACAGGTCCTTTTTCAGCTCGGCCGAAAAAAGGTCATCAGCCGCATTGCCCAGGGCATTTACTGCTACCCCATCGAACACAAGACGCTCGGCGCAGTTCCGCCGAGTATCGATGCTGTCGCACAGGCTATCGCCGAAAAAAACGGCGCCAAGATCCAGGCCTCCGGTGCCTACGCGGCAAACAGAATCGGCTTCTCCGACCAGGTGCCGGCTCGCGCCGTATTTCTCACGGACGGACCGCCTAAAAAGCTGAAAATCGGGAAACTCGAAATCGTTTTCAAGCAAACAACCGTGAAGAACATGGCCGCCGCGGGCAGCAAAGAGGCGATGGTCGGCCAGACCCTCAAGTACATGGGCAAAGAACACCTCGACGATCGAGTGTTGCAAGCGGCAAAGGCATTTCTCAAGGGAACCACTCGTCGCGAGTTCGAGAAGAATCTGAAATTTGCGCCGCAGTGGATTCGCTCCATCCTCTTTGCGCTGATGGAGAACGAGCTGTGAGCAAACTTCATCTTTTGCCCGCAAAGGAGCGAAAGCTGTTTTTCGACACTGCGGTCGCCGCGTTGGGCTTGAACTTTACCATCCTTGAAAAGGACTTCTGGGTCGTCTGGGTCCTCGACCGTCTCTTCTCCATTCAAGAGATCAAACCGCATCTCACCTTCAAGGGCGGTACTTCATTCGCTATCGAAGGTCTACCGGGTCATCGAGCGTTTTTCCGAGGACATTGACGTTTCGATAGAAAAGAACTTTCTGGGCTTCGACCACGAACAGGATCCCGAAAGAGCGGCCTCGAAGAAAAAACAACGAGCGGCGATCGAAGCACTCAGAGATGCCTGCTCAGAGTATGTGAAGGGCGAACTGCTCGTGACACTGAAGGAATCCATCGCCACGGAACTCGGGACGAACAAGGGATGGAGCCTCACTTCCGACGAGAACGACCCCGATGGGCAAACCCTCCTCTTCGAATACCCTGCCATCGAGAAACGGGTGGGCTATGTTCAGCAGTCCGTGAAGATCGAGATGGGGGCAAGATCGGAGCATTGGCCGGTGATCGAGCGTCCGATTCAAAGCTATGTCAAGGAAGCCCTACAGGGTAAAGTCGTTGAAGCTGCAGTCAATGTGCGCGTGCTGAAAGCCGAGCGAACCTTTTGGGAAAAAGCGACGATCCTTCATCAATACGCCCATTTCCCCGAAGGCAAGACTCTCCCGCCACGAATCTCGCGGCATTTTTACGATTTTTTCTGTCTATTGAACTCCGACGTCAAAGCCCACGCCCTTGCTGAGGTCGCTCTGCTTGAGCGAGTGGCTAAACATAAAAACGTCTACTTCGCATCAGCATGGGCGAGTTACGAAACAGCCCGCAAAGGAGCGCTCAAGTTATCGCCTTTGCCGAGAGTTCAGGAAGACCTTGAGAAAGACTTCCGATTGATGAGTCAGATGTTTTTCGGAGAGATGCCGGCTTGGGATTCGATTTTGGCCTCTATCAGACATTTCGAGGCCGAGTTTAATGCGTAGGAACGTGGCCGATCGCCTGAAAAAACTCGAGGATCGACTTGCATCGATTGAAGAGGAACGGCGTCGACTCAAGGAGGAGATCCGGCTACTTCGGACCTCCGAACCTTCGCCAGCGGAAATTCCCGCTGAGGCCCCGATTCTCTTGGGACGTTCTACGTGCGCACAGGCTCCTCAGACCAGCGCTGAGAAGATCGACCTATTTCTAACGCTGTTTCGTTGCTGCGAATCATTCAATGAGTACGCGAACAGCACTGCAAAATGAAGTGTTGAAGTTCGTAACGACGCTTTTTAACCAGAGTTGCAACGTCTCGTTCGACAGTGCGGCGGGATGGGTCGCACAATCCGCTTTGAGGGTTTGTGCGAACTTGCGCTCTGCGCGTAGCTCAAAGTGCGAGATTTACTTAAAGCGATATGAGGCGAGCGCCTTTTCGCCAGTCTTCTCGAGAATTTTCTCTTGAACGCCGTGAGCTAGATCGCGGCTCGCGGTTGCGGTCGAGATGGCTTTGAAAATTGCGAGGTAATCTTTCCGAGAAAAGGAACGTTCTCGGAATTGCTCGCGAGCAATTTCGAGTCGATCTTCTGCCGTAAGCGGCTCGGGCCTGATCGCCGCGCCAAGGTCTTCGAGTGCTTCAAAGATTGTTTCCAGGGAAAACTCAATGAATGGGTCAGCAATGGCAGCTTTGTCCGAGAGTCCTAGCGCCTTGTAATACGCCTCCTGACGATTGCGGATTACGGATTCAAGCGGAGTGAACTCAAAAAGCGGGTGAAATTTCGTGAGAAGTGTCGTTTGCCACAATCTACCGATTCGCCCGTTACCGTCCGAAAATGGGTGGATGAATTCCAGCTCGTAGTGAAACACAGCCGAGAGAATTAACGCGTGCGTATCCTTCTCGGCTTTGAGGAACGCGAAGAGTTGGTCCATCAGGTCAGGAACGCGCTTCGCCTGCGGAGCCGCGTGCGCGACCTTCGCGCCTTGAAAAATCCCGACGTTCTTAGTCCGCCATTTCCCTGCGTCTTCCACCAAGTCACGCATGAGGGTGCCGTGGGCTTCCTTCAGGGACTTTGCGGAATGGGGGTTGTAGCTCTGGATTTGATCGTAAGCCTTGATGGCATTCTGGACTTCCAGAATCTCCCGCTGGGGGCCGATCACGCGCTTACCCTCCAGGATCGCCGTAACTTGATCGAGTGCCAGAGTATTGCCTTCGATGGCGAGGCTCGCTTGGATGGTCCGAACGCGGTTTGATTTGCGGAGTTTCGGCTCTGGCTTCGCAACATGAAGTCCTTCAAGGCGCCCGAGGCTACGGGCGATTTCCGTGCAAAGGCGAAGCATCTTCGGATTGAGGGTAAAGGGCGGCTCCATCCCTTGATAGCATCAAATGATACTATCAAGGGCAAGCCTTTTTTGGTCACTGGTTGGCGTAGGCGTAAGCCGCCATCCGCCAGTTGGCGGGAAAGGCCGCCTCATGCAGAAACAAAAAGGCGCCCTCGAAAGCAAGATGAAAGACGAACTGGCGGCGACCAAATTGCCGCCCTTATCTTTGCAGATCATTGAGTTCATCAAAGGTCGCGGGCCGACATCTATTGGCGAGGCGGTGGCGGCCACTGGGGCTAATCGTAATACCGTCAAACTTCATGTCAGAAACTTGGTGGCTGATGGCCATCTTCAAAAGGAAGGCGTTGGGCGCGGCATGAGATATAGGATGCGATCAACATGAAGCTAAACGACTAGGTATGCCTGGTAGTTTTGGTATGTATGGCGATGAAAAGCGAGTTCAGGGGCCCTTCGATTCGCTGGCTGAGCTGATGAGTGATCACAAAAATTCAAAGTGAGACCTAAAAATCGAGTCACCAATAATTCCTATGTTATTGAAATAACTATCAATTCTAATAATGAGATGATCACAAAACCTTTGGTCCATATTCCAATTCGGCCGAGTCTCGCTTAGCCTGAAGATGTTCAAGGTTGTGGAAGGCCGCGAGGGACAAGGAGACGAAAATGAACTCGAAGACGCAAATCAAAAAAATCATGAAAGCAGTGGGGCTCAGTGCATGTGTACTCGCACTGACGGGCTGTGGAAGCGACAAGGCTTCGTCCGTGACATTGAATCTGAAGCTCGGAACCTATTCGACTGCGGAAGCCAAGCTCATGGATCTCTTGATCCCGAGATCCCACGCCGCCGTGTCCTCGGCGCAGCTTTGCTTTAAGCGCTTGCGGTTTAAGACGACGGATACGAACACCGATGCGAGCGAAGTGGAGTCGAGCGAGGACAATGTGGATTTCCAAATCGGAGAAGTGTCATTAAGCCCGACATCGACTTCGCTCGGAGCGATCACACTGCCGGCCGGCACGTATCGGCGCGTGGAGTTCGACCTAGAGAACAACTGCGGCTCTGGCAACAGCGTTGAACTCGTGAATGATAACGGCAGCTACTCCAGCCAAGAACGCATCACAATCAAGTTCTCCGGTCAGTTCGACGCGAACGACGACGGTGTGCTCACGCTGGGCGCTCAGAACATTCTGGATCAGTTGAACAATTACAGCGGTACGGGCAGCCTGAAAGACGCGGCCGAGGCCGTGAGTGGTGAATTGTCCAATTGAGGTCGGGACGGTTTTTTCCGGCAGAATCAACGCGAAAGCAGTGGGGCATATGAGCGTCGCGCGTAAGGTACCAAAGAAAGAAAGACCCGATGTGTTTCGTTTTCACGATTATCGGGTCTTTCTGAAAGACTGGCTGGGTTTCCTGAAGTCCAGCCAGTCCGGCTTTTCAATGCGTGCGTTAGCGGAGCGTGCGGGCGTGGCAAAGGGATATCTGCCGATGGTTCTCTCCGGGGAGCGAGCGTTGAGTGCCAAGTCGTTGGCGAAACTCGCACCGCACTTGGAGCTGGCGGAATCGGAGCTTTCTTATTTGCAGGCCCTTCTCATCCTGACGGAAGCCGATTCTCAGGAAGAGCGATTGGATGCGTTGAAAAAAATGAAGCGCTTTCGCTCGTTTCGCCAGGAAAGTTCTCGCGAGCTCGAGGTGTATCAGTATTTGACCAAGTGGTTCTATGTTGCGATTCGCGAAATGGCGACGATGAACGATTTCCGCCTGGAGCCGTCTTGGATCCAGGCACGGCTGCGCGTGAAACTCTCCTTGAAGGAGATCGAGGGCGCGATCGAGTTTTTGACTCAGAACGGATTTTTGCTGCGGAAACCGGATGGTTCGATCGAGATGCCAGACAAGCAATTGGAGTGCTTCAGCGGTATCTTTCGTCTTTCGTTATTTCAGTTTCATCAGCAAATGTTCGATCTCGCGGCCGATGCGATGTCATCGGTGCCGCGGGAGGAACGCCATATTTTGGGTCACACTTTCGCGCTCTCTCAGGCTCAGTTCGATGAGCTCCGACGCGTGATGGAAGAGGCTTTGAAAAAAGTGACGGTCCTGGGGGAGGCTCCGGATCCGAAGGACCGGCTTTATCATTTCGGATTGTTTGCTATTCCATTGTCTCAATCGCCCAAGGGAGATTTGCATGAAAACGCGGAGTAATCCTTCACGACAGGGGCTGGGAGCGTGCCTCGTGCAGCTTGCTTGTGTTTTCTTGGTCGCGCTAAGTGGTGCCGGGTGCGCCGGGCAGGGGACATCCACCGGTAATCCTTTGGTTGCTTTGAGCCTTCAGGGCTACGCCAATCCTGCATCCGTGCCGAGCGCGAAGGTGGGGGATGTGGTTCCTTCAGCTGTCTCGCCGTTGACGTTATGTTTTAAGCGCGTCCGTTTTAAGCAGGCCGGAGAAGAGACGACGGAGGATCCTTCGTTAGACGAGGACAATGTCGATTTCAATCTTGGAGAAGTGTCGATCGATGCCAGCGGAACGCCCCTCCAGTCGGTCGCAGTGCCGCCCGGAACTTATACCCGCGTGGAATTCGATCTAGAAAACCACTGCGCCAGCGGAAAAAGTGTCGCGCTCACCAATAGTCATGACTCGTTTACTTCGACCGATCGAATCACGATCCGATTCGACGGGAGTTTTCAGCACGACAATTCTGATAAAGCGCTGGCTCTGGATTTACAGCAGATCATCAACGCCTTGGACGCGGTCACGAGCGACGCGGAAATCAAGACGCGCGCGGAAGGGGTTAGCGGGGGCTTGTGATACCGCCTTATAAAGCTTGGCTCCACTCGAGCATGCTATGTCTGCCAATTGTTCGCCGGGCCCTCGCGGTTCTATCGGGCCGCGCCAAAGATGGCATTGATGTCTTGGAGGTTGATCGGGAAACGGGTGTTTCCGGCGTGACCACCGTAAGGATATAAGTAGAGTCGGTCTTGGAGAGTTCGCGTGAGATACTCGACGTCGCTGGTTTTCAGCAGGAAATCGTCACGGTTGTCTTGCACGAAAACACTCGGATCCTGGCCGATCCGAGTGAGAACTGGGTAGAGACTCGCATTCCAAAGTAAGTCCGCAATTGGGCCACGGAGAGAGTTGCGTGGTATTACAATCGTTGAAATGTAGCTAGAAAAGGAGACTCGCTTGGATTCGGCGAGACGTGCGCTGCGAACGTACCTGGATGCAGGCTCTCGAAGTATTCTTTGATCTTGAATTTGCTGCGAGACAAAGACGATATCGGCAAGCGAATCCCTGAACGAATTCCCGATAAGCCATTTCTTTTCTTTTTCTGAAAGCGGAAGTCGGCTCTGAATGCCGTTGAGGATTTCCGGAGCCGTGATTCCCGGTCGGCTCAGGAGTTCGAGCGCGGTGCCGATCGCCATTCCTTGAATGTATTCTTTCGTTCTCGGGGACAAGCTTTGTCCAGCAGCGAAAAAGCTGTCCAAGGTTTCAATGCCGTGGCGAATGTCCACAGCCGGGTTGATAAGGAGTGTTCTGGCAAAGTGGAAAGATTGAGATGTTCGATCCAAGTCTTTTAGGAAGGCGGCAAGTAGCGCTCCGTAGGAAGTTCCGACGAGGCTATAGCTCGTGGGCTTGAGCTTCAGATTGAGTCTCAGACTGCGATCGACCTGTTTGAGAAACTCGTAGTACTCAGGCGCATCCGTCGGCAGATGGCCGGGAGCTCCGCTTTGGCTCACGCCGAGGGCGTAGTGCCAGCTCATGGAGTTGGGTAACGTGACCGCGTGGAATCCGGCTTTATAGAAAAATTCGGCGAGTTGAAGTGTGGTGCCAGAAAAGGCTGTGCCGCCGAGACCGCTGATAATAAACACCACAGGAGCGCGAGGAGAACTCTGCCTGAAAACGTTGATCGGCACGCGGTGCCTGTCCTCTAAGAGCGGTACGCTCGCCCGTTCGGACCGCATTTCGATGTGGTGGATCAAGTACTCGGCCTGTGTGCCATCGAGTGCTGAAGCAATGGTCGCCCAGTATTTGTCTTGAATCGGAAACGGATACTCGCCTGGTTCGTAGAGTTTCGCTTCCGAAGCACTAGAAATGAACAGGCCTATTATCAACGTCATCAGAGATGCGGCGGACTTCATTCTGTTCCCCAGATGCGGAGCGTGTGACTTGACGGAGGGAGAAGTGAGTCACGATTCCTTCGGTCACCGTCATCAGGCAAATTGAGATGGCTATTGTGTATTGAATGGCGAGCGAGGAGACAAGTCGATGTTTCCCTAGGGTATGAATTTCCGTCCTCCAAGGTGGGCAATGTCTTTTGATCTGAGTGGACGTCATTTTATCAGCGCGCGATGGGCGAGCATCAGGCCGACGAGGGAGAAAAGATTGTTAAATTTCGATACGGTAATTGAGCAAACCGTCGCTTCAGCAGGGTTGAAGCAGTCAATGACAGGAAAACTTCACAGCAACTCCAGAATTTATCGGATCGCCTTCAGGAGGTCCGAAAAGTAAGCTGCCTTTTGGGGGCGCGGATACCATGCGAGAGCCAGTGGGGACTGCATGGTCTGGCCACGGTTTAAGCTGATCAGGCTTCCATTCTTTAGGTGCGGGTCTGCCACGCTTTCGGTGAGTGTTCCGAAGCCGACGCCCGCGATGAACATGCGGATCAATGCTTCATTTTCGTTTACGAAAATTCTGGATTTGGCGGCCTTCATACCGAACCCGCGCAAATAGTCTTCCGTCGTTTGATCCGATTCATAAAAATCGATGACTCGTTCGGCTTCAAGAATTTCTGTAAGACGGCGACCCTTCCATTTATGGCTTGCAACCAAGAGATACCGATCTGGCTTAAGGAGTTTGCTGTCCATTTCATTTGGCACCTGCTCCGGAGACACGACGGCGAAGTCCGCATCCCCACGACGTACTAATTCGATCCGGTCGGAGTGATCATCGGACCGAAGATGCAGGCGAAGAAACGAGTATTTTTCATAGAGTGGTTTGACATCGTCGGCAATTCGCGTGGCGATCGCACTTGTCGGACCGACGAGCGTTAGCGAAACTTCTTGGCGATTGTTGCCCTGTGTGCGCCCGATGAACTGTCCCTCGAGCTCGCGGCTGCCATTGCAGAACTGAAGTAATGCTTCGCCGTCAGGCGTGAGCTGCATACCCTTTCGGGAACGCAGAAATAATGTCATGGCGAGCTGCTCCTCGAGAGCCTTGATCCTTTGAGTGACAGCCGTCTGAGTGATTCCTAGCTCTTTGGCTGCTGCGTGAGTGGTTCGTTGTCGTACGACGGCCTCGAAGGCGACTAACAATGGATTTCTTAAGATCAGCATAGCTTATCAATAATTGAGAATAATGAATTATGCAATGAAGCCGAGCGCAGGTAGGTTGGCCGCGTGCAGAACTCAAGGAAAATGCTCGATGGGAGGTCATAATGAGGTCGACGGCATTGATCGTCATCGATGTTCAAAAAGGATTTTTGGATCCGATCTGGGGTAATAGGAGCCAACCAGATTTTGAAGAGAACACCGCCGCTCTTTTGTCACATTGGCGATGCCGATCTCTGCCGATTATCCATATACAGCATCTTTCTCGCGAGATCGGTTCGCCGTTAAGGCCAGATCAGCCTGGATCTGAGTTCATGCCGGTGGCGCAACCATTGCCAGGTGAGCCTGTGTTAACCAAGTCTGTCCACAGCGCGTTTATCGGAACTGATCTTGAGAGATATCTACGCGAACGGGAAATCTCGGACGTCGTCATCGCGGGTCTGACGGTCGATCACTGTGTTTCGACCACGGTGCGTATGGCCCATGACTTGGGCTTTCGCGTGAAAGTTCCCATCGATGGTGTTGCTACTTTTGAGCGCCGAGGCCAAGATGGAACGCTCTATCCAGCCGAGCTCGTTCACCAATTGTCACTCGCAAGCTTGGATGGAGAATTTGCCGAAGTTCAGAGTTTAAGTGATATTATCGCGGGGAGATGAGTAGAAGGACCATAGAGTGGAAATAGTCAGCCTGAAAACTCGATTGCCATCTCGGTGGAAAGAGTGCACTCCTGGCGTATCCGAGAGTCTTGAGTCATGTGAGCATTGTTTTTATTTCGCTGACCAGGTACACGGAGTTCTCGGCTAAGACTTCAGTCGAAGGGAGCAGGGTGAGCCATTTACAAAATTTGCTGAGAGAATTATCGGATCTCAGTTTAGCGGTTGAATACTGGGATGTTCGGGTGGAGGACACCTTTGAAACAAATATTCAAGTCGTGGACGGAGAGATCGTCACGTGCGCGGTCAGTCCCTCGCTCGGCGCGTTTGTTCGGGTTCGAAACAATGGCTTTTGGTTTTATGAGTCGACCACGGAACTATCGCGGCTCAAGTCCATCCTCGAGAACTTGAGTCGATCGCCACAGCAAGGGCGCGGTCAGCTTGCCTTCGTCGCGGAAAAACACCCACCCTATATCGCCATGACTGCGACCGACCGGAAGTTCAGTGCGATTCCTTTGGAGCGAAAGCTAGACGTGCTCAAAAAGTACGATGCGGTTTTGGCAGGGGCGAGCGTCGGAGCGAGTACTGTCGCCAGCCGCACGATTCGATATAAGGATGTTTATAAAATCAAATCTTATTTGAATAGCGTTGGTACGCAGTTCGAGTTTGATTTCAATCAGGGTGGGGTCATCTGTGGTTTCACGTTGAAAGAACGTGACGTGTTGTTTAATGACTTCATGCGTGTCTATGGATCTTCATTCGAAGCGCTCGAGCAGCACGAGAATCGCCTGGCGCAATGCGTGGCGGAGGCCGGGCGGTTTTTAAAGGCTCCGGCCATCGAGCCGGGTAAGTATAAGGTTGTGCTGGATCCTGAAGTGGCTGGTGTGTTCACGCATGAGTCCTTCGGTCATAAGTCCGAAGCTGATTTCATGTTGGGCAATCAAGAGGCGATGGATGAATGGAAGCTCGGCAAAAAAATCGGGGCAGACTGCCTGACGATCGTCGATCACGGACTTCGCCCGGGGACCTCGGGTTATTGCCCGATCGATGACGATGGAACGCCAGCGCAGAAGAATTATCTCATCAAAAACGGCGTTCT
Source organism: Pseudobdellovibrionaceae bacterium (assembly GCA_023701225.1). Lineage (GTDB taxonomy): Bacteria > Bdellovibrionota > Bdellovibrionia > Bdellovibrionales > JAMPXM01 > JAMPXM01. The sequence continues at coordinate 141 of JAMPXM010000033.1, read as the reverse complement.
GTCGGGACGTCTCCATTCACGAGCGACGGCAATTGAACTGGGCGAGAGGCCGACCGGCAATTCGCGAGCGATGAATTTCGAGTTCGAGCCGATTGTGCGCATGACTTCCACTTATATCGAGCCCGGGACGGAGTCGATCGA
>JAMPXM010000032.1 GCA_023701225.1 Pseudobdellovibrionaceae bacterium | reverse complement strand
CTCCTGGGACGCACGGATATCAAACGTTTTCGAATGGATGTCTTGCGGACCTACGTGACGGTCGTGGATCACGAGACATTTTTTGTATCCGGGACACTGCGGGAAAATCTCCTTCTCGGAGCAGAAAGTTCGGAAATTCGCGAGCAGCAAATCTCCGAGGCTTTGCACGCGACGAATGCGTACGACTTCATCCAAAACTTGCCGGAAAAACTGGATACATGGATCGGCGAGGGAGGCTACGAACTCTCGGCAAGCCAGCTCCGTCGCCTAGGATTGGCGCGCGCGTTTTTACGAGAACAGAGCCAAGTCTTCGTCCTCGATGAACCGACCACGGGTCTGGACGCCGATAGCGCGGCGGCGGTGGTCACCACAATACATCGGCTTGCGGAGCGCGGGGCGACGGTCTTTTGGATCACGAATCGCCTCGAGGAAATTCCGCAATGCGATCAGGTCGTCCTCTTTAGCCGTCTGCGCGAGCCTCGCGTTTCCACTCACGAAGAGCTCATGGTCGAAGACCCCGGCTACCGGGCCTACTTCGTTCCCACTGAGTCGCCCCGGGTTCCGCGAGGTCGCGGTCAACCCGAAGCCCGTGGATCCAGCCGCCCTGGTGTTCAGGAATTGGGCGACCCTGTTAAATCTCCATAGGCAAATCTCTATAGGTTCAGTGGCATTCAGCGGGATTCGGAAGGGTGTCCCGGTTCATCCGGAAATCCTGTTGACGCCATCACCAAATGTCGCGCAATTTAAGGGCGATGACCGCCACGTACCGCCCCCTGAACTATTCCGAGATTCGAGCGATCAGCATCGCTCTTTTTCTCACATTCTTGTCGGCATTTTTGGTGATTCGCGCGCTCGAAGGCCGTGGCGCTCTCGCGATTGACCTGGAGGAGATCAAGGTTGCGGAAAACGCACCCATGACCGTGCATCATGGCGACGCGGCACCCGTGGATTGCGACCCGCAAACTCCCCACGTGCAGGCTTGTTCAAAAAAATCCGCCGCTCAAATTAACGTGCGGAACCTGCCGGCGCGATAGACTGAGACGATTTTTCAACAGGGATAAAGAGACCAAGATCGGTGTTCTTCAGGGAACGGCCGCCCGTTTCGCGGCGAACACGATCCCCTGGCGACAGTTTCGGCTCACGTGTCGTTCCACTTAAGTCCCAGCGCAGCTTTTTCAGCTTCGGAAAATCAACGGAAACCCAACCTTGTAATCCGCCACCGTCTTTCCACGTACCGGCGGAGGATACCCAAATCTGCTTTTTACGCAGGAGTGCTGAAGCCTTTTCCCAGCGCAGATCGCGATCCTGCAAACTCAGCTGCGCGTGCGCGTCACTGAAGTCGATCCATTCTTCAGTCCAATCATGACCGAGGAAAATGGGCGCCATCACCTCGAACGCGCGTGACGCCTTCAAGAACGCCCCTTCGACGATCGTTCCGTCGAGCTTCGCTTGTCCACCCTCCAACGTCGCTCGTGCGATCAATTCACGGGCGCGGATCTGCGCGCCCTTCACTCCGCCCAAACGCAAGTCACCCTTGAAGAGTCCGACCAGACCCTCTCGAATCTCACCCTGTCCCGACAGCGTCAGCTGTTCCCACTCTCCGCCGATCAACAGTTTCTGAACGGCCGGGTTCGGGCGAAAGTCGGAAATGGCCACGTCCAATTTGCCCGCGGACAAATCCTTTTCCATTTCCACGGAGACTCGCCCCGCGAAAGTGCCACCCGTCAGCTGGATCTCCTCGGCCGCCATTCGCCAACGGCCGTCACGATAGTCCATGCGCCCACGGATCTCGGGCACCGGCTGTTGCACGCGCACGCTCTGCCGCGAAAAGAGAAATTGCGCATCCAGAAGGGCGCCATCAAAGACGATGTCGTCCCGCGATTTCACTTGGACTCGCCCCGACAGGCGGCCGAATTTGCTCATCACTCCGCTCGGACCCTTTCGCCCGAACATCGCCAAAGCCCGCTCGATATCGACTCCCGCCAAGGTGATTTCAAACGGCTCCATTCGATCGCCCGGGCCGAATGTCGCTTGATCCAGCGCGATTTTGCCGCTTTCGCCTTCGAGCGCGCATTTTTCGATACGGACCGGATGTTCCCGAAACAGATGACGGATTTGACCGCGGACGGCCGCCTCGCATTGCAACCAAAGAAACTTCGGCTGCAGATCTTGGGTCATCCATCCCGCGCGGCGAATGAAGGGTAAAAGCGCAGACAACGGAATGCTGGTCGCCTGCACGTGGGCGTCCAGCATGACGTCCCCGGGCATGGCTTTCAACGTCGCCAGGCCGCTCAAGCTGCCTTCCGCCAAATTGCCCTTGATCTCCACATCGGCAGAGTCCGGCCGAACTGTCGCCTCCAAAGCGAACGGTGGCAACTGCTGACCATACAAAAGTTCCGGTGGCACCCGCACGTCCGTGGCCAGGGAAAGCGCGTGGCTCGCGACATCCGCTCGCACCGATACATCTTCAAATAAGATCTGTTTTTTTGCCCGCTCAAACTTCAGCTCGATGAGGTCAAATGAGAGCCCGGAGACCAAGTTCTGCACCGTCTGGATCTGGGCCGGTGTCCACCAGGGGCGCACCGATCCGGTCGTCAACTCCTGGGAAGACGATGGCTCGGATGAAGACGGTTCTCCTTCCGCTTTTCCTTTTGACGTCGCGGCCTCGGCACGAACCGACTCGACCTCTCGGTCAGATTTCATCAGTGACTCTGAGTCGCATCGGTCGCGCAAGGCATCCAGATCGACAACAAGTGTACGTCCGTGGACGGTTCCGACCGCGACTCGTCCTTGAAACAGAGGGACGAGACGAAACGGAATGTAAATTTCACTGATATGAAAGCCCGGCTCTTTGGCGCAGCTTCGCGCACTTCTCCCTTGCACATCCGTCAAGCGGATGGCGAGCTGCGGGATCGCGCCGCGCGAAAGACTCAGCTGAGCGGATTGGAATTGGAGGTCGATCTTGGCCGGTTGCCGTTTGAGTTCCGCCTCGATCCAACTTTTGATGCGAGCAGGAGAGAAGTAGATTCGAAACGAAACGCCCATGATTCCGGCGAGCACCAGACAAACGAACGCGATCCGCCACCCTGGCTGTTGTGAAACGTACGCACGATCCGAATCAAAGGCCGAGTAAGACAAATGCACTCCCGGATGAGCCCCTCATTCCCGGCCAACGGTTATTCACGCGACTACTTAAAAAAGAAACGAACGACTTCGTATTCCTTTTCGCCCTTTGGGCTTTTGACCTGAATCGAATCACCCGTCGTCTTACCAATCAAGGCCCGAGCGAGCGGCGAAAGAATGGAAATCTTCCCTTCTTTCACATCCGATTCATCCACACCGACGATTTGATAGGAGACTTCTTCCTCCGATTCGAGATCCGTGAGGACTACGTGAGCTCCAAAGACGATCTTGTCGCTTTTGATTTGCGCGGGATCGACGATTTCGGCACCGGCAAGCTGGCCTTGGATTTCAGCGATTCGGCCTTCCAACATGGCTTGGCGCTCTTTGGCTGCGTCATACTCCGCGTTCTCGCTGATGTCGCCATGCGAGCGCGCTTCCTCGATCGCTTTGATGACCGCCGGACGCTCGACTGTCGTCAAACGCTTGAGTTCTTCTTCGAGCTTGGCTTTACCGCGGATCGTAATCGGAATTCTGTCGGACGCCATCAACTTCGCCTCTGATCCCCGTACTTGGGCTGGTTTATGGTCACAAGCGTTAAACGCTTCAAAGGAAGTCGACAGTTATAGCCAAGATCCAGAGGGGCGGCAAGGCCGAAAACGCAGCGCTCCAATGGCCGTTTCAAATGCGACCAAAGACGCGACCCGAAATACCCCCAGAGATTTGACCAGAAACTCGACCAGAGACTCGTAAGACCAAAAAACTCTTTCAGAATTTGAATTTGGAATCCGACAAGTGCCAGGTATCCTATTGGTTACAGGAACAACCCCGAGAGCTGCAAGAACCGATGCTGAAACAGATCGCCGCTAAGATTCGTGCTGCCGAGTCCGTCGTCCTCTCCACCCACCGTCACTCCGATGGGGATGGTTTAGGGGCTCAAGTCGCGCTTTTTCATGCCCTCAAAAAACTCGGTAAGTCCGTCCGCGTTCTCAATGTCGATGAGACGCCCAAGCGCTATTCGTTCCTGCAAAGCACTCGCATCATTCAAGCCTTTGAGGGGACGCACGAGAAGCTCAAGCCGACGGACTTGTCGCTGATTTTCGACACCAATGACTATCGCCTGGTGGAGCCGCTCTACTCGGAGCTTCGCCGCCAATGCCGCGAGATCATCTTCGTTGACCACCACCCGGTCCTCAAGGAAGGCCCACTTCCGACATCGGGCTCACTCATCGACACCTCGGCCGCGAGCACCGGGGAAATGGTCTATCAGCTGATCAATGAGCTCGGAATCGCGCTTGATCGCGATATCGCTCGCGCCCTCTACACGAGCGTTGTTTTTGATACCCAACTCTTTCGTTACGTCCGCAATTCGGCGACCTCGCATCTGATGGCCGCCGAACTCCTCCGTTTCGAATCCCGTCCGGATGAAGTGCACCGTCGCTTATTCGCCAATTACACCCATAAAAAAGTCGCCTTCATCGCCAAAGCATTAGGGCAAATCGAGTATTTCGCCGAAGGTCGCATCGCCGTCTTGCGTTTGCGCTCCCAGGATCTACTCGATCACGAACTGGATTTGGATGAGAGCCGCGACGTCGTCGATATGCTCATGAACATCGAAAGCCTCGAAGCGGCCGCGCTCTTTCGCGAAGACGGCCACAACCTCTATAAACTTTCACTGCGCTCTAAAAACGAGTTCGAAGTTCTCGCCATAGCGGAAAACGTCGGCGGCGGCGGACATCCGTTCTCTGCCGGCGCGTATTTGAATGGGCCCTACGAGGAACTCAAGGAACGGGTCGTCTCGCAATTGCTCCGCTCGGTGGCAAGACCAGGCGACGCCTCTAAGAATGAATCCGCGTAAACCCAAGCAAGAAATCATCTGCCTCTGCAACAACGTCTCACGAGACACGATCGAAGCCGCGATCCGCAATGGCGCCGACACGCTCAACAAGATCTTCGACTGCACATCCGCCGGTGTAGGCCCCTGCGGCGGTTCTTGCCGCCGCAAACTGGCACCCCTCCTGGAGCACTATCTCGCAACGGGACAATTCCCTGAGACGATCAAAGAGGATAAACGAGGAAAAAAGAGATGACGTCTTGGCCTTTTCGACACAAAGAGCCGGTCGGATTGAAATCGCAAGAATTGAGCTAATCAGAAAAGTAAGATTTTAGTGCTGATTACCTTTTTGATGGGTGAAACAATTAACCGGCCTTGTCTAGGTGAAAATTTTTTTACAAAACGGTGGTTACAGTGAAAAGATATTTTGTTGCAGTATTCTTTTTATGTTTTCCTACATATGGAAAATCAGATTTACCTGATAAAAATAGTTTAGAAAAAATGAACAACTCACATCCATATGAGGATGCAACAAAACACGAAAAGTTCATAAAAATGTTTCCGGAAATATTTAGCAAAGAAGGGAAGAAGGTCGCCATTACTCCCTTTAAAAAAAATAAAAAAATAAAAAATTTCGAAGTCACATTAGGTCAGATTGACGGAGTATCGCCGAATAAAAAAAACGTAGTTCTTTTTGAGCAGCAATATGAAGGACATTCCTATCAAGTATTTGATCGCCGAAGCATGGGGTCATTCAAGCTAGATGGAAAACCGTATTGGTCTGAGACTGGAGATTATTTTGTTGCAATTAATAACGATCTGGAAACAGGTTTTACGGAAAATATGGCTGAAATCTATAAATGCACAGAAAAGTGTATTCCAATTTATGACTTACTAAAAAAAGAGAACGATTTGATAATTCCCAAAGATCGCTGGAACAGTGGCGATGGTGTTGGTGGCAAGTCGGCTGCTTGGAATAAGGAAAAGGTTAAGATCACTTTAGTCCAACAAAAAAATATTGCCAGTGACGAATATGCGACAAATGAAATCACTAAAGAATGTACTGTTCTTGGGGAAAAAGTAACTTGTGTAAATTTAAAGCATTAGATTTAATTTATTTGGTTGCTCCGCTTAAAACACTTCGTTTTAATCATCTGATGATACCGTAGGGTTTCCGCCAGACGCAGATGGCCGGAGCTCAAGTGGCGCGCCGGCAGCGCACGAACGAGAAGAGTTTTTAACCGGCGTATGTTCGAGTCGTATCTAAAATCCGTCGGGCCACAGACTTTTTCCCAAAAATCGTATGTCCTGCGGCGACGGCGCCAACACAAACAATCTCATCGTCAGGTCTCACTCACTGCCTTCGAAGCAGCTCAAGGCTTCGAAGGCAGCCGGTACTTCAACAGAGCCTGTATATCGGGCTGGCAGCTTCCGCACGAGGTTCCCGCTGACGTGCGACGGCTGACCGAGGCGACATCATGGGCTCCGCCGACGATGGCCGCATCGACTTTCGCAGTGGGAACAGCCCGGCAGTGGCAGAGCTCATCCTCCATATATGGGAGCTGCCATTCTCCGCGCGCGCGCAGCAAAACCTCGCGCAGGAGCATTGCGGGATGCGAATTTCCCGTGGGCAAAGCGATCTCTCGCAATTTTCCGCGGAGCAACGGGCGCAGACGCGCGCATGCGTCCAAAAGCTCCGGGCAACCGAGGGCGCGCAAGCGCGCCGAGACGATCGTATTCTGATCGCCGGCCAACTCGATTTCCAAATGAACTTCGTCCCGTCCCGGGAGCACAGCGCCATGAATCACAGGAGTCCCCATACTCTCCAGTCTGTTGGAGCCCAATGGAATTGTCCAGATGGCGGCCCGTCCCGGCCTCGACCTTCGTGCGAGCGAGGTCGACTTCCGCACGCCAACGGTGCTAAACCTGAGATGTGATTGGATCTTTATTCCTCATCTCCATCGTTGTCCTGTCTCAAGCCGCGACATTGATCCGCTTCGCCGACGCACATGCGCTCGCGATCGTCTTTTGGCGTTTGGTCTTCGCCACTCTTCTGCTCGCGCCATTAGGCCTGCGCCGGGGCGGCTGGAAACAGGCAGCGACGCTCTCCCGGTCGGAACGCTGGCAACTCTTCGCCAGCGGCGTTCTGATCTTCGTACATTTTTTCTTTTTCTTTCGATCCGTCCAAGAAACCTCGATCGCCAATAGCACGATTCTTTTTTCGCTCAATCCGGTGTTCACCGCCATCGGCGCATGGGTCCTATTTCGCGAACGAGTTTCAAAGCATTTGGTCGTCGCGCTCACCGTCGGAATTCTCGGCGTCGCCGTTCTCTTCGGCGAAACCTGGGCTCAAGCCGAGGCGGCCGGGTCCTGGCAGGGCAACCTCTATGGGATTCTTTCGGCCGCGTGCTTCTCGGGTTATATTCTCACCGGAAAGCGCGTGCGCGCGTCGATGGCCAATACGACTTACGCGACATGGATCTACGCGCAAGCCGCGCTTTATGGCGGGTTCGCCTGCCTCGCCCTCGACATTCCGCTCGGCGGCTATACGCCGACGACCTGGTGGGCATTCTTGGCGCTCGCCGTTCTTCCGACCCTGCTCGGCCATGCGCTCTTCACTTATTGCCTGAACTATCTCAATATCACCTTTATGAGTTGTATGACCCTCGTCGAACCGCTGCTCGCCGCATTGGTCGCCTATTGGTTGTTCTCAGAGCCGTTCACGGCATGGGCCGGAGCGGCCTTCGTACTGACATGCGTGTCCGTGCTCGCCCTGTATTGGCCGAGTGTTCGCACCCGCCTGTGGAGCGATAGTGCGGGGGAGGCGGCATGAGCATTGAAGTCCATCTCTTGCCCGCTCTAAAGGACAACTACATCGCCGTCGTTCTCGAGCCGGTCTCCGGATTCGTTTTGGTCGTCGATCCCGGCGAAGCCGGTGTCGCGCCGAAGTTCTTGCAAACGCGCGATTGGCAACCCTCGCTGATCCTCAATACGCATCATCATTGGGATCACGTCGGCGGCAATCGAGAATTGCAAAGTATGTATCATGCACCACTCATCGCCTCTGTCCGCGACGGTGAAAAGATCGACGGCGTGGATCGTTTTGTTACAGACGAAGAACGTTGGGCGTTTGGCAACGAAACCATCCGCGCGATCTCCATCCCCGGACACACGCTTGGCCACACGGCCTATTATTTCGAGAACTCCCAGGTGGTTTTCACCGGCGACACTCTCTTCGGTATGGGCTGCGGTCGTCTGTTTGAAGGAACGCCAGAACAGATGTGGAACAGCCTGAAGCGACTGATGTCTCTACCCGACGAAGCCCAAGTCTACTGCGGTCACAAATACACACTCGCCAACGGCCGTTTCGCCGCCCACATCGAGCCTGACAATCCCGCGATCCAACAACGCAACGAGTTCGTCAAACAAAGACGCGAGGCAGGTCTCCCCAGTCTCCCGTCCACGATCGGACTCGAAAAACAAACCAACCCGTTTCTGCGTTCGGGGTTGGCGGACATGCGCTGGCGCCTGCATCTCTCGGAAGAAACACCCGATCATGCCGTCTTTGCCCGGTTGCGCACGCTCAAAGACGAATTTCATTGAGTCTGATTGAATCTGATTGAGCCGCCATTCCGATCCGCACACGCGGATGGATCGACGTCGATCGGACGATGTCAGTCGGTCGACGTCGATCGGTCGATGCCGACCGGACGATGTCGACGGGTCAAAACTCCGTGTACTTGCGATTGCTCCCCTTGGCGAGCGCGACCGGATATTTGCGCCCGTTTTTATCCATTTTCCGTCGAACCGTTGTCGACAGATCAATTTCGTTCCGTCCAGCGAAGCGCAGAATAAAAAACAGGACATCTGCGAGTTCATCCTCGATTTCCTCCCGGCTCGAGGGTTCGCGCAATCGCTCGGCGACCTCGGCCGGTGAGCGAAAGCGGAAGTGTTCGAGAAGTTCGGAGGCCTCGGTGATCAAACCGATCGCCAGCTCTTTTGGATCATGAAACTGATCCCAATCGCGCTCTTCGCAAAAAGCCTGAATGTTTTGTTTTAAACTCTCGATCGTTGTCGAAGCATCGCTCATGAACTGCCCTTCTGACCGTTTATTTTTTCCCTGATTTCGCTCCAGCCCCGACCGGCCCCATCTGCGCCAGCAACCCGCGGAACGTCTCAATAAAATCCAAATCCGCGCGACACGCGATGAAGCCCGGATTGCGAAAGCCCGCTTTGCCGTAACGTAAAGAGAGATCGGTCGACATGTCCACGAGCTTGCAATTGGCCTCTTCCAAAATCACCTGACCCGCGGCCGTGTCCCACTCGCTGGTTGGACCGAAGCGAGGGTACAAATCCGCTTCGCCCTCCGCAACCCGACACATTTTCAATGCCGACCCGAAGCGGGTCAGTTCATCGATCGTGAGCGCGTCGATAAATGCCTGAAGCCGAGGCGTCATCTGCGAACCGCTGGCCAGAACCTTGAAGCGGTCCCTCGTACTGGTGTTCTGGATACGTTGGACAGTCGTACGGGTACCGAGACCCGCACTTTTAAACGCGCCCTGGCCTTTTTGGGCCCAAAACAACTCATCCAAAGCCGGCGCATAAACAACACCCAAGACGGGCTTGCCGGACTCCACGAGGGCGATATTGACGACGAAGGTATCGCGCCCGGCAATAAAATCTTTGGTCCCATCCAGAGGATCCACAAGCCAGAATCGGTCCGGCACAACCTCTGGCAAAGCGGACTCTTCAGAAACGATGGGTGCGACTTGCAGTATTTTGAGCTGCGTCACGATTCGTTCGTTAGCGGCAAGGTCCGCCTGTGTCACGGGGCTCGCATCCGCCTTGATTTGAACAGTGGGCCCAGTGGACCTACGAATCGCCATAATTTCGGCGCCCGCTTCGATGGCGATCCGGGTGACAGCTTCGATCATACCGAGCGACTCCTCTCTCAGCGTCTCGAATCTAAGCGCCTTTTCTCGGGCGCCGATTCACTTGCGCGACGGACGCGCAAAAGACTTGCGCACGCCCGCTCTTTTCTATATTCCAGATGTTCGGTTTTGGCCATCAGCATTGCCCGATGCGAACATAGCTCAGGGGTAGAGCACTTCCTTCACACGGAAGGGGTCCGAGGTTCAAATCCTCGTGTTCGCACCAACTTTCGCTTACGTCTCAAATTTTTTCGGAGCGGCAATGGATTCTCATCTCCCGCTTGAAACATTTCGACGCCAGTGCCGCCCCAACTCCCGTTTCACGCATTTGAATAACGCGGGCATCGCTCCGATTTGCTTGCCGGCACTGCACGCACTCAATGCCTGGGCGGAGCGCGTGCACACCGATGGCACGTTCGCTATTCCCGACCTATTCGCCGCACAAGAACAGACCCGCTCCAGCCTGGCCCGGCTCTTAGGCGCGGCTCCAGAACAGATCGCGTTCTTTCAAGGAGCCGCCAACGCGATTTCGCAAATGGCGTTCGGCTTGGACTTTCGAGCTGGAGACGAAGTTCTGGTCTGGGATCAAGAATACCCGTCGAATTTTTATCCTTGGCGAGATGCGGTCCAGCGCGCAGGTGGACGGCTGGTGGTCGCGAGCAGCGGCCCCCATCTCTCCACGCCGCTGGAAAACTTGCTCACGCAGGTCACGCCGCGCACGCGTGTGATCGCGATCTCATGGGTCCAATATCAAACTGGTGCCATCACGGATCTCAAAGACCTGGCGTCCTTTGCTCGCGCCAAAGGAATTCTGACTTGCGCGGACGTGATTCAAGGAGCAGGTGCTTTGCCTTTGGATTTTCAAGACAGTGGACTCGACGCGATCGTGGGTGGCTCGCACAAATGGCTGCTCTCACCCCTCGGTGTTGGATTTTTGTGCGCACGCCATGAAGTGCTCGAGCGTTTGAAGCCTCAGGCGGTGGGCGCCATGACTTATGGCACGTCGGAGGACCTCGCCCATTTAGGAGCGACTCTGCGCGCGTCGCCGTCGCGTTTCGAGCCCGGGTCACGCCCCCTCTTGGATATCGCCGCGTTCGGAGCCGCGCTCGATTTGTTCTTACAAACCGGCATGGATGTGATCGCGCAAGAAGCAGAATGGTTGGCGAAAAAGCTCATGCATGGACTTCGTGAGCGCGGCTACGAAATTCAATCTCCGCATGGGCAGTTTCATCGTGGCGCGATCGTGAATTTTCGCCCGACCTCAGTCTCAGCGCACCCTTCGCTGGAAGGACTGGAAGCCGCTTTGCGGGCGGCCGGCGTCGCCTGTGCGCGACGTGCGGGTGGAATTCGCCTCTCTCCACATGCTTTCAATACTCAAGACGATCTGGAAGTCGTTTTTCAGGCCGTCGCAACGTCCGTGCCTTGACGCCGTCGATCTCCCCGCTCCTGAATCGCGTTCTTGGAGCGAACTATTCCGCCTGACCCTCGAAAGAAACCGTCACCATGCCTTGCCCTAAAGATGTGACTGTCATGGAGCACGTGTGCCGGCCGGCACGGCTTGGCTGGTACCGAACCGTGAGATTGCAACTCTGGCCAGCTTGCAGTTCGAAAAAGCACGTGTGCACGGCGGAAAAATCCAGGTAGCAGGTGTCGCTAACCATGAGTCCGCTGGCGGCCTCCGGCCCGAAGTTCGTGATTGAAACGGAATCCTCCCAAGCACGACCGACCTTGACCGTTGGAAAGCTGACATAAGTACGACTAGCGCTCAACCAAGCTTGGACGGGCCAGGCGGAGAGGGAGACGAGAGCTGCAAATGCCAAGACCGCTAGAAATCGCATCACCGTCTTCCTCCGCTGGGATGAGCATCGCTGATGATGGAACCCCTTGAATCTGGCAATGGGGAGCGGAAATGTCACCCATAAAAGATCGAAACCCATATGGATTTCAAGTATTTATCTAGAATTTCGCGGCTATCGCCTACGCCTCCACTGTCCTGCGGCTGCTCCTCGAAAAAATCAGGCGATACCAATGAAACCCTACCTAAACGCTCGAAACCTATGCTATACGAACGAATTCTTACGCAATTGCTCGTTGTGTCCAGAAGGGGTTTGCCATGGCGAAAAAGGGTAAAGTCAAAATCATTACGCTCGAGTGCACCGAAGCGCGCAAAGAAGGCAAGTCGCCCTCGCGTTATACGACAAAGAAAAATACTCAGACGCACCCGGAGCGCCTTGAGAAAAAGAAGTACAATCCTTCTCTCAAGCGTCACACGGTTCATCGCGAGCTGAAGTAAGCGATTCTCGCGCATTTGAGCGCAATAGGCGCTCCGCCAGCGATCAGAGAACGCACGACATCAAAGTTCAAAACTCAAAAGACAAGAGCCGTGGATTTCACGGCTCTTGTCTTTTGAGTTTTGAACTTTTGCGTTTTGACGCTTTGGATGCTTGAGGTTTGAGTTCAAGCGGACATGAAATCACGATTCGACCGGCTTTTCCTGATTCGCACCACCTAGACTCCTGCGGCCGCCGGCTCGCTCCGAAGAGTTTATAGGAAGAGTTTATAGGCAGAACTTATAGGCGAATTTCACGCTCGCGGATCTTCTGACGTTCCGAGAGCCTTGATATCGACGCGATCTCCTCGCTCAAAAGTTCCAACAGATCCACTGACGAGACAATTCCCACCAGCGATCCTTGCTCATCGACGACCGGCAAGCGACGCACACCGTATTTTTCCATCAATTGGATGGTCTCAAAAACACCTTTTTCGCCGTCGACCGTCACCAAGGTCGGCGTCATCACATCCTCGACGCGAATATTGTCGGTGGGAATATCCATCGCGACAATACCGACGACGATGTCCCGATCGGTCAATATCCCGACCGGAATGAGTTTGCCCTCACTCCGCTCACAAACGACAACATCTCCGACGTGTCGCTCCCGCATCAATCGGGCCGCCTCGTTCACCGTGGTCGCCCGATCGATAGTCGCGACATGTGTCTGACAGAGATCGCGGATGGGCATCAGTGCTCCAAGTGATGCGGCTGGCGCTCCGGCACCTTCATCGCATTGGCGATCGCATTGCCCTGATGGCCGCGGTCGCCCATCATCGATTCGCTGCTGAAGTCGCCATTCAGATCGCTAACGAGCTCGCCGTCGAGTGCGCCGTCGAGTGCGCCATTGTCGGTCCCTTTGGCTTTGTTTCTCCGGTACAACGTTCGCCGATTGATCCCGAGGATCCGCGCGGCCGCCGTCTTTTTGCCCTTCGTGAAATTCAGAACATAGTCAATATATCGGGAATTCCATTCCGCCAAAGTCGGCAGTTGATCGGCCGAAAGTTTCGGCATCTGGAAAGGGAATCCGGATGACAGTGTATCTTCATGCATAACGTTTCTCCCCGCTCACTGAGATTGATATTCAGCTCATTCCTTCACATCGCATACGTTTCACGTTTCGGGCACGCCTCAGCCCTGAGCCGAAAACGACCATACCCTGTCGAATTCCGCCTCCGCCAATGGAGTTTTCTACAAACAAAATCCGATTGAATATGATTCACGCAATATTCACGAAAAACGCTCGTCCGCGCGAGCGCTCGGAGACATCCATCACTCACGCTCGAAGTCGCTCCAGCTCTCGGCTTCAAAATGATGAGGCAGCTCGATCGGAGGCGGCTCCATGCCCGCGCCTCCGACGCCTGTCGGTTGGCCGGGCCCCTGCCGAGATCGGATCATTTTGCTGTCGCGTTCCAGCAAGTCGATAAGCTTACGAATCGCGATCATGCGCTGGCTCGACTGACGCCACACCGCATAGTACGGCAGGACAATCGGGCCGCCGATGCCAAATGTGCGTAATCTTCCCTGACTTCCGTCAGGAGCGAAATTACGCGAAACCGCTGTCACGCATTTGCCCTGCTCAGCCAGACGCAAGCAGAATTCCACATGGTCACTGTCGATGACCTCTTCGACATAGATGTCCGCGGCCTGCAAGTGATCGGAGATGAGTTTGTTGAGATGTTCATCCCAACGACCACGGGCCAACGGCACTTCCTGAAAAATTTCGACGCGGTTTTTGTGCTTCTCGAGCAGTTCATGCGAAGCGACAAAGACAATTTCCGCGGACCCGATTTTTCCATACTCCAGCCGTGTGGAATTCGGCGCGGTCAGCGTGAGGCCCCAGTCGAAGACGCCCGTGTAAATGTTTTCGATGAGCCGGTCCGCGATCGGTTCGCGAGCGGTGTGAACGGTTCCGAACGGCGAATACACGTCGAAATATTTCATGAGAAAATCGAGCGCGAGCGCGGCGGCGAAACTCTCTTGAATACCGATGCGCACGGGATAACCACCGATCACGGTGGGAGATACCACATCCAGAAAACGCAAACCCGACTCGAACATTTGCTTGGCGTGTTGGTAGAGCGTTTCGCCCTCCAAGGTCAGTTCGATGCGACGAGGCCGGCGATGAAACAGAGGTGTCTCCAACAAAGTCTCAAGTCGTTTGATTTGCTCGCTCACGGTCGGAATCGAAACGCCAGTGACCTCAGCTGCCTCCTTCATCGACATTTTGCGCGCGACTTCATAGAAATAGTAGACTTGGTTCCAATTGATATCCTTGAGTTTTTTCATCGCCATGCCCCCCATCTTCGGCGGACTCCACGTTCAGGTTAGGAGAGCCACTCCCCATGAGTCTTGCATCTCAGGTCACTGCTTCGTGAATGTTCGGACATATGTGGGAAAAAAGCGGCGAAAGAGCCGGACGCGGCGGGCGAAACCGAGTCACAGACCTGAATCATCTGTTGAGATCTGATTGAGCACTCTGTCAGATTGAGGATGCGCCCTAGGAAAAACGCGACTTCCTCCACTGGGAAAGTTGTTGAGTCGTGTCGTGATCGATTTGGTCAATGACCTGCTCTAGCGTCGGCGCGGTGCCTCCGGCCACGATTCGCAGCTCACGTGACTGAATTTTCAATATGGCCTTAAAGCCGGTCTCGCTTTTTTTGACAAAAAACTCGGCGGACGCATCCGAAGGAGCAGCCTCCATCAACCAGCGGATACGGCTCCTGTCTTCGTGACTGAGCTCGTGGATGAAATCGTGACTAGTCGTCCCAAGAGTCTGATTAAAACTCATTGGTGCACCTCCAGCGACGTTTCGAAAACCATTCCCTCGGCGAGCGCTTGCTCATAAGGAATCGGCAGTTCCGTTTTCTCGTCGAATTTGGCGCCGACCAGTTCCGCGTTATGCAAACACGCGCCGGCAAGCCGCGCTCCACGCAAATCAGAGCCAAGCAACTCAGCTCTCATTAAGTCCGCGCCGGTCAAGTCCGCACCCCGCAAATCGCAATCTCGCAGGTCCGCGAGACATAGGCAGGCATGCGATAAATCTGCTTCACGCAAGTCCGCTTGATGAAAGTCGGCGAATGTCAGGTCTGAGCCCGTGAACCTTGCGCCACGCGCATGTGCTTCAGCGAAGTCTCCGAGCACCAATTGGGAATCGCTCAGGTCCGCGCCTTGAATATCGGCACCCGAGAGTCGCGGGGCCCCCCGCGTCGAAGTCAGCGTCTCCGTATTGCTCAGAGAAATTTCAGGCGCATGCGGAAAAATCCATTCCGACTCGTCGACTTCTGTCGCAAAAAGAACCGGATCGAACTCCTCGTGCCGAAATGTCGAAACGCGTTTGTCTTGCAGCATCGCGCTCTCCATTCGCGTCGCCATTCATATATCGCTACTCGTCGGTCAGTACTCATCGGTCAGTACGCATCGGCGATATTTATCGGTACGCTCGGTCTTACGACCTTCGACCGCTTGATGCCATTAGAGCGCTAGAGAGACACGGCCGCCAGAAAAAGAAGATTCCGATCGAGAGGCCCTAAGCCATCAGGTGGCGCCTTCGTCGGAACCCGTGTTTAGAAATTTTCATGACCGCGATGGCGGACTTCGCCACTGCGGCACGGAACAATCAGCTCTCCAGAAGACTGCGCAACATCCATGCGGTCTTCTCATGCAACTGCATCCGCTGTGTCAGCAAGTCGGCAGTTGCCTCGTCGGAGACGCGATCGACCGTCGAAAAAAATGAACGCGCTGTACGAACGACTGCTTCTTGCGCCTCCACGAGAAGGCGAATCATATCGTGCGCGTTCGGCACGCCGACCGTTTCCTTAATCGAGCTCAGTTTCGAAAACTCCACATAGGTACCGGGCGCAGGAAATCCGAGCGCGCGAATTCGCTCCGCGATCAAGTCCACGGCCAAAGCCAATTCATTGTACTGAGTCTCGAACATCAGGTGAAGAGTCTGAAACATCGGCCCGGTCACGTTCCAATGAAAATTATGCGTCTTCAGATAGAGCGTGTAGGTGTCCGCGAGGAGACGACTTAAACCTTCCGCGATCTCTTTTCGATCGGATTCCGAAATTCCAATATTGACAGTCATGTGCATTGGGGCCCCTTTCGCTGACAAAAGTTCTCAAAACTGTTATCGAACGCATGTCTTCCATTCCGAAGACTGTATTTAATTTGCCAGGGGTCGGCAGAAGCGACAAACGGATTTCGATTTATCTCGCCTTTAGGAGCCGCGCGGCGAGCGAACTCAGATGATGAAGAAAAAGGATGGATCCGTTAGGCTCCCGCATGATGAAACGTAATCAACCTCGATACCAAAAATGGATTTTGGTTTTCACCCTGACCACACTGTACGCGCGCACCAGTCACACCTTTGATTTTTTTCCTGAGTTTGGCGCCTTGGATGCGGTTGAAGCGGAGACGCTTGATTCCCCACAAGCTTTGGACTCAGAGTCACAGTCCGACGTGCTGACTTATATGCCCGATCTGCAAAGCGATGCCGCGTTCTTTTCTCGGCCCATGGCTTTTGAACTCGCGCTCGGAAGTTTAAGCGCCAAACAATTTCTCCATTATCAACGCGTCCGCCTCAGCAAAATGCTCAGCGAAGGCCTGGAGTTGCGGTTCACGCACTGGATTCAGCGCGATCTGGAAGAGGACCGAGAACGCCAAATCCTGGAACTCCTCTCGACGGTCTCTCCCGCCTTCGGCGTCTCGCTCTACGGCATTCCCTCTCGTGAAAAGGAAGAGATCGATCTCGGCGTGGCCCTGCTACTTTGGCCACGGTCCGGGCAAGAGATCCGCATGTTTCACACCTGGACCGACGTGGTGCGAGAGGAACGGAGCCAAGGTGGAGATAGGTTTGTGTCGTCACAAAATCCAAACTCCATTGGACTCTCCAGCCGCCTCACGCTCGAGAACGAGTATGCGACGTTTGGTTTCCGGCGTGATTTGCCGGG
>JAMPXM010000296.1 GCA_023701225.1 Pseudobdellovibrionaceae bacterium | reverse complement strand
GACGCAGCCACCCTGGCTCACCGGACTCGCTGTCTTGCCAGCGCTTCTGGATCGCCTCCAGATCGGCTTCATTCTCCGCCACCGTAACGAGACGCGCTTGGGCTTCGAACCAGAAGGGGCTGTCGTCCTCGGTTTCCTCGACGAGCCGCCGATAGCGTTTCCGAGCCTCTACGACGTCGCCAGACAACGAGCTTTCCAATCCGCTCAAAAGCAACTGTCCTTCAGATTCAGGGAGAAGACGCCTCATTTTCGCCACGTCCGGACGGCCGCTCGCCATGCATTCTTCACCGCGAATCCACGCCACCACAGTGTTTGCGTCTTCCAATTCGGTCGGGTCCCGTTCAACCGCACGGCGGAGCAAGCCACAACTCTGCGCCGCGGCCACCGCGCAAGACATCCCGCGGTCGGTCGCAGGACTCATTCGGCCATCTGCGAAGCTTCCCACGGTGGCGTTCTCCGCCGAGCACAGCCAGCGCGCCAATGCCGTACGCTGCGCAGAACTCAAACCTTCGTTGGCGGATTGCACCGCCAATCGCGCTTCGCTTTGCCGGTGCAGGCCCCAGAGCGCTTGTGCGCGATGGCTGGCGAAAAAGTAACCGAGCTTGCGATGAGGAGAGCCAAATTCGCTCACGCGCAGGGCCTCTTCAAAACGGCTCGCAGCGACCAACTCGCGCATCGCATAGACCCGAAGATAGAGCGGAGTGCTGGTGCTAAAACCTTTGATCACCTCATCCACTTCAATCGGGCCGAGACTGCCCGCCGCGGCCGGAGCCGCAGATCCCGAATCTGAACCCGACAGCAGACGTCCGAGCTGGCACGCCGGCTCCTTAGCACCCTTCTCACACGCTTTGCGCGCATATTGAATGTAGACATCAGCTTCATCCGCGCGCGCCAGCGCTTTCGCCATGTAGGCCGAAGGAGAGATCATCCCATTCCACAGAGCGTATTCCGCTTCGACTTCCAAGCATCGTTCGGCGATCGCATCCGCGCCGAACAGCGCCAGCGCGACGTCCAAACGTGAGGGAGGAGTGGCCTCCGTGCCGAGCCAATCCTCGCTCGCTTCGGTCACCTGCGTACAAAAATAGGGATTGTTCGCGAATGCCGCCCGTTCGCGCGCCTTCGGATCGGAAGACTTCAACAGAGTCACCGAAAAAAAACCGCAGAAAGCGAACACGACAGCCGCGCGAACGCTTGACGCCATGGCTATCTCCGTCACGGTCGGAGGGCCCACGGCGCGCTGAGGATCGACGGGCACGACATCCGTATCCGCGATCCGATCATGCCAAGGCCGACGTCGCTCGTTGAGCAAAGCCGCGAGCCACGGGACCAGCAAGAGCCAGAATTCCATGCACCAAACAAAGGAACGCAAAAACGATTGAAGCCCGCTCGGCTTGCGGCCCGACCACAGCGTGACGACTTTCAAACCCAGCAGCCGCTTGCCCGGAGTCGCTCCCCACAGCGCAAGAAACGCTGTTTGATAAATCGTGGCGGCAAAAACGGCGCCAAAGACGATCGAACTCATCGCGACCAAACGCCCGCTTTCATCGCCCAGAAGTAGCGCAACGTCGTACTGGCGACGGAACGGAGAGGTCATCAACGATATAAATGGAACAAGTAGAATCAAATCGGCGACGAACGCGGCTAGGCGATCCGTTGGGGCCGCCGAAGAGATCATGGACGGACCCACATGTGACGTAGGCGACGCAATAGGATGGACAGTCGCGCGTTCTCGATCGGACCGCTCGTCCGAAGGGCGCGGAAAATCTTCAATGACCATATGGATGTATCGGTATGCGAACGCCGCGGCCCAAGGCCTGCGGCGCGAGATTCAGACGCCGGGCGCGTTTCGAAATGAGATCAGTTCAGGGCGACCTGCGAACGCAGGACTTTCATCGAGATCATGCGTCCGGCGGAATCGAGATGAAAACGCACTTTCGCCACCGGAACATTGGCCGTGTTCAAAAGGTCGTAGGACTCGATCAACTCACCGCCATCGCGCGAAGTTTCGCTGCGGACGCTCTTGACGAATTGAACCGGCAAAAGGTCGCGGTTCTCATTTAAAAATTGCCTGCGGTCGTTCACGTATTTCGGACGGTCTCCGGCCTGCGCGGCATCGGAAAACTCCAACTCGCGGATCTTGCCGTTTTCCAAGCGAACGGCGTACTTGCCTTCCAGAAATTCAAACGTGAGACGGTCCAAGGAAGAAGGACGACGACCAACCTTTTCACTGGCGCTGAGTTCCAGCTTCGCCATGCGAGCGACCATTTCATCTTCCCATTGGCTCGTTCCCGTCGGAACCGCTGCCGGATTGCGCTCGGAGGCAGGTCCGCGGCTCGAGACCACTTGTTCGCCGGCGGCCACACTCGACATCGAAGCTTCATCCATGACCGTCGCCACCGGAGCCGACAGCAATGCGTTATTGGCTAATGTCACCAGAAAGAGAACCGAGATCAAGGATGTCGTCACCAAAACTTTGGCCTGCTCGGCATCGATTCTCATTTTGAGATCCTTCAGTTTCGTGTTGAGCGTGGAGTGCTGAGACAGATGCGTCAGACGCTGAGACAAGTCGATGACCTTTGTATCGTCCTTCTTCTGAGACATGACGCCACCTCCCTCAACTGCGAAGCCCCAGTCGGGGCTCCGATCTAGGAAGACTCCATTGCGAGGAATATGCCCGCCCAGCACCCGCTGGAACCGCCGTTGATAGCAGAGGGCCGTCCATAGTTTCGACACCTGTCGAGCGCGAAACGGTCAAAATCGTGAGTCTTTGAAAGCCGTCTCAATCCAAGTGTCTCGACCTTGAATCGCGTCCGCGCGCTCATAATAAAGCAGTCGTTCCGGAGCCAGACCTTCGTCTTCCATTTCTAGCCCGCTCCGCGTCCGGTAGCCCGCGATCGGGATTGAAACGCTATAATCTCCGCCACCCAGCCCATAAATCGGAAACCACTGCGCCATCACGACCTGACCCGCCGTCGGCATTCCCCACACTCGTGCCCGCGGCCGATCCAAAAAACTTTCAGCCAAAATTTCCGCAACGGAGCTCGTATCTCCATCCACCAACACCGTCACGGCGCCATCGAAGCAAGGATAAGAATCGAATGTCCGCAGGTGCAAGCGCGCCACGCCATCTAGCTGCTCGAGCTGGGCTTGCGCGGACAGCTCATCCATAAGGTCTGTTTCGAGCCCACCTGGCTCGTTCTTAGGTTGGAAGATCGTCCCAAGCCGGGTCTCCTCACAATAGAAAGCGGATGCCACACGCAGCATCGCCGGAAAGCTCCCGCCCGCATTACCACGCAAATCGAGAATGACGTGTTCGGCGCGCCTCAGCTGAGCCGCGATGTCGACCCACGCCTGCCGTTCAAAATAGCGAGCCAGCAAGCTCGGGATCCGGACTCGCATGGTTCGCTCCCGCACGACAGTCAAGACCGGCTCCATCCGCAGCACGAACGATTCAGCCCGCACACTCAATGCCAACGGACGATCCCGACGCTTTCCTTCGAAGAGTCCCGAAGATGTCGCGATCTCTTGGACCGATCCGATGTCATATCCATCGATTTTCGAAATTTCATCGCCGACGAGAAAACCGGCGCGCGCACCAGCGCT
>JAMPXM010000031.1 GCA_023701225.1 Pseudobdellovibrionaceae bacterium | reverse complement strand
GTGCCCCCGGCATTGCCACCGAATTGCAGAATGCCTGACGTGGACGTAAAGCTCCCGCCTTGCAGGTTCAGCTTGCCAAAGTTTGTCATCATGATGGTCGAACTACTCCCGACGAAAGTACCTCCGGCTTGCAGCCAGCCGGAGCTTCCAACGGTGATGATGACACCCGCACTTTGGGTGATCGTGCCTGTGTATGTGGACTTCATATCGACGCCGCCCACATTGGGATCGACGTTCACGGTCACATTGCAGCTCGCGCCGCTGCAGTGATCGTCGAATATGGCGACCTGACCGGATCCAGGGACCACTCCGGTGGACCAATTTGCCGTGTTATTCCAGTTGGAATCGCCGCCGCCGCCGATCCAAATGTAGGGCGCGGTCCCTTGCTGGGCAGGCATAAACAGAAATGGAATGGGGCCGCCAGCCTTGGCGAGCGGCGCGATCAACAGGCTCCATGTCAGTAGCGCGAGAATCCATCGCATCATCAGAACCCTGAAGTCCAAGAAACCAGCACGACGGTTCCGATACGCATGAACGTATAAACCGTGTATGACGACGCTGTGCGTATCCCATTGGCCGGCTTAAAGCGATAGGTCACTGTCGCGGCGTCTGTACCCGTTGTCGTCGTGCTGAAGTTACATTGTGTGGTTCCTGTGTCCGTGATCACGAGTGTGTACGTACCGCCATCACGCATATTCGCGAACGCCACGTTTGAAGCGCAGTTGTAATCGGTGAGGATGGCGTTTCCGTTGTTCCAATCAATGTTGGCGGTTCCGCCTGCGATCGTCTGCGTTTTTGCTGAGATCTGGCCAGCGGCATGGATATTTCCACCCGCGAGGATGTTGCCGCTGACTTCCAATTTTTGACCTGGCGACGCCGTGCCGATACCGACGTTTCCTCCGGCAACGACAAGTTGGTTCGTGCCAACGACCAGTCCGTTGGCGGGAAGAGTGAGTGATCCGGTCATTGTGTCACCGGCTTTGCTCACTTTCGCCGCGACTGCCGTCGTGACCGCAGAATCGGTGTATTGCTTGGTGGCCGCGCCCAAGTTCGCCGCCGGGTCCGCGGAGAGAACCAAAAGCCCGGTCATCGTATCGCCGGCCTTGTCGACCGGTGTGAAGCCGAGCGAGTTCTGCTTTCCGCTTAAGCCGGTGTCGACGTAGTTCTTAGTGGCCGCATGATGGGCGAGTGTCGGGTCGAGCAGATTGGCGATATTGAAATTGGTGACACCATCACCCATATTGAGCACACCGGTCATCGAGTCGCCGGCCTTGTTCACCGGCGTATAGCCGAGAGCGGCTTGCTTGGCTGCGAAGGAATCGTAGTCAGCCTTTGAGATAAGGCCTCCCGTGACGCCAGCACCCGAAGCGAGCGGGATGTTCAACGTATGCGTGCCGCTGGCGCTGACAAACGCGGGAGCCGTGCCCGAAGCACCGTTGGCAAAGGTCTGCGTGCCATCGGTGAGACCGTTGAGACTCGTGAGGCCGCCGCTGGCGATCATGTTCACCCAAGCGCCGTTTTCACGAGCTTCGAATTTATTCGTCGTCGAGTTGTAGCGGAGCATCCCGTTGACCGGCGTGCCAGGTTGCTGCGCCGTCGTTCCGCGCGGAATGAGCATGGCTCCCGTGCCAGCGACATCCAGCTGCGCTGCTGGCGAAGCTGTGCCGATGCCGACCAGGCCAGAATTCGTCATTCTAACGACTTCATTCATCGCGTTTGGATTGTTGCCTTGTGTGTAAAATGCGAGACCTCCGCCAAAGCCGCCATCCGCGGACTCTTTAACGCCAAAGATGCCACCAGTTCGAACCATGTCACCTTGTGAACTTATGTATTTCTGAGCGAAGGTAACACCTCCGCCGATGGAACCAAGCGAAGCTCCTCCGTCATATTCAAGTCTGAGAGTGCTGTTGCCAGAATTGATGGCGCTTCCCAAATGTGCTGCCACTGACGATTTGATTGAGAGTGCTGATGAAGCAGAATAGGGAGAATTTGTTCCGATACCGACATTGCCACCAGTTACGACAAGTTGGTTCGTACCCACGGCAAGGCCATTGGCGGGGAGAGTGAGAGCTCCAGTCATGGTGTCGCCGGCTTTGTTGACCGGAGTGAAGCCGAGCGCGGCTTGCTTGGCTGCGAAGGAATCGTAGTCAGCCTTTGAGATAAGGCCTGCCGTGACGCCAGCACCTGAGGCGAAAGGGATGTTCAACGTATGCGTGCCGCTGGCGCTGACAAACGCGGGAGCCGTGCCCGTGGCTCCATTGGCGAAGGTCTGCGTGCCATCGGTGAGTCCGTTGAGGCTCGTGAGGCCGCCGCTGGCTATCATGTTCACCCAAGCGCCGTTTTCACGAGCTTCGAACTTATTCGTCGTCGAGTTGTAGCGGAGCATACCATTGACCGGCGTGCCGGGTTGCTGCGCCGTCGTTCCGCGCGGAATCAAAATCGCGCCCGTACCAGCGATATCCAGTTGCGCTTCCGGTGACGCCGTACCGAGGCCGATGTTGCCTCCGGATACGACCAATTGGGTCGTGCCGACCGCGAGGCCGTTCGTGGGAAGTGCGAGTGCACCACTCATCGTGTCGCCAGCTTTGTTCACGGGAGTGAAGCCAATTGAGTTTTGCTTACCCGAGAGGCCAGAGTCCACGTAGGCCTTGGTCGCCGCATCTTGCGCGGCGGCCGGATCGGCGACGCTGGTGATCTTGAAGCCACCCATCGACTGATCTGCCGTGTAGGTGACGCTGCCATCTTTCTTGACATACGCGCCACCGGCCGTGGCGATCGAGGAATCGACGTATTGCTTGGTCGCCGCGCCCAAGTTCGCGGCTGGATCGGCGGAGAGCACCAGCAGACCGGTCATCGTATCGCCGGCTTTGTCGACTGGAGTGAAGCCAAGAGCATTCTGTTTTGCTGCAAAAGAATCGTAGTCTGCTTTTGAGAGGAGACCTGCCGTGACGCCAGCACCTGACGCCAGAGGAATATTGATTGTATGGACGTTGGCATTTGAAGACCAAGCCGGAGCCGTACCGGTCGTACCGGGCGCGGCGAAGGATTGGCTGGAGCCGGTTTGACCGTTGAAGGACGTCAAGCCGCTGCCGGCGATGCCGAGAACTTGCGTCGCGGTTCCATTCCAATACTTGATTTGATTGCTGGTTGAGTTGTACCAGGTTTTCCCTTTGTCCCCGGCGACGAGGCCGCCGATCAAAGTTGTTTCTTCGCCGTCAGTATAAATACCGAGGCCGAGGGTTTTTTGCGCATTGAGCGCGACATTGCCGGCCGCCGCAATATCTTGGCCGCCCATATTGATCGCACCGGTCATCGTGCCGCCAGCGAGCGGCAGTTTGCTCGCATCTGTTGCGGAGTCGGCGACACACGACAAGTTCGTGCCGTCGGATTTCAACACTTGTCCGGCACCGCAAGTTGGCGGAGCCGCTTTTGCGAAGGCCTGCACGTTCGGATCGGTTTCAGCCGTGAGTCCTTGGTCAGCGACACAGCTCCAAGCGAATGTCGGACCTGCACTCATCTGCAGTTTTTGTCCAGCCGTACACTGCGGAACCGCGTCCGCGCCCATGACTTTGCCAGCGGTGTTTCCGATGTCCACGCTCACGACACCTGCGGCGACGGCCAAGCCGCTACCGACTTGCATAGCACCCTTGGCACCAGCCGTGGCATCCGCGATCGAGATCACCGGAGTCGATGTGCCAGTCGCAACCGAGATCGGCAGAGTGCCAGAAACACTCGTGACGGAACCTGAGTTCGGAGTGAAGTATTCCCAATTTCCAGCGCCATTGTTCCAGCGAATCGCCTGCCCATTTTGACCAGCGGCGGGAGCGGCAAGCGGTTTACCCGCGACATTGGCATCGACATAGTTCTTGGTCGCCGCGTGGTGGGCGAGAGTTGGGTCGAGCAGGTTGGCGATATTGAAGTTGGTAACACCGTCACCCATATTGAGCACACCGCTCATGGTGTCGCCGGCTTTGTTGACTGGGCTGTAACCGAGCGCGGCTTGCTTGGCTGCGAAGGAATCGTAGTCAGCCTTTGAGATAAGGCCTGCCGTGACGCCAGCACCTGAGGCGAGCGGGATATTCAACGTGTGCGTGCCGCTGGCGCTGACAAACGCAGGAGCCGTGCCCGTGGCACCATTGGCAAATGCCTGCGTGCCATCGGTTTGACCGTTGAAGGAAGTCAAGCCGCTGCCGGCGATGCCGAGAACTTGCGTCGCGGTTCCATTCCAGTACTTGATTTGATTGCTGGTTGAGTTGTACCAGGTTTTGCCTTTGTCTCCGGCGGCGAGGCCGCCGATCAAAGTTGTTTCTTCACCATTGGTGTAGATACCGAGGCCGAAGGTTTTTTGCGCGTTGAGAGCGACATTGCCGGCCGCCGAAATGTCTTGGCCGCCCATGTTGAGTGTTCCGCTCATCGTGCCGCCAGCGAGCGGCAGTTTGCTCGTGTCCGTCGCGGAGTCAGCGACACACGACAAGTTCGTTCCGTCGGACTTCAACACTTGTCCGGCACCGCACGTGGGTGGAGCGCTTTTCGCGAATGCTTGCACGCTTGGATCTGTTTCTGAAGTGAGCCCTGCATCGGCGACACAAGAGAGGTTTGTTCCGTCGGATTTCAAAACTTGGCCAGCGGCGCACGTGGGCGGTGCGGCTTTCGCGAAGCCTTGTACGCTCGGATCGGTTTCAGCCGTCAGGCCTTGATCGGCAACACAGCTCCAAGCGAATGTCGGACCTGCGCTCATCTGAAGCTTCTGTGTCCCCAAACACTGTGGAACGGCATCCGCGCCCATGATTTTTCCAGAGGTCGTGCCGATGTCGGCGCTCACGACACCTGCGGCAATAGCCAAGCCACTGCCAACCTGCACGGCGCCTTTTGACGCCGCCGTCGCATCGGCGATTGAGATCACGGGTGTCGACGTGCCGGTCGCGACCGAAATCGGTGCTGTGCCCGTGACGTTCGTTACGGTGCCGATGCCGACATTCTGAGCCGCGCTGCCATTCCAAAATCGCAATTCATTCGTATCGGTATTGAACCAGAAACGGCCCTTATCGGCGACCGTCAACGACGCTGTCAACGCGGTCTCTTGTGCCGCGGTGTATGTGCCCAGGAGCAAGGTTTTCTGCGAGCTCAACTGGAGGTGGCCAGAGGAAAGGATATTGTTGCCGCCCATGTTGAGTGTGCCGCTCATCGTACCGCCCGCGAGCGGCAGCTTGCTCGCGTCGGTCACGTCCGCGACCACCCACTTATTGGCGGCTTGGTCCCACGTCAGCACTTTGCCATTGCCGGCCGTCGCGCCCACCGTGGAGACGTCGAGCGACTTTCCACCGAGAGTGGCGTCGACATAAGTGCGATTGACCGCCGAAGTCGCCGACGGAGGCGTGTTCGGAACGATCACTCCACCCGTGGAGAGATCCAACGCGGCACCGGACATCGGCAGATCGATCGACTTCGCATATTGCGTCGACGTGCCGTTGAGGAGGTTCATGAGCTCGGTGAAATTCGCAGGTTGGAAGAGCTGATTGGCATTGGCTTGCGACAAGTTCGACGTCGCCGTATTGACTTGGATGAATGAAGCCTTACCCAAGCCTTCGAGTTGCGAGGCGTGCAGGGCATACGGCACCGATTGCACATCGTGATCAGGTGTGATCGCAACGACCGCGGTGCCGTCATCAAACGACACGCGGAACTTGCGCGAGGCGCCTGTCGACGGCGTATAGCTATTGCCGGTCGCGCAATTGAGGCCAGTCAATGGCATGCTATTGTCGAAGACTTGACTGAGTGTGTAGGCGAGGCTATTGGCGGTCGGTGTACCGGCGCCAACCACGAGCGAGAACACGCCATCCGAGGCGGCCATGTTCACAATATGCGTTTCTTCGTACAATAAGCACGACTCCGAACCGGGGCTGCGCACTTGCAAGGTGAATTGCACGTTGTTACTTTCAAGAGGGGATCCGTCCGGCTTTAGAATGCGCCCTTGGTACGTGAGACTGCCGGGAGTGCCACCGGCATGCACGTCTTGCGCGAAAAGAATCAAGCTTGCAAATAAAGCCAGTGTGAATCGAGCGACATGCGCGAGATCACGATTCCTATGAGCGGAATTTGGGGCGCATGTATTTGTCGTCATTTCGCCAGTTCTCCTTGTACGGAGCTATACACGGTATAGCCCTGGGGAGACCGATAACGGATTCCAGTGTGATAAACGCCGACGGAGGATCGGACCTGATGGCCACTCGCTGTCGTCCCGGTGTTGGCGCTGGCGACGAAGCCGCGCGCGGGGGGAGTGAGTCCGGGCGGAATAAAAGTCACGCCGGATTCCACTCGCGCTTGACCGAGATTGACGATGCGCAATGTCCGAATTCCAGGCAAACTCGCCGTCAATAAACAGACGGAAATTCCATTCTGATCGCTGATCGAGCAGGGCGTATCCGCGAGCGCGAGGCCCGACGCGACTTGGTACGCCGGCCGATGCCCCACCACGACCGATCCATCCGAGTTCAGCAAGCGGACGAGCATCACCAGTTGGGTGACGCCGTCGGCGATGCCTGTTCCGTTGATCAGAATCTCGGATTTTAAGAAGTCGGGAGTACTATGATTGCCGCCGATCCGTCGGATGCTCATATTCATTTGTCCGCAACCGGCGAGAGCGGTGGACAGGGAGATGATGAGTGCGAAAAAAATACGGCGGGGAGATAGAATAAGCGCGCGCGGCGTGCTTGACGCGGACAAAGTGCCTTCGAATTTGGGGCATAAACCACGCACGTGCGACTTCCCCTTTTGGATATTTTTGAGACATCCCAAAAGCTTTGCTAATAATTGGTTCGGATTTCCTTCGCCTGGTCTTTAGACACTCTTGCGCGAATCTCAAAATAAAATTGATTCATCGTCAGAATTCACTGACTCATTACCTCGTTTTGGGACGGGCTGCGCGATTTGAGACGTCGGACAAAAGTGTGGGAGTGTCTGATGCCGAGGGCAACTTCAAAGGACTGCTAAGAGTTCAATGTCGTAGATCAGGGTCGATCCTGGCGGGATTTTAGGATGGTTTTGCGTGCCGTATCCTAACTCTGGCGGAACCACGATTTGCACCTTGCTGCCGGCTGGCACAAGAGTCAGCGCCTCTGTCCAGCCCGCGATGACGGATCTGAGCGGCAAATCATCAGGCTTTGTACGTGAATACGAAGAATCGAACTCGGTGCCGTCGACCAGTTTGCCGGAGTAGTGAACGCGCACAAGATCCGTCGCTTTCGGGCGCGGGCCTGCCCCTGTCTTGAGAACACGGTAGAGGAGTCCGGAGGGAGTGCTTTGTACGCCCTCTTGGCGGGCGTAATCGCTTCTGAACTTGGTCCCGGCACTCTGATTTGCTTGAACGACGAGTGCTGTCTGTTCGTCGCGGGTTCGTTGCCAACTCTGCAAGGCTTGTTGCATCTGCTCGGCACTGAGTTTCGCCGCTTGGCCTTGAAGCACGTCTTTCGCGCCTTCTAGAAAGGACCGCATATCAATTTCTTTCGGCTGAATTCCTTGGATGACCAAATTGCGGCCGTATTGGTGACCAAGCGTGTAGCTAAAATCATTGGTGGCGACTGGTTTCGCGGCCGGTCCGCGGAATAGGAAGACGATGATTGCTATGACCGTGACAAGAGAAGCAACGATGGCGACGGCTTTGAGTCTCATGAACGGCCCCTCACTGACCTCAGGATGCCACTTTTGATTTATGTTCGGTAGTCTTTCATCATCTCGACTGGAGGCCAGATCTGGTTCGGGTCGAGTCTAGCGATTTTGTTTTGTCATGCGTTTGATCCTAAAAAGAAACGGGAACGAGGGAGATTCGTGGCTTGCGCCGTCAGATGATTTCGCCATCCCAAAGGGCTTGGAGGAAAGCGTCGTACGGCAGAATTTCGATCCCGTCGATTTTTCGGCGGATCGGGTCGCGGCTGATCAAATAGAAATTCTTCACTTTCTTTTCGGATTTGAGGGCCCTGAGGCCAGATAAGGATCTCTCCGAGAAGGTTTCAAACGACTTGAATTCGACCGCGGCCGTATCGCCGATCACGCAGTCGACCTCGTGTTTGTCTCCGACGGTTCGCCAATAAGTGAGTGGAAGATCGGATTTGGAATAGCCGAGGTAGGCTCGGATTTCCTGGATCATGAAGTGTTCGAAGGCGAGCAGCGTGTCTTTGAGGACTTCGACGAAATTGGCGACCGTTCTCACCGGCACGGCAGAGTCGCTTGAGATCTGTTGGTAATTCAGTTCGTCGCCTGAGCGATGGCCGATGACGTCGAGAAACCGGGCGTAATGGTCGACTTTTCGAACGATCGCTTCGGCGATGATTTCTTCTTTGAGATAGAGGTGCACATAGGCCTGTAGGTCGGTCCAATATTCATCAGACGACCAAATCATCGGCAAGCCGCCGGTGAGTAGGAATCGAATGCCACGCTCTTCGATCATCCTGTGTACCTCATCGAGGAGCTGCGGGAGCTTCTGAATTTCATCAATCACGACTTTTTGGGGCACGACCTTTTTTGAAGTGATCTCTTCGCTCATAGACTGGGGCCGTCGCAAGAGACGCGTGAACGTTTCGATATTGAGGAGGTCAAAAACTTGAGCGTCTTTCAGTTGGTTTTTGATCAGCCAGGATTTGCCGGTCGCACGAGGACCAAACAAGAAATGATTTTTTTCTCGAGAGCGGAATCGAGATCAAGGATTCGAGTGTACATGTGAGTAGAATCGGCATCATAATGCCGAAATTCAACATAAATCGGCGGCCTTGTGCCGACAATCATAACAACTTGAAATTGCTAGATATTTTGCAGCAGCCGTGTCGTCCCAGCGATTTCCGGCGAACCATCTCTGACTCATATTACCGCGATTTAATCCCGAATCAGAGCCATGGGACGAAGTCTCAGTCCACAAGATTCCTATGCATTCGACAACGTAGTTAAACAGATGGCAAAGTCGGAAAAATCGTATAAAAGGGTAGGTAGTGGCTCAATCCAAGCCGAAACAGAAAGTCACAACGGTTCGCGAGCACTCACGGCGTGTTGGGGTCTCTGGTAAAAATCCAGATGGAATCACAACTGTCGATCGACATCTTCGGCGACTACCTGGCACCTATCTCGGCCCCGAAGAGATCGCTTCAACTTTCAAGTCCTATGACAAATCCAAAATCGTATTTCCGTCGGTTGGTACGATCAAGGAATTCAAGAGTCCAGACTCGTATGACGATCTCATTGCTGTCTGGGTCGACTATTTTAACAAGACGTTAAAAGTTGAACCGCCTCTGGATCCGGATGTACTTAAAGCTCTCATTGCCAGCGAATCCGGTTTCAGAAAAGATCCTCCTGGAAATCCCACAGCTATAGGATTCGCTCAAATTACCAGAGAAACGTTCGAGATAGTTCAAGACCCAAGAGGCGAAGCGAAACAATTTATCTTCAATAAAATTCGACTCAAAGATTTGAAAGATCCAAACATCGCGGTTCCTATCGCCGCGCGCTGGCTTTCACGGAAGAAAGTGATCGCAAAGTCAAAATTAGGTCGAGATCCGACCGCTGAAGAGATCATTTTGGAATACAAAGGTCTTCTGAAAAGTAATACGAAATTTAAAGACAACGCGCTCGCGAGCTTCAGAAAGTACTATGCAATTCTTAAAACTAAGTAGCATTTTAGTTCTGTTTTCGTTGCAGTTATTCGGCTGTGCTTCATCGACTTATCGAGTTTCCAATCGAGATGGTCGCCGAGTTGAGCTTTCTGTTTCGCCCGATCGTATTCTTCTTGAATGCGAACGGGCCTCAGAAAATCGAGACGTTCCTTATGGATTCATGATCAATGTGCTCGATGATGCGAACACGGTACTTGTAGTCGCGCAGATGAATACGTTAGGTAAAGAGGCTTGCCAAACTCGGCTGGAAAAAGTCGGACGAATACTTCGCACGGGAAAGCAAATCTACATCGCCGGTATCGGTGATATCGACGATCCAAGGGAAGTCCAGAAATGGACAACGACCTTTCCGAAACATGGAACATTTCATTCAAACAAACGCACGCTGCAATTCTTTGCCATCGCCAACGAAAGTGGACTTTGCTACGGAGCTTATACGGACGACACAAAACCTTGCCCTGACGGCGAGGAGTTTCCGATTCGCGCTCGACGTTAAAGCCGCCTACCAGGTGGTTTCTGAAGATGAGGTTGGTATTCCCGAACTCCCCGAGGTTGAAACAGTTCGTCGCGATCTAGAAGCGTTGCTCGGCCCAAGTGCCGTGATTCGTCGTGTGCGGCTAATGCGGCCGGATCTTCGCTTTCCGATCCCGCCGACATTGCCACGCAAAGTGGCGCGGCAGCGCGTGCTGGCGGTTCGTCGACGCGCGAAATATTTGCTCATTGAAACTCCAGCGGGAATTTTACTCAGCCATCTCGGTATGACGGGCACTTGGCGGGAAGTTCGTCCCGGCGAGCGGGACCGACATGATCATGTCTTGCTTGAGCTGGAAGATGGTCGGTGGTTCGCGTACCGTGATCCGCGCCGTTTCGGTATTCTCGATTGGATCGAACCTGGAATGGAAAGCCAACACAAACTTTTGCGTCACCTCGGTCCAGAGCCGTTCACGGATACCTGGAACGGGGAATACCTCTGGCGGAAATCACGTCGCCGCCTGGTTGCGATCAAAGTGTTTTTAATGGATCAGAAAATCGTCGTTGGTGTCGGCAATATTTACGCTTCGGAAGCGCTGTTCCGAGCCGGCATTCGGCCGACGCGAGCCGCGGGTCGACTGACACGCGCGGAGTGTGATCGGCTGACTGTCGCTGTGCGAGATCTCTTGAAGGAATCAATTTTGGCGGGCGGATCAACGATTTCCGATTTTCACGGCGCTGGCGGTGCGGACGGAGATTTTCAGAAAACTTTCCGCGTGTACGACCGTGAAGGTGAGCCTTGTCTCCAGTGCCGTGCTCCCATCCGAGCGAAAACGCTTGGCGGTCGGAGTACGTTTTGGTGCTCGAAGTGCCAGCGGTAGGCTTGGGTAAAATCAGGGCGGGCACTTCCACATATTGCTGGCGACGGTCGCCCCATCGACTGCATAACTCTGAGAGCAGGTGACATTGGGTGAACTTCCGCAAGGCCACATTCCTGTGTAGGAGTAAGACCCTGCCGAGCTGATCGTTCCGAGATATTTGTTGGTGGATTCGCTTCCCGGCCATGTCGTCGTCGCGCCGGTGCCGGGATCAGGGTAAGTGCATTTACCGGAGAATGTGACTTTGGCTCCCGGCTGGTAGTTTGAAAAGCTCAGGTCAATGTAGCAAGACGACTTAGGACAGTTCATGTTGGATGTCGCAGTTGCCGTTGGTGTCCCGGTCGTGTTCGACGCTGTTGCGGTCGGGAGTTGGCAGCTGCCTGAAACGGAGCTGTAGGTGCCGCCAAACTTCGCACAGAGGGTCGCGATGTCTGACGGCATTTGGCACTTCGAGCTTGTCGTATCCCAAATGCCTCCCATGTCTTGGCACAATTTCTGGGCTCCGGCCGTGCCCACGCATTGCGTGACTTTTCCCGCGGCGATTTCAAAGCCGAGTGAAGGAATTGTGATCGGTTTCAATGCTCTCACCGTATTTGAAAAAGACACTTCCAAATCGGCGCCTCTTCGACCGGGAGCAATGACTTTTAGATTCTTCAGTTGAATGGTGTTTACGGTGACCGAACTGGACGCAGAAATTGGTTTATCGGGAGCAATCAGAATATCGGAGGAACATCCATTTTTTAATGGCGTCGATAAGTCGATGTTGCTGTTGATCGTCCCCATGGCCAAACCGCTGAACATGCAGCTGCATGCGTCCGCATCCCCGAGCAGGCGAACGACGGCCTGCTCGAGCTCAAGGGTGTTGAGTTTTTGTTGGAGAGCGGAATTTTCCTTGCTCATCGTCGTGTAAAACGACGACATACCGAGGGCCAGGACCAGCAAGATACCGCTGGCGATCACCATTTCTATGAGAGAAAACCCGTCTTCGGACAAGATCCTGTTGCAACTCTGTCTGCTCATTAAACCAACCTGATTGAATTCGAAACGAGTTTGGAATGCGGTTGAAACGCGCCAGTTGGTGACCGGCTTTGGCGACGTCGCGACTACTTCCGATTACAGTCTGTGCTTCTAGCATATAGCAAAGTGAGGTCGCGGTGCGCGACAAAGTCGCGTCTGTCTCGATTTGAGATGATGGTTTTAGATGTCCGTTTCACGGTAATCCCGAGTGTCTAGACCATCGACAGTTGATTCAGGAGAACTTTGAAGTCCGAAGGTAAATCGGCGACGAGGTGAAGGATCTTTCCGGTGACCGGATGTGTTAAACGAAGTTCACGTGCATGTAGCATGCAGCGCGGGGCGCGCCGCGCGAGCGTCGGCGCGGCGTAGAGAGGATCGCCGAGAATCGGGAGTCCTGAATCGGCGAGATGCACGCGGATCTGGTGCATCCGGCCGGTCCTGGGTCGAGCTTCGATCAACCAAGCGCGCGGCATTTGTTCCAGACACGCGAAGTCGGTTTCCGCCAAATCTCCGCCGGACGAGGTGGCCTCCATGCGCGCCGGTGTTCCTCCGCGCTTTTGTCCCTGCTTCCGCAAGTGATTTCGGACCGTCCACTGCAGAGCATGTTCGTCTTCAGGGGCGGCCGAGATCGCGTTGTAGATTTTTGTGATGCGGTGATTGGAAATCTGGTCGGCTAAGCCCTTGTTGGCGCGTCGACTCTTGGTCATCACGATCACGCCGCTGGTCTCCCGATCCAAGCGTTGATGGAGGCCGACATAGGTTTCTTCATCATTTCGTTTTTTTTGCTCGCGCAAATAATGTTCAACGGCGCGCACGAGATGATGGCGATTCGGATCCAATGTGCCTTGTGTGGGAAGTCCTGGCGGTTTGTCGATGGCGATCAGATCTTCGTCTTCGTAAATCACGCACTCGGCACGGACGCTCCAGCCGATGTTTGTCGAGTCTTCGGTTGTCTGGTCCGCCCGATCCTGACCGGTATGATCATCCGTGGAGCTCAGGCGCAGCTCCACTTTGTCGCCAGAATGCACTTCGTGACTGAGGCGAGTGACTTTTTTGCCACCGATGAAAACTGATCCCGCCTCGATTTTCGCTCGCGCTGCACGGCGAGAGAGGTCCAGTTCTTGGCCGAAGCGCCGGGCAAGAAAAACGTCGAGTCGCAAGCCGTGGCTTGCGGCATCGACAACGGCATATTGGCTCTGGGGCGGTTTGGTGGGCGGCATCGTGCTTTCAGTTTCGATTCTTGACTCTCAGGGCTGGTCATCATGACCATCATTGCGGGCTATGTCACGGACTCCGCGCGAGTTGCTCCGCGATAGAAAAATCTCTAAGCTGATGGAAGTTTATGTCGACAGCGATCCAGAACCGCAAACTCCCTGAACTCTCCACTCTTGAAAGAGTCTTAAAGGATTTTGGCGCTCGCGCGAGTGTCGAAGTCCTCGCTCGTGTGCAACATGAGGATATGGAGTTTCCCATTCATGGCGTGGTGCTTGGGAGCCAAGACAAATCCGCTCCGTGCCTCGGGCTTTTTGGCGGTGTTCACGGCCTGGAGCGAATCGGCAGTGAAGTCGTCATCGCCTTCCTTCGCACGATCTCCGAGATTCTCAAGTGGGACGTGACTTGGCAGGAGCGTCTGTCCCGTTCCCGCATGGTGTTCGTGCCCATCGTCAATCCGGTGGGAATGTTTCGCCAGCGTCGGTCCAACGGCAATGGCGTCGATTTGATGCGCAACGCTCCCGTGGAAGCCGACGAGCCTCCATGGTTTTTGCTCGGCGGTCATACGTTTTCCCCGCATCTACCATGGTATCGCGGACGCGTCGGCGGCGAAGCCGAAATGGAAATCGAAACGCGAGCGGTGATCGACTTCGTCCGGCGGGAAATGTTTCCCTCGCGATTGAGCCTCGCGATCGACGTGCATTCGGGGTTCGGCGCGGTCGACCGCCTGTGGTTCCCGTTTGCAAAAAGCAAAAAGCCACCACCGCACTTGGCGGAAGTCGCGGCACTTAAACAGCTCTTCGACCGAAGTTACCCGAACCATTTCTATCGCATCGAGCCTCAGGCGAAGCAGTACACGACGCACGGTGATCTCTGGGACTACTTGTACGAGCAACAAATGGTGGCGCAGCCCGCGCACGTCTTTTTGCCATGGACGCTCGAGCTGGGGTCCTGGCTGTGGTTGAAGAAAAGTCCGGGAAATCTCTTTTCCGCGCTTGGCGCATTCAATCCCGTTCAGCCTCATCGCTTGCAGAGAATCCTGCGTCGTCATCTGACATTGTTTGATTTTCTCCATCGGGTGCTGCTGAGCCCGAACGGCTGGACGCATCTTCCGGAAGATCGGCGCCAAGAGTTGATCTTGCGGGCGAGGGAAATTTGGTATGACGAATAAAACACCAGCGCCGCCGCCGAGGGCGCAGTGGTTTTTACTGCGCGGATTGGCGCGTGAGTCGGGGCATTGGGCCGGCTTCGTCGAAAAACTGCGCGAGGCATTTCCGGAGCACGCGATTCACACGTTGGACTTGCCCGGAACGGGAGAATTTCAAAACCAGCTCGCACCGTTGTCGATCGAAGAGACGGCTCGCTTCGTGCGTGAAACTTACCAAGCGCGTCGAATTCCTGGAGTTCCGGCGTATGTGCTGGCGATTTCCCTCGGTGGCATGGTTGCGATCGAGTGGCTGCATCAGGATCCGAGCGGTGTTGAGGGCCTCGTGTTGATCAACACGAGTTTTCGCGGATGTTCGCCGTTTTACAAACGTCTCTGGTTTGATGCCTATCCCTTTTTAGCTCGTGCGATCGGCGAAACGGACACGGAGCGCCGTGAGCATCATGTGGTGAGTCTGGTTTCGAACCGGCCGGAACTGTATGCCGCGATCGCGAGGGAATGGGCGCATGTGCATGAGCGCCGGCCGATTTCGCGTCGGACGTTTGCTCGGCAGTTGCTGGCGGCCGCACGTTATCAGCCGCCGCTCGCTCCGCCACAGGCGCGCACGCTTCTTCTCAATAGCCTTTCCGACCGGATGGTGCATCCGAGCTGTTCCGAAGCGATCGCCGAGCGATGGCATTGCGAGTTGCGGCGCCATCCGACGGCGGGCCATGACTTGGTTTTAGATGCGGGGCCGTGGGTGATCGCCGAGTTACAAACTTGGCTG
The DNA here is from genome assembly GCA_023701225.1 of Pseudobdellovibrionaceae bacterium. GTDB lineage: Bacteria > Bdellovibrionota > Bdellovibrionia > Bdellovibrionales > JAMPXM01 > JAMPXM01. The sequence goes on along the minus strand of JAMPXM010000031.1, from coordinate 2,250 downwards.
GCCAAGCAAAAGAATCCGGCTTGACCTCCCACTTTGGGAGGAGGAAAGTCGCGTCTCGCATGAAGGGGGCCGTCATGAATTTTCTCGTACGGATGATCGGATTTTTAAGTTCGCGTATCCTGACGGTGTCAGCAGTGGCGCTCGTGAGCCAAGTGGCTTGCGCGAGTGGACCGTTCGCTGCGGGCGGGCTATTCGATGGCCAGACTTCACAGCCGGTCACATTGGCCGAAACTCTGCGCGATGTGAAAGCCGGCGATGTGGTGATTGTTGCCGAGAGCCACGGTTTTGAGCCACATCACCGTCGTCAAGTCGAAGTGCTTCAAACTCTGGCTGCGGCAGGTCTCAATGTCAGCGTCGGCATGGAGTTTTTCTACCGCGGTCAGCAGCCGCTCGTGGACGCGTATCTGGCCGACCCGTCGACAGAAAAAGCCTTCTTGCATAAACTCGGCTGGACGGATCCGCCGTTCTCGTTCTACCGAGAACAAGTTTTGTTTCCGCTTCAGGCATCCGGCCGGACGGTCGCGCTCAATGCACCCCGTGCTCTCACCAGCGCGATCGCGAAAAAGGGCGTCGCGGGATTGACGCCGGCGGAACGGGCCCAACTACCGTCTGACTTTGTCGTTGGAAACGACGGCTATCTTCAACGCTTCATGGAAGTCATGGGCGGCGGGCATATTCCGAGCGCAGGCGTAATGAAATATTTCGAGGCCCAGAGCGCTTGGGATGATGTCATGGCGACAGAGGCCATTTCTTATTTGCAACGGCGGCCTGAGCAGACTCTTGTGATTCTCGTCGGAGATTTCCATGCCGCGTACGGCGGTGGTTTAGGGGACCGTTTGACCGCACGTGGCTATGCGCCTAAGGTTACGATTTCTCAGCTGAATTCTTCTGAATACGAGGACTCAGATCTCACCTCGGCGGTCCGTCCCCATCCGATCTATGGCCCTCGTGCCGATGCGGTGTCGGTCGCACACTGAATCACGCCGATCTCGCGTCTTGACTGTGTCGCGCAAGTCAGTGAAAAACATGGCTCTTTTTCAGTTTTAGAGCATCGACTTGAGCGCGGGTGTTCCGGGGCCGTGTCGGCTTGGAGAAGGACCGAATGGCTTCGAAGGGTATTTCAAATCATCTCGGCTGGTCCGTCTTGGCGGTGTGGCTCATCGTTTTCATCGGGCATGCGTCACCTGCAGCTCAATGGTTGGAATTTGAGACAGCCTACGAATCCTACTTCGCTCGCGAAGAAACTCTCTACGGCGAGCGGCAATACCATCTCATTCACGCGGACTACCATGGCGAGGCGGAAGCGTCGTGGATCAAAGCCGCCATCGATGTCGGCGGCCGCGTCGGCACAAATCTCGCCAAGTATGCCACAGGTTATGTGCCCGAAGCCTATGTCCAGTTCCGTCAAAATTCGATCTCGATTTTGCCGCAGGAAATCACCGTTGGACGTAAGAAAGAACACTGGAGCCGACTCGACGAAGACTGGGGTCTTGGAATTGTTCAGCCGGTGTTCCGCTGGGACTTCCTCCAGCCGCAGCAGCAAGGCTTAACGGGTGGTTTTATCACGTGGAGGGGTTCCGGCGCGAGCTTCACGGTGTTCGGTAGCTACCTCTTCATTCCTGAACAAGGCCCAGTCTTTGAACTTAAAAACGGTCGCATTTCTTCCGCCAGCCCGTGGTTTACCGAGCCCACCAATTCGCTGATCTTGTTCGAACAACCGACTGAAATCCGTTACCACATCATCGATGCAGACATTTCTGAAATCGTATCCCGAGGAACGGTCGGCGCGCTTTTCTCGCTCGGCCATCGTGAGGAAGGCGGACCCTGGAGCGTGGGAGGGTATCTCTCTAAGCCACGCAATAATCTCATGCTCCCTTTTTATGCTCCGCTTGTGCTGGGGCCGACGACGCAAGTGGCGGAAGTTTCCGTGTATCCGCGGGTCGAGCGGCACCATGTCGGCGTGTTTGATATCGGCTATCGATCAGGCACCACGAGTGGCTATCTTTCGGTGCTGGCGGAGTTTCCAAACAATCCGCCTGTCGAAGTCGATACGACGCGGCAAAAGTTCGATCCGCAGATTCTGGTTTCTCCCGGCATTGAGTTCCGTTTGTTCCCGCATAACACGTGGGGACCCACGACACAGATTTCGTATTTGCATCAAGATGGCGGAGAGACCAGCGAAGCGGGACCTTTCGCGACGGGTCGTGGGAATATTTTTGGCTATCGCCTGAGTTTCACGCGTGCCACTTC
>JAMPXM010000295.1 GCA_023701225.1 Pseudobdellovibrionaceae bacterium | reverse complement strand
CTTCAAAGATGTCACCGGTTTCGATGTGAGCGCGACCGTTGACGACGTCAATAGCGTCGCGGTTCCGAAAATCACGGCAAGCCGCAAATTCACGCCGAAATTCGGCGTTCGCGCGAGCCAGTCGCTGGGCAACTCCCGAAAGACGGAAGCCAAGGCCGAGTACCAACTGTCGCGCGGCATTTCCGTGGTCGGCAGTTGGGAGGGTCAGGACCGGCAGGAATCGGTTGATACGACGGGACAGACGCAAGAAAACCAAGACAAATTCGGTCTGGATCTCGAATACAGATTTGAGTTCAAATGAAGCGCGTGAAACTGGAAAAATTCAAGACGACGTCCGCCTGCCCGCGAGCTCTTGCTCGTTGGATGCAAAGCACGGTGATCGGTGTCCTGATCGCGCTCGGACTTCTGTTCACTTCGGTCGCGGGTGCCGCACGTGTTCTGAAATTCGAAGGCGTGCCGCCCAATCAGATTCTCACGCTCAAAAAACGCTTCCCGCAAGCGTTTGAGCGAAGCGTGTCTCTCTCTGAGGTCGACGCGATCCTCCGCTATCTGATGACCACTAAGGGTTTCGCCAATATCGAAGTCCTGGAGCGGGGCCCGGCGGACCAACGCGAGTGGGTCTTGATGGCGAGCCTCGTCCGACGCATCAGCGACATCGAGATCAAAGGGAACAAGCAAGTCAACCGAGACGAAATCCTTTCCATCCTCGGCATTGCCAAAGGACAGTCTTTTGAACGCAAAGACTTGGTCGCCGCTTCAGAAGTCCTACAAGAGCGTTATGGCAATCTCGGTTTTCTCAACGCGAAAATCGAAATCGACTTCGCGCTGCCCTCGGACACTGAAGTCAAAGTGAACGTCTCGATCAGCGAAGGCCCTCCGTGCCGAATCACGGAAGTCAATTTTGAAACTCCCAACAAAGACATCGTCACACGCGCGCAGCGTCTGGCCCGGACGCTGCTGCAGCGGCCGATGTCCGAAACCAACGTTCTCAGTTTCCAAAAAGATCTGAGCGATTACTTCTCGCAAAACCGCTACCTGACCGCCCGCCTCTCGCAACCGGCGATCACTTACAATTCCGATCGTAGCCAGGCAAAGCTCACCTATCTGATCGAGAGCGCGTACAAATATGAATTTCTCTTCGACGGGATCGCCTACTACGAGCCCGGCAGCATTTTGCGCCAGATCGATCTCGACAAACTCGCCGGCCTGACGACGAGCCCGGCGGCGGACCTGGCCGACCGGATCCGCAAGCTTTATCAAAACAACGGGTTCCCGAACATCGAAGTCGAATATAAAGAAAAAATCTTCGAGGAAAGTCAACGCTATCAGATCCGCTTTGAAATCAAAGAGGGCAAACGCGTCCGCATCCGAAAAATCGAGATTGCCGGCAACGTGTCCCGCCCTCCGGCGTATTACGCCAAATTCATCTCCACCCACAGCTCCGAATTGGTCGAAAAGGGCTATTACAACCGCGCGGCCATCGAAACCGGTTATGAGAATCTCAAGGTCGAACTGCAGAATCAGGGCTTTATCAAAGCGCGCGTGCAGAGCGTGCGCACGGAGTATGACAAGGAACGCGAGTTCGCGACGATCTTCATCAATATCGATGAAGGTCCGCTGACGCAGATTCGCCAGCTGAAATTCGAAGGCGTGGAAGCCTTCTCCAAGGCGCATCTCTCCGATATCATGCAAATGCGCGCGGGCACGCCTTTGTCCCTGAACGAACTGACCGGCGCACTCGGGCGCTTGAAAGAGTTCTACATGAGTCAGGGTTACCTCGAGATGCGCATCTTAAACGAGCGCACCAACGAAGGCCCCGATGCGCTTGTCACGTACAACGACACCAACACCAACGCCGTCATTCAGGTGCAGATCCATGAGGGACCAAAGGTCACCGTCTCTTCGATCGCCGTGGTCGGCAACACGTTCACGAAAGATTACGTCATTCTCCGCGAGTTGGAGTTCGGCATCGGCGACACGCTCACGCCGACAAAAATCGAAGATTCGATCATACGACTCCAGCGCATGAGCTTGTTCTCCAAAGTGACGATCTCGACCTCCGAAGCCGGAACCGATCACGCCGAACGCACGGTGGTCGTCGAAGTCATCGATCGCGACCCTGGTCTGTTCACCAGCGGAATCGGCGTGACGACAGAAACCGGCGGCGGTCAGCGCGGCGTCAATACCCGCGGATACCTCGGGATCGCGTACCGTAACTTAGGCGGAACCGCGCGCGCGATCTCCGGTCGCGTTTCGGTTGAGTACTCGACGGATCCGGCGATCAGCTATCTGGAAAACGAAGTCAATATCGGCTATCTGGAACCTTACATCTTCGGTGGGCGAAACCGCGGCCGCGTAAACCTCACCCGCACCGAGGAATTCAGCGCCGAAGAGCAATCCACCTCCGGCGACAACCGCATCGTTATCCAGGAACGCAATACGATCGCCTTCCTTGCGGAACGCGACCTCACCCGTCATCTGAAGTGGACGCAGACGCTTTATAGTTTCTCCAACCAACGTAAGTTCAATCGTCACACCAAAGACACTCTTGAATCACAAAACATCGCCAAGGTCGGCCCGACGATCGATTGGGACCATCGCGACAATCCCTTCGTTCCGCGCCGTGGATTTTTCGCGTCGGCCTCGGCTGAATATTCTGATCCCGTGCTCGGCAGCAGCGATGACCGCAATCAACGCATCCGCTTCACGAAGCTGCTCGGAGAGTTTACGCATTTCTGGAAGCCGTGGAAGTCCTCTGGAATCGTCTGGGAAAACACGATCCGCTCGGGCTATGTGGCGAACTTGAGTAACAAAGCCAATTCCTTTGTTCCGGCTACCGAGATCTTCTTTCTCGGCGGCCAGAGCACGATACGGGGTTTCGACTTCGGAGATCTCGGCCGCATTCCGAACGTGCATCAACTCAACGAGGAAGAGCCGCGCTTCTTCAAACTCCGCAACGACAGCAGCTATCATCTCTTCAAGTCGGATTTGCGTTTACCTGTGTACGGCGAGTTCGTGGATTTCGTGCTCTTCTATGACGGAGGTGCCGTGCTGATCAATCAGGCCGGCGTGGATATACGCGACCCATACCGCGACTCCACCGGAGTCGGATTACGATTCAACTCGCCGGTCGGCTCTCTGCGCCTGGATGTTGGCTTCAAGCTGGATCGCCAGAGCTTCGGTCCCGGACAAATGGAAAGCGCCCACGCCATCCATCTCCGCTTCGGCACGAACTGAAGTGAAGGCACTCGAAATCGATATGTGGAAATACCCTAGAACAGATACTTATCAGGAAGGCCCATCCGCGCCACGATGATGCGCGTGATTTCTGCGGCTGTCTCCTCGAGCGCTCGCTCGGTGACATTGAAGACCGGCCAGCGGCGGTTCTTCTTAAAGAGCTCGCTTGCGTATTCGATTTCACGGTGAATGTAGGAGAATTGCGCGTACTCCCCGCCCGGATCTTGCCCGAACTTTTCCAACCGGTTGCGGCGGATCTTTTGCAAACTCTCTTCGTCAATCGTCAAACCAATGATTTTACGTTGATCGATCTTAAAAAGCTCTTCGGGGAGCGGAGCTCCGAGAACGAGAGGCACATTGGCGACCTTCCACCCCTTGTG
>JAMPXM010000294.1 GCA_023701225.1 Pseudobdellovibrionaceae bacterium | reverse complement strand
TACGCGGCGCGATGTCTCGAGATTGGTTACTTTTCGGAGCCTTCGGTTTCTGCGGTGATGGTTGGCATTTGTTCGATGGCGGGTTGATCGGGAACCTGTTTGGGCAAGCTGCCGTCCGGCATCAGGTTTGGATATTTCGTGAGAACGGCATCGGTGATGCGTTCGCTGAGGGCTTCCAGGTGGCGGAATTCATCTCCCGTGCGCAGACGCAAGCGTCTGGGGCGACCGGCGGATAGATCGTCGAGGAATCGCTCGAAAGCATACAAAGGGCCGGCGATTCGCTGCGAAAGCACGCGCCCGGTCAGAAACAGGATCACGGCGAAGCCGAAGCTCACCAATAAGTAGGTGATCACGAACGGGATCAAGTATTGATCCATGATGCGCGAGTTGTGCCCGATGAGATCGATGATCGTCACGCGCAAGAATGTGTAGGCATAAACACCGGCGATCACCGCGAAACCAAGACCGACGCCGACCAGAATGCCGATATAGCGCAGTTGGAATCTGAGGTTCACCCAGTACGTCTTACGGGTGTTGTCGGCCGGCCAAAGAATTTCGCCTTCGCGTACGAGTGCGAAGACGATCATCGCATAGCCGACCCACTGAAGCGCGTCGGCGAAATTGAATGCCGGCGTGTGATTAGAAGGCGCACCCAGGATTAAGAAATCAACGACGTAGCCAAAGAGAATCCGGTCTGTGACGTTGCCGAGGATGCCGCCCAGAAGCACCGACATACCACTGCGCAGAAGCAGAGACTTGATCGGCAGAATGTATTGCACGATGCCGAACGCGCACAGCAGGAAGGCTCCGCCGGTCGACAGCGACACAATACGCAGAACCGCCGGTAGGTCGGAAAAGAGTCCTAACATCGCACCGTGATTGTGATGCAAAACGAGTCCGAAGGGACCATAGAAGGTCAGGCCGCGGATGTCCTCGGCGAAGACTTTCGTAATACGATCGAGACCCCAAGTGAAGAACAGGGGCAGAATCACGATCAGCCAATCGATTTTGCGTAGTCGATGCGTATCTGGAGGTTTCACTCGTTCCAGAGTATCAATGTCCCGAAGCGACCGCCAACCGAAGCTGACGTTCCTTGGCTTTGGCCCAACAACCGGTCTTCAGTCCCGTGGGGGTTCGGGTTCTTTGTAGGCAGTGAGAAGAGCGGAGAAATCGCCGTTGCGAGGTGGTTGATAGTCCTTCACGCGTTTGTGCACGACGGCCACTTCAGTGTCGTACCAGAGTGGAATGAAGGGGAGATCTTCAAACACGAGGCGTTGCACTTCGCGATAATGCCGGATGCGGGCATCCTCGTCTGAAATCCGTCGACCTTCTTCCAGCAAACGATCCAACTTTGAATTGGAATAGTGGCCGCGGTTGCGTCCGGAATTTTCCGGGGTTTCGTGTGTATGCAAAGCCATACGATAGATGTCTGGATCCACGGATCCCACCCATCGCATCGTAGCCAATTGAAAGTTGCCTTTTTGGATATCGCCGTAAAAGGTTCCCCACTCGAAACTTTGTTGCTGGATGTTGAGGCCCGCTTGCTGCAGTTGATGGACAAGGACTTTGCCGTTTTCGATCGCGGTCTGCGAGTTGGATGTTTTCAGAGTGAGCGCATGCCCGGCAACTGAAGCCTGTTGCAGAACCGCACGAGCGGCGTTCAAGTCGAACACAGGAGTTTTTAAGTCGGGATGAAAAAATGGATTCACGGGCGTCAGAATGGACGTCGCCGGCGTCGCTAATCCTTCGAGTTTGAACTGAATAATCTCATCGCGAGAAATGGCGTGGGACAAGGCCTGGCGGACCCGGAGATCTTTGAGAACGGGATCGCGCAGATTCAAAAGCATGTAGGTCATTGCCAGACCCGGATACTTGAAGATCTGAAAGTCGCCCTTTTTTTCGAGCGTCGCGATTTTTTGCGTCGGCAATTCGCTCTGTATGATGTCGATTTCGCCCTTATACGTTTTCAAAAACCGGGTGTTGTCGTCGCGAATGATTTTAAAGTTCGCGAACTGGGTTTTGGGCGTCGCATAAGCATGGGTCTTCCGCGCCTCCAAACGAATTTCATTGTTGGACTGCGAGACCAAGCGAAATGGCCCCGAACCGATGGGCACGCGCGCGAAGTCATCGCCCGAGCTGAGGATCCGGGCCTTCGGAAGAATTTTGACCGGCGAAAGATTCGCGAGCAAGGTCGCATCGAATTCACGCAAGCGCAACTTGACCCACTTGCCGCTCTCGTCATAGCGCACGTCCACGCTTTCGATGCTGCGCAAGGCGCTGTTGAAGGGGCTTCGTGAGCTCCTGAATTGCTCGAATGAAAATGCGATATCCTCGGCGGTGACGGGTGTTCCGTCGCTGAACTCGAGTTTGTGCACGAGGTGAAACATGTACACCTTGTCTTTATATTCCCAATGACTGGCGGCTTCGCCTTTGACGCGCAGGTTGGGTCCCATTCTCACCAGCGAGCTGAACAAAAGGCCTGAGAGCCTTTGGCCAGAGGCATCCGTGGCGAAGCGCGGATCCAAAGTATTCGGGCTGGCACCGAGTGCGATGACAAGCGTGTTGGGGTCGCTTTTCGCGCCGCGCTTACAGGCGGGTAAGGCGAGGGCGAGGCCAACCAGGAGCGCTGGAAAAAACGAAACTCTCATCAGACGAAAGCTCCCGGATTCAAGTGAATTACGTCTGAATCAGGCTAGAGCCGGCCCAGAAAAAATTCCAGAGAAAAACCGATCCTCAAGCTTGGAGTCATCGCCTGTTCAAGGCTAGACTTTTCCAATGAGAAAATTCGCTCTGCATTCCGTATCCACTCGGACGGCTTTGGCTGTTCTGGGATTTGTTTTGGTGGCTTCTGGTTTTCTGATCACGCCCATGGCGGCCTTGGCTCGCGAGAAAGGCCCGAGCAGTCGCGCGATCGACGCCAATGCGGCCGTTCATGCGCGCTTGAAACAATTGGCCGAGCGCAGCGGCTTTGAAGCCAAGCACCTTGGCCTATGGGTGGGAGACAAATCGGAGAGCGGTCAGGAAATCATCTTCAGTCAGAACGGCGAAACGCAGTTTATCCCCGCATCGCTGAGTAAGCTTGTGACGGCGGCGGCGATTTTCCACACTTTGCATCCCGGCTACAAATATAAAACCCAGCTCGTCTCGGACGCCAAACTGAAGGATGGCGGCGCGTTGGCGGGATCTCTTTATTTGAAAGGCGGCGGTGACCCTTCGTTTGTTTCAGAGAACATGTGGTTTTTAGTGAATGAGCTGACGCGGACAGGGATCGTCACGGTGGAAGGCGACATCGTGGTGGATGATTCTCGGTTCGACTCCATTCGCATCGGGCAGGATCGTGAAAACACGCGCGTCGATCGCGCTTACGATGCACCGATTGGCGCCATGTCGATGAACTGGAATTCTGTGAACGTGTTCGTGCGTCCGGGAGCGAAGGCGGGTGAACCGGCCCGTGTGATTTTGGATCCCGACACGCCCTACTTGCGGCTGGTCAACGATGCGACGACCTCCGCGGCCGGCAAGGGAAAATCGATCGCGGTCGAGCGCACATCAAAAGAAGGTTTTGAAGGCGACATGATCCGTGTCACCGGAAAAATTTCCGCCGACACCAATGAGCTCGTCTTCTTCAAGAGTATCTCTCACCCGGACTTGTG
>JAMPXM010000030.1 GCA_023701225.1 Pseudobdellovibrionaceae bacterium | reverse complement strand
TGCTTAAATAGATGTAAAAACGCCAGAAATCCGGTTTGTCTTGGGTTTGTGGCTGGCTACTTGTGAGTTCCGATCCCGCCATGTCGAGAAGTGTCTGTTCCAACAACAGGCTCAGCGGTTGAGTTGTCCATTTCGAGTCGATGTGAAAGATCAGTTGATCCAAGAATTCACGTTTGAGGAGGAGGTCTTGACGTTGACGCTGCAGGTCCGCAAGTCGTTGCGGAAGACTGAGAAGGTGTTTTTCAGTCCGTACGGAGTCACTTTGGTGGAGCGAGACGCTTTGTGACTCAGACAGAATTCGGCGCATCGATTGATTGGTAGATTCAATATCTTGTGAGTATTTCTTCTCAAGTTCCTTGAGGCGCGCGAGAGCGTCGCTACGGCTCAGGCGCGGAGCTGCCTGCGCGCGGAGCGCATGAGCCGACGGAGGCGGCGTGGTGGGAGCCGCGCTGGCCATGCACGTGATACCAAGGGTGCAGCTCAGAACCCAAAGCAAAGCTTGAGCACGCAAGGAAGCCTCCATTCGAGACCGGGGCTCTCGAGCCCGAAAGCCCCTGATGTCAGGGGCTCACTGCCTCCTGAAGACTGGTCGGTCACGTCAGGAGCGTCTCGGCAAATGGAGACGCAAAGCTTGTGCCAGGCTATCGAAAAATCTAAGTATATTGAGGTCGGCGGGGTGTGATGTGGGCCTGTTGAGGACCTGGTCAGAGTGCCGTTTTGCGCGGTCGGTCGCGGCGAGTTGGATCGAGTTGGATCGGATGAATGGAATCAGTTGAATCGTCGGTCTGGATGCACGGGAACTTTGAGACATCGGTGGCAGTTTTGGTTAGGATACCGTCCGGATGCATGACACGCGATTGAAGCCTTTGGAATTTGAAACTTGGCGGGTTCTCCAGCCGATGGCAGGTCAGCGGCTTCTCGTGGCTGTTTCCGGAGGGCGAGACTCAGTGGCGTTGCTGCAGGTTCTCGTGCGTTTGCGCGAGCGCTTGCGGCTCACGCTGGCTGTTGTGCATGTGCATCATGGGACGTCTTGGGAGCCCAAAATTCAAGAGGCGCGTGATCGCGCCGCGGTTTGGGTTGAGGCGCGAGCGAAGGACTTGGGAGTTGAGTTTTTTCTTGAGCGTGCGTCGTCCGAGGAGACAAGCGAGGCCGAGCCTTTTTTCTCAGAAGAGGCCTTGCGTGATTTTCGACATTCGCGTCTCATGGCGCGGAAGACGGCGGGGAAATGGGACTGGGTCGTTTTCGCGCACCATCGTGAGGATCTTCTTGAAACCCGTTTGTTGCGTTTGATTCGCGGGACCGGTCCGTCGGGCTTAAAAGCCATGCGGATCCGGGGAAACGGTGGTCGTTTGCGCCCATGGCTAGGGACTCCGCGTGCGCGGATCGAAGCCTATGTGCATGACCGCGGATTGGAATGGTTGGAGGATCCCACCAACCAAGACCTGGGACCTTTGCGCAATTGGTTGCGTGGAGCTTGGTTGCCGCAACTGGAAGTCAAATGTCCTGGGGCGACCGAAAGTCTGGCGCGCTCCCTTGTTCTTGTCGCCGAGGCGGTGAGCGATGGACGTTCGGCCGAGCGTTGGAGCCGGATGGGACAAACTTGCTTGATTGATGGGGGTATCGAACGAACGATCTTCACGTCTCTCCCCTTGCGGCAGAAGCGCTTGGTTTTGGCGCTCTACGCGCGGGACCTCGGAGTTCGAGATTTGAGTCAGAGTCGACTCTTAGAAATCTGTAAGCGCCTTGACACAGACCAAAAGAGTCTCACTTTTGATGTGGGCGGATTGCGTTGGGTGGTTAACGCAGAGCAAATCCGCGCTCGATCCGTTTAATTCGGCTTTTATTCCTCGGGCTTGTGCGCGCCGAGGCGAACGGCCTGTCAGAATTCCACCTCTGCCTTCGCTCAGTTGGGTTTTGAGCGAGATTTTTCAATATGTTCCAGCTCACTCTCGAGGGATGGTTTTGTTGTGAGGCCAGGCGAGGGCGTGCTATCCTGTGGATACAGGTTGCGAAAGGAAGTGCGACTATGCGATCGGCGCAAAAAACCATGGCACTCTGGGCACTCATTGCCATTGTGGGTGTTGTGGGTTGGCAGATGCTTGAGCAACACAAGGCCACGAGCATCACAAGCTTTGACTATCCTAAATTCGTGCAGGCTCTCAAGCAGGGGCATATCGAAGAAGTCACGTTCAGGCAGACCACGAACGAGATCAAAGGCAAAATCAAGGATCAGTTTCGTGACTCCTATAAGGGCAAAGACTTCTTGATTGCCGGTAATACCGATAGCGAAGGCTTTAAGCTTGTCGTCGAAAACGGAATCATTCCAAAGTACGAGGGCAGCGAGACGAATTCTCTCTTGCAGACGTTGCTGATCAATTGGTTGCCGCTGATCCTGATCGTGGCGATGTTCATGTTCATCATGCGTCAAATCCAAGCTGGCGGCGGTAAGGCGATGAGCTTCGGGAAAAGCCGTGCTCGTCTGCTCACCGAAAACAAGAATAAGGTCACCTTCAATGACGTCGCTGGTGTTGAAGAGGCCAAAGAAGATCTCCAGGAGATCGTGCATTTTTTGAAAGAACCCAAAAAATTCACCAAGCTCGGCGGTCGTATCCCGAAAGGGGTGCTTCTCGTTGGCCCTCCGGGTACAGGTAAAACCTTGCTCGCGCGCGCCGTCGCTGGAGAAGCGGGTGTGCCGTTTTTCACTATTTCGGGTTCGGACTTTGTTGAAATGTTCGTAGGCGTGGGGGCATCGCGGGTTCGAGATCTCTTCGAGCAAGGGAAGCGCAATGCGCCGTGTTTGATCTTTATTGATGAGATCGACGCCGTCGGTCGTCATCGTGGCGCCGGCATGGGCGGTGGACATGATGAGCGCGAGCAGACCCTGAATCAGCTGCTGGTGGAGATGGACGGCTTTGAGAGCAATGAGGGCGTCATTCTCATTGCAGCGACCAACCGTCCGGATGTGCTGGATCCTGCGCTTTTGCGCCCTGGCCGTTTTGACCGCCGAGTGGTTGTCAATAAGCCGGATTTACTTGGTCGTCGTCGCATTCTCGAAGTCCATATGCGCCGTACGCCTTTGGCGAGCGACGTTGATATCGAGAAAATCGCACGTGGTACGCCTGGCTTTTCGGGTGCTGACTTGGAGAATCTGGTCAACGAAGCGGCTCTGGTCGCCGCGCGTGGAGACAAGGCCAAGTTGACGATGTCGGATTTCGAGTCGGCCAAAGACAAGGTGATGATGGGTTCCGAGCGTCGTTCGATGGTGATCTCCGAAGAGGATAAGCGCATCACGGCCTACCATGAGGCGGGTCATACGCTCGTCGGCAAAATGATTCCAGGCTTGGATCCGATCCATAAAGTGACGATCATTCCGCGAGGCATGGCGCTCGGGATCACGCAGACGTTGCCGGAGAAAGAGGCTCTCAATCTCTCCAAAACCAAGGCGACCAATATGATCGCCTTTCTCTTTGGCGGCCGAGCGGCCGAAGAGTTGGTGTTCAAGGACTTCACGACGGGTGCAGGCAATGACATCGAGCGCGCCACCGATATCGCGCGCCGGATGGTGTGCGAGTGGGGCATGAGCGAGGCGCTCGGGCCGCTTGCGTACGAAAAGCGCGAAGGCCCGGTGTTCCTGGGTATGCAGAACAGCTCCGCGCGCGAATATTCCGAGGCCAAGGCGGAAGAGATCGATCGCGAAGTATTTCGTCTCGTCGATGGTGGCTACAAGGTGGCCTTGCAAATTCTGAAAGACAATCGCGAGACCCTGGATCGTTTGACGGCGGCGCTTTTGGAGCATGAAACCATCGATGGGCACGAAGTCGATATGATCTGCAGCGGGAACAGCGTCGAGGATATTCGGCGTGAGCGTTCGAGCAAAGAGCGCGAATTGGCCAAAGAGCAGGCTCTCGGCAAGAAAGAGCAGAAAGAAAAAGAAGACGAAGCTGCGAAAAAGGCGAGTGGCTCCGATCCGGTCGGTAGCACAGGGCCCGTCACGGCCTAAGTCGAATGTCCGTCACCATGTTTGGGCGAAATATGTTCGAAGATGGTGGCGGGTGCGTGTCTTCAAGTCCGGCGAATGATTCGGGTCAGTGAATAGGTCAGTGAATAGGTCATTGAAATTGTGTGTTAGGTTCTGGGGAGAATGCATCCGTTGCTCGAGAACATCATTGAGAACCTCATTCTCATCAAGTCGCAATTCCGTTGGCGGGATTTTCTCGATATGGCCCTGGTGTGGGTCGTCGTTTATCGAGTCCTCATTCTCATTCGGCATACCGGAACTGTGCAGATGCTCTCAGGGCTCGGGATCCTCGCGATCGCGTACCTCGGGAGCATTTGGGCCGAGCTGTTCACTTTCAACTGGATCCTTGAAAAGTTCTTTTCCAACCTTTTCCTGATCGTCGTGATTTTGTTCCAGGGTGAAATTCGACGTGCGTTGGCGCACATCGGAAGCAATCCATTTTTTACGGGCGCTTCGCATGTGCAGGAGACTCATATCGTCGAAGAGATCGCCAAAAGCGCTGTCGCGCTCGCTCAACGCAAGCACGGAGCTTTGATCGTTGTCGAGCGAGAGATCAATCTCGAGTACTTTGTTGAATTGGGAACAGAGGTGGATTCTGCGGTTTCTGTCGAGCTTTTGAGTTCGATCTTTTTGCCGACGAGCCCCTTGCATGATGGTGCCGTGATCATTCGTGGCGGGCGGCTGTATGCGGCTGGCTGCTTCTTGCCGCTGTCCAAAAATCCGGCGCTCGACAAAAATTTGGGTACACGGCATCGCGCCGCAATTGGTTTAACCGAAGAGACCGATGCGTTGGTGATCGTGGTCAGCGAAGAGAGTAATTCCGTCGGCGTTGTTGAGGGAGGGCAACTCTCGCAAGACGTCGATCATGCGACACTTCGGCGCGTATTGTATGAGAGCTATAACCTGAAATACAGGCCGCAACCTTGAGGCGACGCACGTGAAAAAGAACGAGCGCAATTGGAAAGCCTGGATCACGGACAACGGCAGCTACAAGCTGGTGGCGCTTTTCGTGACACTGATTCTCTGGGTGACCATCTTGGGACGTGGTGATATCGTCATGACCAAAGACGTCGGTCTTGAATTTCTGCTTCCCAAGGAACTTGTCTTGGCTGAGCAACGCGACTTGAAGGTCTCGGTCGAGGTCGCCGGGCCGCGTATGGCGCTAAAAAAGTTCGGCCAAAATCCCGGCACTATTACGGTCGATCTCAGTCGCGGCAAGGCGGGACGGAACCGTGCCATCATTTCGCCAAAGAACGTGGAAGTTCCGTTCGGCGTGAAAGTCCGAGCGATCAAGCCGGAGTGGGTCGATGTCAAACTCATCCCTGTCGGGGATGAAAACGGTAAGGGCATATGATTTGAAAAACGCAGCTAACGGAGCCGGCGGTGCGGGCGCGGCGAAAACAGAAGAGACCGCGAAAGCCAGAAAAAAACTTTTCGGTACCGATGGAATTCGCGGTACGGCGAATCAGCATCCGATCACTCCTGATTTGGTGTTGAAGGTGGGGCAGGCGATGGGGCACATTCTGCGCCGTCGTCCGTCACGCAACAAACTTCCCAAAGTCGTTATCGGCAAGGACACGCGGATATCCGGGTACATGGTGGAAAATGCGCTCACTTCGGGGTTGAACTCGATGGGTGTGCATGTGCAGCTGGTGGGCCCTCTGCCGACTCCCGGAATTGGTTTCTTGACTCGGAACATGCGTGCCGATGCGGGGGTGGTGATCTCCGCTTCTCACAACGCTTTTCAAGACAACGGCATCAAGATATTCGGACCGGACGGCTATAAGATTCCTGATTCCATGGAGCGCGAGATTGAAGAACTCGTCGCGACCGACATGAACGGAATGCTCGCGCCTGCGGCCGAGATCGGCCGCAGCAAGCGGATCGATGATGCTGACGGACGCTACGTCGTCTACGCGAAAAACAGCTTTCCTCTGGAATACACGCTGGACGGTTTGCGGATCGTTCTCGATTGTGCCAATGGTGCCGCCTACAAAGTCGCACCAGCGATTTTTGGCGAACTCGGCGCGGAGATCGTCTTACTCGGCAATACGCCGACCGGTTTCAATATCAACGACAAGTCCGGAGCACTTTATCCGGCGAAAGTCGCCGAGGCGGTCACTCAGTATCGCGCCGACGTCGGGATTTCTCTGGATGGCGACGCAGATCGGGTGGTGATGGTTGATGAGCGAGGTCATATCGTCAACGGAGACCACATTTTGGCCGTGTGTGCGATGCACTTGGCTGAGCGCAATGCGCTTCCGAATAATACGATCGTCGCTACGCAAATGAGTAACTACGGCTTGGACAAGGTCATGCGCGAACATGGTGTGAACGTCGTGCGCACGGATGTCGGCGATAAGTATGTCGTCGAAGAGATGCGTCGGGGCGGTTATGTCCTCGGTGGCGAACAGTCGGGTCATATCATTTTCCTGGAACATACGACGACGGGTGATGGTTGTATCGCGGCATTGAACGTGCTGGCCGTGATGAAGAGGACCGGTCTTCGTTTGAGCGAACTCAGCGCGAAAATGGAAGATGTTCCCCAGGTGCTGATCAACACTCGTGTGCGGCGTCGCGAAGAATTGTCGAAAATCGCGGGTTATCGCGAGATGATCGCGAGAATTGAAAAACAGCTGGACGGTGTCGGTCGCGTCTTCGTGCGTTTTTCCGGAACCGAGCCGGTCGTGCGCGTTCTCGTAGAAGGGCCCGATCGCGTCGCGATCGGACATCATGCCGAAGAAATCGCCACGTTGTTGGAGAAACAGTTGTCCTGAAGCGCTCGGCGCATGCGGATGTCAGTCTGACGTCTCATGCGGAGCCCGGAGGTGGGGATGCGCATCGCGACCGTCGAGCAGAGCCGGGAGATCGATCGTCTCTCGCAAGTCGAGTATGGGCTTCCGGGCGACATCCTCATGGAAGCAGCGGGCTGTAGCGCCGCACGAGAGATCGAACAGTCCTACTTTCCGGAACTCAAGCGCGGCACGATCGGCGTGGTCTGCGGCCCCGGTAACAACGGCGGCGATGGGCTCGTCGTCGCTCGGCATCTGCATTCGAGCGGACATCGTGATCTCATTGTCTTCGTCATCGCTCCTCCGCACGGCCTTCAAAGAAGCCAGAAG
This sequence comes from Pseudobdellovibrionaceae bacterium, assembly GCA_023701225.1. Classification (GTDB taxonomy): domain Bacteria; phylum Bdellovibrionota; class Bdellovibrionia; order Bdellovibrionales; family JAMPXM01; genus JAMPXM01. The sequence continues at coordinate 10,592 of JAMPXM010000030.1, read as the reverse complement.
TCGGCTCAAAAACAACAACAGTCCGATCTTTTTCAGATCCAGATGAAGCGCGTGGAGAAACAAGGTATCCGTGTCGTGGATCTCGTGGCATCGCCAAGTCAGATGGAGCAACTCCGGTCCTGCACACTTTTTGTTGATGCGATTTTTGGAACTGGCCTTCGGCTGCGCATCGAAGATCCTTTTGCGCGTGTAATTGAAGTGATGAACTCGGTTCAGAGTCCGATTGTGGCAATGGATACGCCCTCGGGCCTGGATGCCGATCGTGGTACGGTTCTCGGTGTGGCGGTGAGGGCGGCAATGACGTGCACGTTCGGTCTGGCGAAGCCGGGCTTTTTCGTCAACGAAGGGCCGTCGCGTGTCGGGCGTTTGCGGATTTTGCCGATCGGATTTCCGTTGGAAGTTTTTCGTAAGGTCGCGGTCAGCCATTTTGGTTTCAATGAGAAATTGGCGCGCCGGTATTTGCCGAAGAGACAGGATACCAGCAACAAATCCAATCACGGCCGTGTCATGGTTTTCGCGGGGCAGCCGGGGATGTGGGGCGCGGGATTGCTCGCGTCGTCGGCCGCGTATCGTATGGGGGTCGGTTACGTGACGTTGGCTGGTTTCGGCGAACCATTGGATGTTCTCACGTCGATGCCAGAAGTTCTTACGGCCAATATCGAGCAAGAAAAGTTTTGGCGGCCGGAGGCGTGGGATGCCGTCGTGATCGGGCCGGGGTTTGGCGTCAATGCCAAGACCGCAGATCTCATTGAGCGTCTGCGTGCTTCAGGAGCAACTTCGGTGGTCGTCGATGCCGATGCGATCACGACCTGTGTCGATTTTCGATTGTTCCCTCTGCCGGAGAGTTGGATTCTGACGCCACACGCGGGCGAACTCGCACGTATTCTCAATGTCGATGCGCAGACCATCGAAAAAGATCGCTACGCTCACGCGCTCCAAGCGTCGCGCTACACCGGGTGCCATGTCCTCTTAAAAGGTTTTCGCAGCGTTCTCGCTCACCGAAATCGTTGTCTCGTGATCATGGCCGGAAACTCCGCGCTCGCCAAGGCGGGAACGGGAGACGTGCTCTCCGGAATGATCGCAAGTCTCCTTGCGCAGAAGGTGGAGCCGGTGCAGGCCGCTGCCACGGCCGCATATATTCACGGACGCATGGCGGATGAGTGGGTGCGAAGCGGCAAAGATAAGCGCGCGCTCACGGCATCCGATCTTCGCGAGCAATTGCCCGTGTTGATGGCTCGTCTGGCGGGAGGCGCGCTTTTGTGAAGACTCACAAGATCAAGACTCTAGAGGAGTTGCGAGCGTTTGCCCGGGATTTGATTCCTCGTTTGACGACGCGCCAGGTACTTTTGCTGGATGGGCCGATGGGTACTGGCAAAACGCAGTTGGTTCGGTTTCTTCTGGAAGAGTTGGGAAGCGATGAGACGGCCTCGCCTTCGTTTGCGATCCACAATGAGTATGAAACCACCCGCGGCCGCGTCGACCATATCGATTTGTACCGGTTGGAGAGCGAAGACGAGTTGGAATCGACGGGATTCTGGGATTTGTTCTCGGCACCTGATGGGTTGATCATCATCGAATGGGCCGATCGCCTGCCCGCGAATCACCTGCCGCCGCGTTGGTCGAGGCTCGCTCTGCGTTTCTCTATGCGGGGCGGCGGGGAACGCGAAGTGACGGAAATGCCGGTTGCGCCCTAGACAAACCAAACGAGAATTCTAAGTTTCGAACAAAATGTTTCGCATTAGGGACTAACTCATTGATTCGTGGTGCCGTTCTCATTTTGAAGCGACTGTGTGAGGCTAAAGTCTATATAAACTTAGCCGATGAGAATTTGTGAGCAAAATGAGCCTTTCCTGGAAATTGATTCAGGCCTTGCCGGCCTCGATTCGCAGTCCTTTGATTCGCCAATGGGTGCGTTTTCCCAGCGAATTGCCTTCGGATATTCGGTTTAAGGTCGCAGAAACCAAAGATGAACTTGAGCAGGCGTTCTCGCTTTTACACGATGCCTACGTCAAAGAGGGCCTGATGACTCCGCATCCGTCGGGGATGCGGGTGACCAAGTACCACGCGTTGCCGAGCACGAGCACATTGATCGCCATCCAAGGCGGTCTGGTGGTGGGAACTTTGTCGATTGTTCGGCAAAACGCGTTCGGGCTGCCTCTTGAGGCAATTTTCGATCTTGATCAATTGCCGCCCGGCAGCCGTCCCGCGGAAGTGTCGTCCCTGGCGATCCGCGATGGATTTCGGCAGCAACGTGGTCGGATTTTGTTTCCGCTATTGAAATTCGCGCACCAGTACGCCGTGGAGTATTTCGGGGTGACTCATTTCTTGATCGCGGTGAATCCGAAGTGGTTCACATTTTACGAAGCCATCTTGCTTTTCAAAAAGCTCACGAACAAGACGGTGGCGTCCTATGACTTTGTGAACGGCGCGCCGGCTGTCGGTGCCTACCTGGATCTCCGAAAAGCCTTGCGGGAATATGTGGTCACTTTCGGCAAAAATCCGGTGGAGCGAAATCTCTGTCGATTCTTCTTTGATTTGCCGCCGCTGAATATGGAGTTTCCGTTACGCAAGCGGAGCGTGATCTCCGATCCGGTTCTATCGCCGGAACTTGTCGAGCACTTCTTCATCCGTAAGACTCAGGTCTTCGAGTCGCTCACGGATTTCGAACGTTTGGTCTTACGTGAAATGTATAACACGCGCGAGTTTTTGGATTTAATACCGAAGTCGAAAGTGATTCCGTATTGGACGCGTCAAGAGAAACGCTACGATGTCGATCTTCGAGCAAGAGTCGTGCTCGAAGACGGTCGAGTGATTCCGCTCGATATTCACTGTATCAGCGACAGTGGGCTCGGTGGCACGCTTTCGGTCCCGATTCCGCTGGGCAAGTACACGATCCATGTCGATGCCGAGGACTATGATGCGTGTGTCATTCATGGCGAGCTGCATTGGGTGAGTCCCAAGCGTCGGTTTGGATTCAGTATCGACAGAGGTGATCTATCCTCGAACACCAAGGACGCGCTGGCGCGTTGGTCTCATCTGGTGGCGCAGATCGAAGCTCGGTTGGTCGGGAAACGGGTGCAAGCTCCGCAACCCCAGCAAGAGCCCGAGGCTGAAACGATCGCGCCTCTGCGTCTGACTAAGTTATAAATCCAGGCCTTGCATCTGACGACTGACGAGGTCGCGGGTTGACTTCGGCCATTGCGCTTGTCAGCCTCGTACGTATGGTTGATCAAGACGTTCGTTACTTTCCAGAGAATTATGATTCCTCCCGCTCCCGATTTCGCACGCGAGCTCGATCCATGCCCGGACCGGTTCAGGTTGGCGAGTGGAAGGTCCCTGGAGCACGGGACTCAGATCTAACGGTCGATCATTTCTACCTGCCGCCGCTGGAGAAAAAAGAGACATTGTTCGTCGTGACTTCCGGAATACATGGCTCGGAGTCGTATGCCGGCTCCGCCTGCATGGAGATGTTGTTTGAGGAGATCTTGCCGAAGGCCGATCGGCGGAACGTGGGCTTGTTTTTTGTCCATGCGATGAATCCGTTCGGATTCCGATATCATCGGCGTTGTACGGAAACTCACGTCAATCTCAATCGCAATTTTTCGGTTTCAGGCGACGTCTATGCACTTCAGAATCCGATGTCGAAACTGTATTGCGAGCGTTTCTTGCGCCGCGAGCCGGTTTCGTCGCCACGTTCGTATTTGCTGGAGTCAATGAGCACCATCGATGGGCAAGTCTGGTTCGGAGGCGGCTTGGATCGTGTGTCCGAGAGTCTTGTGGAGATGGTTTCTCTGGATGCGCTGGTCAAAGCGACGGCACCTGGTCAGTTCGAGAATCCAGCCTATTTCGAATACGGTGGTCGCGAGCCGGAGCCACAGACGCGTTTGTTCATCGAGGCCATGCGCGAGATCATGCCGGACTATCGCGACGTCGTCGGCCTGGATCTGCATACGGGACTCGGTCATCGTGGGCGCTTGCATTTGCTCACGGGAGGGGCGGAAAGCGCAGCGGACAAAACCTTGATCGCCGAGCTCTTTCGGTCTGACGAGGATCGTGCATTCTATGAATTCACCGCCTCTGATGCGGAGGGCTTTTACGAAGTTCACGGTTGCTTGAACAATGTGTTCGGAGATTTGCGACGACCAGGCCAGCGGGTGTGCGGCCTGACTTTGGAATATGGAACTCTCGGTCACAGTCTCGAAGCGCAAATCGATGGTTTGAATCGGTTCGTGCTGGATCTTCAGGGGCTCTTTCATGGCTTTAAGAGTTCGGAATTGGCAAAGAAGGTCGACGCCGAGCAATTTGAGCGGTCGTATCCGGATGATGATCAGTGGCGGCGAGATGTGATCGCGGCGGCGCGTGGACTTTTCACGAATGTGTTGCGGCGATCAGCCGCGCGCTGAGAGTTCCGTCAAAATGAGCAATTGCATTAAGCGACTTTCGCGGAGCGGATACGCGTGAGTGCTCGGCTGACATCATCGGTGAGCGCTTCCATTTGTCGAAGAGTGGCTTTCAAATTGATCTGTGCATCCGTCATTCCCATGAGCATGCCGGCGATCTGCCCGTTGACGAGAATTGGCATGATTGTGACATGCGCGGGGACGGTTCCTCCGTTGAATTCGGCGAAGAACGCGTTGTTCGTCGGATTGGTGACAACGTAGCCGTGATAGGGGAGCGCCGTTGAGTAAACGATTTTGAAGATACTGGGCTCTTCAAGCTGGATCGCACTGGCTTTGCTCTTGCCGGCGTGGCTAACGCCGGAAGACCACTTCCACGGGCGGAGTTGGCCTGATTGGAAGACGAGAATGAGAGATTTTTGAAACACGGGCTGCATTTTTTTAAAAGCCACCGCGGTCACATCATCGAGATTCGCGCATTGCGCGAAATCCGTAGCGGAAGAAGTACCGACATGAGCTGTTTGGCCCATTTGACTCATGTCGAGCGCGGTGCGATTGGAGGCGGCCGGTGTCGGCTTTGCCACGGGGGCTGCGGGCTCGATGGGCGGCGGCACCACGACGGGCGGAAGTTTTGCGCTCGGTTGTGCTTTCGCCGCGACCGGCGCGACATCGACCGGAGGTGGTTGGAACGATGGCGGTGTCGGGATCGGTGTTAACTCTTCGGGTGGCGGCGGTGGTGATTCTTGGTGAGAAGCGAGCGCCGTCGCCGGTGTTGTCGCCGGGACGTCGAAGTTTAAGCTATTTAAACTCTCGGCACCGCTTCCGGTTGTGTCTCCGAAATGAGGCAAGTCTCGGCTGACGTTGATCAAGTCACCCAAGCCGCCGAGACCATCCGGAGCGTCGGCGGGCGGGCCGGCCGTGACATCTTCAGTGACCGGTTCTTGCACTTGTGATTCGTTGGCGAACAAATCTTTGAGAACAAAGCCGTCCGGTGCCGCCGCGACAGGAGCTTCCGCTACTGACGGAGCGGCCGTAGGAGAGATGGAGGCAATGCCGTCGGGCACCTTCTCAGGCGAGACTGTTGCGTTGAGCGGAATTGTGACGGAGGTGGTCGCGGCAAGACCGGCTCTCGTCGTGTGGTCCAAGTTATGATTGAGGGTTTTCCATAGCATATCGAGAGCGCGCGCCGAAGAGAGCACGAAGCGATGCGGTTGCAGAACGCGCGCTTGTGGATCGGGAGAGACGCAGGCGACGAGTAGCATACCTTGCCACTCGTGCAAAGGGATCAAGGACGGGGACCAAGGGCCACTGGTGCGGATCTTTTCCCAGAAATCCGTATCGGGAGGAAGCGAGAAGAATTGCGCTTCCACGGTGGGCAATTCGTAATGTTCGCACGCCCACTGCAGATAATCACTCTCAGTGATTTTGCCGTTGAGCAGACACCACCGCAGGAGATCCTCGTTCGGACCCGCTTCGTTGCGCCATTTTTCCAGGTTCGTCTCCGTGACCCGGAACTTTTCCATCCAGTCGGTTTTTCCAGACATCATGGAATTCTTCGGCTTTCTGGGCGGGAACATTGAGGAAAGATCCAAGTGGACGGCCATGGTCTGGTCGATCTGGACAGTCTGTAAAGGCTACATCAGCCCGGGAAATTAGCTCAGGGCCAAGAGCGGTGGTTCTCTTCACTCAAAAACGGCCCAAGGTCGAGTCATGGTGGTCATCTCAAAGTCATGCGCACGCCGCGCGAAATGAGACGTTCAGCCGTCATCGCCGCGCTTTGGCGTGAAAGTTGAACTGCAAAAAATAAGAGGAGCGGATCTCGGACTCAGTCATTGCGAGATCTGCGTTCAGGAGGGGCGAGTGCGAGAGGCGTCGGAAACTTCACCATCGGTCGCCAGCTATTTGGTGGTGGCGGTGCTTCTCGGCGTTTTGCTTCATGACTTCTTTTTGACTTCGCTACCGACAGGATTTCTCCGGCGTCCCATCCACAGCGAAAGTCACGTGGATCACGCTCCGAGCCAGATACCGCCCTCCGGGCCACAGGGACCGGGGATCAAAGAGGATTCCGGTCGCGGCTCCAAAAGCGACACCACCGAGGACTCCTCGGGCAACTCATCTGAAGATCCGAGTGAAAAATCAGCTCCAGAGCGGGAGCGTGAGACTCGTCCAATTCGTTCCCGCGCGCGCCTCACGCTGCCAGTGTGAAGGCCTTTCCAGAGCCTGGTCAGATGGCCTAAATTCTTGAGAAAACTCGTGAAACTGTGCTAGATTCGCGCGCATGCCATTTTCGACACTTTGCGCCAATGGGCGGGATGCAAACACCGTCTATCTTGATCATAATGCCACGACACCTGTCGCCGCGGAATTGGCTCCGCAGGTTCAAGACTGGTTGTCGGCTTGGGGAAACCCCAGTTCGATTCATTGGGCGAGTCGTAAACCGAAATTATTGATTCGCGAAGCGCGTCGCTCGCTGGCGCAGATGCTCAATTGCGATCCGCTGGAGTTGGTGTTCACCAGTGGTGGGTCGGAGTCGAATAATACGGCGATCAAAGGTGTCTTCGAGAGTCTCCAAAAGGCCGTGACGCGGCCGTCGGATGCCCGCAATCACTATGTGCTGAGCGACGTGGAGCATCCGAGTGTGCGACGCACGGCCGAGTACTTGCGCGAACGGGGAGCCGAAGTCGAGTTCATCGGCGTGGATCGCAGCGGCTTCATCGACATGAACGCCTACAAAGAAAAGCTGAGCGAGCGGACCGCGCTTGTTTCGATCATGTTCGCGAACAACGAAACCGGGAATATCTTCCCGATCCAGGACATGGCTCGGCTGGCTCACGAAAAGGGCGCGCTCTTTCACACCGACGCCGTCCAGGCGCTGGGCAAGACCCCTGTCGACTTGGCCGCGCTCGGAGTGGACCTGGCGAGCTTTTCAGGTCACAAATTCTACGCGTTCAAGGGCGCGGGACTCTTGTTCGTGCGACGGGGCCTGCAATTGGAGAGTCTCATTCATGGCGGGGCGCAAGAGCGTCATCGCCGCGGCGGAACAGAAAATGTGCTCGCCATTTGCAGTCTGGGCGCGATGGCTGCGCACGCGGGAGAGATCGCGGCGCGAGGCGAAGTGATGCGCCAAATGCGGGACGAATTCGAGGCGCGTGTCCTTGCGGAGATTCCCGGCGCGAGCGTCACAGGCGGTGAGGCTCCGCGTTTGCCGAATACGTCCAGCCTCATTTTGCCGGGAGTCGATGGCGAAACCTTGCTCATGAATCTCGATATTCTCGGGTTCGCCGTATCCACGGGCGCCGCGTGCAGCTCCGGAAGTCCGGAACCTTCTCCGGTTCTGCTCGCGATGGGGCTATCTCGAGCCGAAGCGCAGAACTCGCTACGCGTGGGCTTGGGCTGGGGGACGACGCCTGAGCAGATGGCGCGTTTTCTTGAGGCTCTGAAAGACGTGGTTGCGCGCGTACGTGCGTTTCCCCCGGAAACATCCATTACGGAGGTGGTCCATGGACCGATCTGATGGCCGACGCAAGCGTGTGCTGGTCGCGATGAGCGGCGGCGTAGACAGTTCAGTCGCAGCGGCACTTCTGGTGGATCAAGGCTACGATGTCGTCGGAATGACGATGCAAGTCTGGGACTATTCCAGTTGCGATATCGAGGAAGGCAATGGAACGTGCTGTTCGAGCACGGACGTCGATGACGCGCGCGCGGTCGCGGACCGGTTGGATTTCCCCTTTTACGTTGCCAACTGTGAAGCGAAATTCCAAGCGTTTGTGATCGATCCGTTCGTCGGCGCGTATCTGGAAGGAAAGACCCCGCTTCCTTGCGTGAACTGCAATACCTATCTGAAATTCGATCATCTGATCCGCAAGATGCGCGAACTTGATTGTGATTATTTGGCGACCGGCCACTACGCGAAAATCGAGATGGGCGTCGGCGGGCGGCCGGCCATCGTGACGTCGACCGACGACTGGAAGGATCAAACTTATTTCTTATTCACGATTCATCCGGACGTCGTGCCGCGCTTGATGTTCCCGATCGGGCATCTGAAAAAAGAAGAAGTGCGCAAAATCGCCGAGGAAAAAGGTTTGCTCATCGCGCGAAAAAAAGATTCCACGGGAATCTGCTTTGTCGGCGACAAAGGCTACTCGAACTTCATTCAAGACCAAGTGGCGCCCGATTTGTTTCGTCACGGAGAAGTCAGACTGTATCCTTCGGGAGAAGTGCTGGCTCGCCACGAAGGCGTTCACTTGTTCACCTATGGTCAGAGAAAAGGCCTGGGTGTCGCGACCGGCGAGCCGCTGTACGTGATCAAAATCGAGGCTTCGACGGCGACGGTCTGGGTGGGCGCGGAGAAGTACCTCTACCAAGACGACGCGCGCGTCGTGCAAATGCGGTGGCTCGACGACCTCGCCGACGGCGATCGCGTCAAAGTCAAAATCCGGTACGCCCACAAAGGCTCGTGGGCACGTATCCACAAGACGGGGACCGACGAGGTGCGAGTGGAGTTCGAAGAGCCCGTTCGCGCCGTGACCCCCGGGCAAGCGGCCGTCCTGTATCGCCCGACGGGAGCAGCTTCGGATCTGCAACTGATCGGCGGAGGATGGATCGTGTGAATTCGCGTTACAACTTCGTTGTGCATAGCTATGGCTGCAAGGTGAACACCTACGATACCGGACTTTTGCAAAAGCGCCTGGAACGCGCCGGCTTTCAACAGCGGGTGGATAAACCCGCCGTGCACATTTTTAACACGTGCGCGGTCACCGCGGAAGCCACGCGTGGCGCGATCAAAGACGCGCGCCGGGTTCGCGCGCGTGAACCGCTGGCGACCATCGTCATGACCGGCTGCTCGGCGCAGGTCGATGGCGCGCAGCTCGATCACTTGCCGGGCGTGGATCTTGTCGTCGCCAATTCTCATAAAGGGGAATTGGAGTCACTTCTTGATCGTTACTTCCGTGGCGAGTTACGAGAGCGCGTGTTCCGCAGCAATATCTTCCGCAAGGAAGATCTGGAAGCCGGCGGCGGCGTCGAGGCGGGACACACGCGGACCTTTCTGAAAATCCAAGATGGCTGCAACAGCTTCTGCAGTTACTGTGTGATTCCCTACGCGCGCGGCAAAAGCCGCTCCATTCCGATCCGTGAGTTGGTCGGCCGTATCCGTGAATTGCATGCGCAGGGTATCGGCGAGGTCGTGCTCACGGGTGTCCACATCGGTGATTATGAAGATTCTGAAATGGCACAAGAGCGGCCACGCGACTTGTCGGCGCTGGTGGAAGCGGTGCTGGAGCAGACGGCGATCGAACGCGTCCGATTGTCGTCGCTGGAGCCTGTCGAGCTCAATGAACGATTGCTCGCGCTTTTTGCGAACGAACGTCTGTGCCGGCATTTTCACATGAGCATTCAGGCCGCCAACACGCGCGTGCTGCAGGCGATGAAGCGTCAGTACAGCGCCGAAGACGTGGAATGGGCGTTGACGGCGATTGCCGAACGCGTGCCGGGCTCCTTTGTCGGAATGGATGTGATCGCTGGATTTCCCGGGGAAACGGACGAGGAATTCGAGGACACCTACGGTCGCTTGGAGCGGTTGCCGTGGACGCGGATTCATGTGTTTCCGTACAGCGAGCGTCCAGGGACGAAAGCCGCCGCCCTGATGGCGGATGCGATGGTGCCCAAGCACGTGCGTGCGGCGCGCGCGGCGCGGTTGCGTGAGCTGAGTTCGGAGCGTTTTGCGCGTGCGGCGCTCACGCAGGTCGGGCAAGTGAAGGCCGCGCTCATTCTCAATACGCCTGCGCACGGGGCGCAAGCGCTCACGCGTGATTATTGGCCCGTGCAAATCGAGGGCGCTGAATCCATGGTCCTTCGGCCCGGCCATGAAATCCTGGTGCGAGTGACCGGATACGATCACTCCAATGAAAGTCGAATGGACGGGGGCCTGGTCGGCCGCCCGCTCGAAAGCTGAGAGTCGTATGCAAAACGTTGCCGATCAACCCATTCAGAGTCTCATTGATCGTCTTGGACATGAGTTCACGAGGCCAGAGCTTTTAGCTCAAGCCCTCACCCATAAGAGCTTTCGTAACGAGCAGCCTTCGCAAGCCAATGGCGATAACGAGCGCTTTGAGTTCCTCGGCGACGCGGTCCTAGATCTTGCGCTGAGTGAACTTCTGATGAATCGCTTCTCATCCGATCAAGAAGGTTCGCTCT
>JAMPXM010000293.1 GCA_023701225.1 Pseudobdellovibrionaceae bacterium | reverse complement strand
GCGGATGCCGCCCCACATTTCATCAAATTCCTGACCCGTCTTCCGCCGCATCAGAGCGCCTAAGGTAAAAAAGTCGAGATCCGAATACACGGCTTTGCCATCGTATTTGGAATTTGCCGCATTCTTCATTTCGCGAGCCACCAAGCGCTCCAACTGCTCCCAACGCGCCGAACGCGAACGCGAGCGGTCCAGGCTTTTATAAAACGGCCTCCACCACGAAAGCCCGGCCGAGTGACAGAGGATCTCGCGCACGCGCGCGTGAGGAACCGGCGACCGAAACCAGTCGAGTTCATCCTCGACAGGCCGTTGCAAAGAGATTTTGCCTTCATCCACGAGCGCCATCACTTGCGTGACGGAAAAGACGATCTTCGTCAGCGAGGCCCAATCGTAGTAACGGTAGGTTTTGCCGAACGCGAGATCCGCCTTCAGACGGCCTTTGTCATGAACCTGCAAAACGAAACCCGGAGTGGAACCGATCCAAGAGTCGCCGATTTTTTTCTGCAATCGTTTTTCGTAGGCACTCACTGGGTGTCCCCTCACTTCCCACCGGTCGGAACAACGAGTTCACCGCGACTGCCTAATTTCAATTCCGCGACTGGACCGAACGGCACGGGGCGCTGGATCGGGCCGTGACCCGTCACCAACCCCTTGAAGACGGGAAACGGCATTTCATCCGCGAACCGCTGCAGGACCGCCGGCACATGATTGCGGCCATCGGGCTCTTTGCCGCCCGTGAATTCCCCGAAAATAACGGCGCGTACACCCTTCCAAAGGCCCGCCTGACGGAAGTGCTCAAGTACGCGATCCACGCGATACCCACGTTCGCCGATATCTTCCAACAAGACGATCTGCCCCCGGGGAGCATATTCGACGCTTGTGCCAATCGAACTCTGCAACGTGATGAGATTGCCCCCAGAGACCGCGGCACGGATGCGCCCCGCCCTGCGAGCCGCCGCGTTCATCGCCCGCAGTTGCGGAAATACGATCGAATTCTGGCGTCCAGTGATGATTGCTTGCAGTTCCCGGATATGCTTGACGGGCGTCGTCCCGCGACCGAGGCGATCCACCATGGGACCATGGATCGTTGGCCACTTCCATTTCTGATTCAAAAAACCATGCAAGGTGGTGATATCGCTGAGCCCGATAAAAAGCTTTGGCGTCTTCGGCTTATCGAGCTTCAAAAGACGAGGGATCAAGCGAATTGATCCGTAACCGCCCCGCACACACCAAACAGCCTTGGAGTCCGGAGCGTGAAATGCGCGTTTGAGGTCCTCGAAGCGGTGCGCATCCGGCGCTGAGGACAAGACATCACGGACGAACAACGGTTTCCGGTATCGAGGGACGAAGCCCCAATCTCGAAGAAGCGCGATCGCGGCCCCGAAATCCTCATCCGTACAACGAAATCCGGGCGCCACAAGGTCGATGATGTCGCCCATTTTCAAGGGCTGCCAGTAGTTCATGATGCAATCCTTTGCCTTCACCCAAAGCCGCCAGTCGCCCGACAAGTGCGGCGGCTTCAGAATCTTCACCTTTTTCGAAATAGTGAATTGCCCGCCCTTCGTCTTGCCTGCGAACAATTCGCTTCTCGCCGAGATTCCCAATTATTTACGCATCGAATGAAGCCCAAATCAATCACGTCGCGAAAACGCGGCTGCGCTCCGGGAGAAATCCCGGAGCGTCGATCGCGAAGATCATGAGCGAAGGGGGGAGGAAACAAATAGAACGTTCGTCGGCAAGCGATCCGAGCTGACTTTTAATCTTCTAAAACAACGCCATCGAGAGTTTTAAAGACCAAGTCGATCGCCAAGCGGAATTCCGCGCTCGCGCCGGCCGAGGTCGTACCCAAACTCAAACGCCGAATGATTTCTTCCTCATTCACTCCAGACGAGCCTGTCGTTAAGTCCGTGGCTCCCGCCATCAAGAACGCGGTCCGCAACCGGGTTCCGTTGCCGTGAGCGTCTTCCAAGAAAGATGCGGCTGCCGAGGAGTTCGCGACATTCGCCTGCACGTAACACGCATGGATCGCGAGTACGCCCTTTTCGGCGAGCGTGAAAACTTCGCCGGCTTCCGACTCGCCGTTTCGATCGGCGTCGATCCAAATTCGCAGGTCACGGAATTTCGCGTCCCACGGGCCGACATAGCGATCGCGGACATCGTCGGACTCGCAGTTCTTGCCGACGAATGCCCGCAGAGCCGCAAAGCCATCTTCATAACGTTGACCGTTGGTGAAGTTACCGAAGAGATTACGGCTGGAGCGAATCGCGCCATCCTGATCGGGAATCGCGAGGAATCCATCTTCAACGCTGCGGCGAGCATCGATCGGGAATCCCATCGCGCGAGACTCAGCATCCGCGGCGTCGACCAACGGACCACTGAGCCAAGCCGTGCGGTGCGGACGGCGATATGTTTCGAGTCCCGTGGCCCCTGGTTTCTGCAGTCCCGCCAGATTGAAATAGCTTCCCCACGTCACACTGCTTGTATAAACGCCCTTCTGACCGAGATCGAGAACGATGGGCGTGTATTGGGAGGCCAGAACAGTACCTTCCGCACCAAGAGAGAGGATGTTGTGAAGCAACTGAGGAACGCCAACCATGCCCGCGAACACCAAGCCGTTCTCGGCACGATAAGGCGCGCTCAAGTTGCGAACAATGCGACCGAAGTTCAAGTGGATCTCACGCATGTTCAATAGCGACTTGAAATCGAAAACGAGCTCTTGACCACGAACCAGACGCGAGCCGACCTTCAGGACCTGTTTGCCCTTGAGTCCAAAATGCCCTTCGCGAATATCGGCCATATAGAGCTTTACGATCTGCGGAACATAGCCAGCCGCGGACGCGCCGGATTCCGGCAATTCCGAGAACAATCGATTGGCGAACTCACCGACCGCATAGTTGCCATCGGGACTGCATGTGTTCTGCGCCGCGCACCACCCGTAATACATGAAGTGAATATTGTGTTTGTGCACAGACTGGATGAAGTCATAGCGATCCGTATGGGCTTTCCGCTCGCGATCGACTTTATTGAAAACTTCGACCGTATCAAAAAAGCAGCGACGCCCTTGCACGAAGTTGCGCTTGGCGCGCTCATGACTGGCGACATAATAAACGTCGTGATCCTTGCCGTTCTTTTTGACAGCGGTTTCCCTGCGTCCACCGACGGGTATGTAACTCACTCCCACGTTCGACTCACTCAGTACGGCTCGATGATGAGCCCAAAGTGCCATCTCATCCGTGACGGACCCGAAGGAAATCGAATAGGCCACGGGAATCACACGACCCGGTCGGCGCATGGCCTCCGCCAGCACTTCTGCTTTTTCTTTTTCATAAACGCCAGGCGCGGAGCAATCGCGGACCCACTCCTGTTGCGCCTCCACGACCGCAAGGTTCGGCAAACGAAGGTTTTCCGACGGAATATAGGCATCGCCGCCGAGCACACCGGCCACGAGCCGATTCGGATCAAAAGGTTCGGCGAATGGGCTTCCTTCACGGGCGGATTTCTCAGCGGGACTGACCATTGTGGAAAAGCGAACATCTGAACAACCCAGAAGCGTCATGCCGAGGCTGACACCAACGAGAAGGCGCGTGACCGCCGAGCGAAAACTGACCAACATCCATTCCCCCCAGAGGAACTCGGTTCCTCATCAATCGATTTGTTTCGCCGCCCCTCCTTTTGCTCGAGCTTTCGTTC
>JAMPXM010000029.1 GCA_023701225.1 Pseudobdellovibrionaceae bacterium | reverse complement strand
CCGCCGCCACATCATCTAAAAGTGTCGCGTTGGACGGAGCTGTTAGCGTCACGGTCAGCGACTCGCTCCCCTCATCCACGGAATCATCGATCGTGGTAATGGTGAGCGTCGTACTCGTCGCACCAGCGGCGATCGTCGCAGTGCCACTCGCTGAGGTGTAATCACCGGGCTGCACGGCCGTGCCGTTGGTGGACGCGTAATTCGCCGTTGTTTCCAGACCCGACGCAGCCGAGAGCGAGACCGTGAGCACCGCACCTGTACCTTCAGTGACGGTTACATCTGAGATCGAGAGTGTCGGTGCGGCATCATCATTGGTGATCGTGACCGTGGCGCCGAGATCACTGCCCGCAGCGGTGTAATTTGCACCAGCCGAGAGATTCACAGCGAACGTTTCGTCGCCCTCGAGCTTCGCGTCTTTCTGCACGCTCACAGTGAGTGTCGCGGTTGTTGACCCAGCAGCGATGGTCGCGGTGCCGGCGGCCGAGCTGTAGTCGCTATCAGCCAAAGTCGCTGTCCCATTGGCAGTGGCATAGTTGACCGTGATCTCTTGGTCTGAAACTGCCGACGCTGTGACTGTGAGCACCGCATCGGTCGTTCCGGCCCCTGAACCTTCGTTGAGTGAAAGATCCGCGATCGAGAGCGTCGGCGCCGCATCATCATCCGTGATGGTGACGATGGCCGAGAGATCGCTGCCGCCTACGACATAGTTCGTACCACCCGAGAGCGTCACCGTGAATGATTCATCGACTTCATCCAAAGCATCGCGTGAGATTGGAACCGTCAAGGTCCCGGTCGTATTGCCCGCAGCAATCGTGACCGTTCCTGCGGCCAATGTGTAATCACCAGGCTGCGAGGCCGTGCCGTTGGATGTCGCGTAGTCGATCGTCGTCTCAAGTCCTGATGCTGCGGCCAGAGTCACCGTGAGCACGGCTTGCGTCGTGCCCGCGCCCGTGCCTTCGGCAAGGGAAACGTCAGCGATCGAGAGTGTGCCGGCACCATCGTCGTCTTGAATGGTCGCAGTCGCACTCAAGTCACTTCCGGCCACCGTGTAGTTCGCCCCAGCGGAAAGCGTGAGCGTAAACGTCTCGTCGGACTCATCCACGGCGTCGCGTGAGATCGGGACCGTAAGCGTTGCCGTTGTCGATCCTTCCGCGATCGTCGCTGTTCCGGAAGTCAAAGTATAGTCGCCGGGCTGTGAGGCCGTGCCGTCAGCCGTGGCGTAATTGACCGTGATCTCTTGGCCGGAGGCCGCACTGGCGGTCACCGTCAAAACGGCCTCAGTCGTGCCAGCTCCCGAGCCCTCGGTGACGCTGACGTCCGCGATAGAAAGTGTAGGTGCGGTGTCATCATCGGTGATCGTCACTGCGGCATTCAGGTCACTGCCCGCGACGGTGTAATTAGCTCCATTCGAGAGAGCCACAGTCAAAGCTTCATCCTGCTCGTCGGCGGTATCGCGAGCAATCGCCACCGTCAGAGTCGTAGTTGTTGAGCCGGCAGCGATCGTGGCGGTGCCGGAGGTAGAGGTATAGTCTCCTGGCTGCGATGCAGTCCCGTTCGCCGTTGCATAATCGACTGTGATCCCGAGTCCAGAGGCGACCGAGGCGGTGATCGTAAGGATCGCTTCGCTTGTTCCCGCGCCACTCCCCTCAGTGACGCTCACATCCGCAACTGAAATCGTCGGAGCTGTGTCATTGTCTTGAATCGTCCCGACACCCGTGCCATCGGCAACCGTGGCGTTAACTGGGTTGACGATATTCATCTGGTAGGTTTCATCCACTTCATCCAGAGCATCGTCAGAAGTGGTGACCATGAAGGTCGCCTCTGTGGCACCGGCTGCAATCGTGGCCGTGCCCGAGATCGCCGTGTAATCTGCAGGCGATACGGCCGTAACAGTCGCCGTCGCATAACCAAACACGACATCTTTGCCGCTCGCCGCAGAGAGCGATACCGTGAACACAGAGCCCGCCCCCTCTGTGACGGAGGTATCGGCGAGACTCAAGCTCGGCGCGAGATCATCGTCCGTGATCGTAACCATGGCACTCAAATCGCTGCCCGCAGACGTATAGTTCGCACCAGCGGAGAGTGTGACCGTGAACGCTTCATCGGCTTCATCCAGAGCGTCGCGAGAGATCGGCACTGTGAGTGTCGTCGCCGTAGCACCGACCGCGATCGTCGCGGTGCCAGTCGCCGAGGTGTAATCGCCGGGCTGAGAGGCCGTACCATCGGATGTCACGTAATCAATTGTGATCGCCTGGCCCGAACTCGCCGAAGACGTGATCGTCAGCACGGCATTCGTGGAACCAGCACCCGTGCCCTCGCTCACGCTTAGGTCCGCAATCGAGAGCGTGGGCGCGGCATCATCGTCGGTGATCGTGCCGGTCGCGGCACCGGTGGCAATACTCGCATTGACAGGACTTGAGATCGAGGCCGAGAAAGTCTCATCGGCTTCATCGAGACTATCCGCTGTGCTCGCGACACTGACTGTCGCCGAGCTACCGCCGGCCGGGATTGTCAGCGACGTCGCCGCCAGGCCGACATAGTCCGTGCCGGCTGTCGCCGTACCGCCGCTATTGGCCGAGAAGGAGAAACTCACCGCCTGTCCACTCACGGCCGAAAGTGAGATTGTGAACACAAGCCCCGTACCTTCGGCAGCCGAAGCCGATGCGAGACTTAAGCTCGGTGCCGTGTCATCGTCATCGATGCTGAGCGTGTGCGTGGTGATACCAGAGACCGTGGCAAATGTCGGTGTGCCGAGATTCAAGACGACCGTTTCCGTGACTTCATCCAGAGCATCAACGGCCACGGCCAGCGTCACCTCACCTGAGGTCTGCCCGGCGGTGATCGTGATCGTCGCGCCCGACAGCGTATAGTCCGTGACGTTGGTTGCCGTCGAGCCCGCAGCTACCGTCAGCGGAACGATCACCTCTCGACCCGAAACGGACGAAAGATTCACCTGCACAGTGAATGTCCCTGTCTCGACGCCTGTACTCTGCGCAGCCAAGGCAAATGACACCGTCGGCGCGGCATCATCATCATTGATCGTGCCTGTCGCGACGAGATCTCCACCGGCGATGTTCTGCACGTTGGACACTGTCACGGAAAGCGTCTCGTTCTCCTCATCGCGCGTATCGACCGTGCTTGAGACCGTCAACGTGGTCGAGAGTTGGCCAGAGGCGATCGTGACACCACTGCCAGAGCCGGCTGCATAGTCTCCGTCAGCCACCAGAGCCGTGCCGTTGGAGGCGGCCCAGTCAAACGTCACGTCCACGCCGACCGGCCCCGTCAAGGAGACGGTAAAGATGAGATTTCCACCCTCGGTCACCGTGGCGTCGGACACGTTCAGCGTCGGAGCACCGTCATCGTCGATGATCGTCACCGTGTGCGAATTTTGTGTACCAAGGCTGGCAAAGCTCGGCGCGCCGAGCGTCAGCACGACCGTTTCGCTGGCTTCACTGAGCGCATCCGACACGATCGAGAAAATCGCTTGTCCCATGACCGCTCCGGCCGCGATGGTGATCGTGCCTGCGGCGAGAGTATGGTCCACACCCGCCGCTGCAGCCGTACCCGCAATGGTATACGGCACGCTCACCACACGACCACTCACGGCGGAGAGCTGCACAGAGACCGTCACCGAACCCGACGCTTCGCCCACGCTCTGTGTGGCGGCCACGAACTCCAGGCTCGGCTCGGCATCATCGTCAAGGATCGTGCCCACGCCCGTCCCGTCGATGATCGTCACATGCTGAGGCGCGGAGAGAATCAATTCGAATGTCTCATCGGAGTCATCCAGCGCATCGCCCCGAGTCGTGACGTCGATGGTCGCCGATGTCTGACCGGCTGGGATCGTGAAGCTCAGCGGTGCGAGCTCCGTGTAATCACTGCTGCCCGTGGCGGAGCCGCCGGAATTGGCTTTGCGACTGACGACGATGTCATAGCCGCTCACCGAGGAAAGAGAAACGACGAACGAGACCGGAGCCCCTTCTGCGACCGACGCGTCCGCAACGGTGAGCGTGGGCGGATCGTCGTTGTCGAGAACGCTCAGGAGAATCTCATTCACACGCCCGGAGGGCTCGGTGATCACGACCCGGTATGGCCGAGTGGGACCGTCCAAGGCGTCATCGTTCGGCAGAGGGAGTCCGGTGAGGATGAAAGACCCAGCCTCCTTCGCCAACGTGTACTGCCCGCTCGCGATAGACTGATCGTTTTCGTCGAAAATCTCGTAACCCAGCTCCACATCTCGCTTCAGTGGCTCACGCAACGGAAGAGAAAGCGAGGTCACGCCTTCGAAAACATTCGGATTGAGGTCGGAGAACTCAAGAACCGGTTCCTGTCCAGGCTTCAAGCTTTTAATCATGCCTTCAATGGAACAGCCGGACACAATTAAACTGAAGAATACGATGCCCAGCCACTTCAAAAGATTGGCGAAATGCGTGTCACCACCAACAGACGTTCGACCAGGAAGGCCACTCATATATATGTAGATTTATCGGATCCAAACAGAATCGGCTGAAGATCAGTTTGACGCTTCGTCAAGGAAGACTAAATATTCTTAATTTGATACAGCCGTATCAACTTGAAACGACGCTCAGATCCAATGCCGCCGCTTATGAAGGGACCAACAGCCACTCGACCAAGACAACTCACAGAAACTCGGAGCGAAGGTCTCTGAGTAAGACACTATTGGAGATCGGTAGTTTGCCGCGAATCCGCGCCATCCATTGCGTCCATGATTCGGTCCTTCTCAAGCCAGAGGGAGCGGACCCACGTCTGCACGCGGTCACGCACGAGCGCATCTTCCAAATATCGGCCGGAGAACAAATCTTGCGGAACGGGAATCGAGCGCACATGCACATCGATACGGCGAATCTGACCTGAGAGCAAATCCCAAAGCGACACCGTGGCCTGCGAATAATGAATGGTCACATCCAAGATCGCGTCGAATTGGTCTCCCATCGCCTCCATAACGAACGCAAGGCCGCCGGCTTTAGGGGGCAGCAGGTACCGATACGGCGAACCTTGCGCGGCCTGCTTTTCGGCAGTCCAACGCGTGCCTTCCAGGAAATTTAAGACCGACACCGGAGTACCGCGAAAACGTTTCCCCGCGCGCCGGACAGATTCATAATCCTCGGCCCGCTTTTCCGGATGGCGCGCCAATACCTCTCTCGAGTGCCGTTTCATGAACGGAAAGTCCAAAGCCCACCAAGCGCCACCGAGTATGGGAACGTAAAGAAGCTGGCTTTTCAAAAAGAAGCGTAGAAACGGAATACGTCGATTGAAGATCTTCTGCAAAACCACGATATCGACCCAAGAGCGGTGATTGGCGATGACAAGGTAAGACTTCGCCCCCGTAGAGTCCGCGGGAACGACCGTCTCAAGTCCTGAAACCCGCCACTCGATACGGTGCAGCCAGGCCAAGCCCAGGCAGTTGATCGCAATCCAACTTTCGCCAAACTGCACCATCACCCTGGTGACACGACGGCAAAATGCCGGCGTCGGCGCAAAAATTTTGAGCGGCAACACCAGATAGATCAAGAGTCCCCAAAAGAGGGTATTCAGTACCAAGCAGGCAAACGTGACGACACCCAAGAAAAATTTCCTTGCCCGCATGACCAAGTCCATCCTCCCCACTCATGAGCTAATGAATTCTTTTGCCATGCCATGTGGACAGGGGCAATGTAGAACAATCTGAGATGAAAATCGCGCTCTTGCATCATTCTAGACTGCCCGTTTCGGCCTACGGCGGCATCGAACGCGTGGTCATCAGTCTCGCGATCCATTACCGCCAGCTGGGACATGACGTGATCTTGGCCTGCGCCAAGGGCAGTCGCCTTGAGGATTTCGAAATCTTCGAACTCCCTTCGGACTACCAATCACGCCCTGCTCGCTCATGGCTTCCGAAGGACATCGATTTCTTGCACGCCCATGAGCCGTTGCCGATTCTTCCCGAGCTTCCATACTTGGTAACCGTGCATGGAAATGGGCAGCCCGGGGAACGCTACCCGGCCAACACGAACTTTCTCAGTGCCTCGCATGCCGCCAACCACAAGTCATCTATATTTGTTTACAATGGCATTGAGCCCTCGCAATTCCCTTTCGTGCGGGAGAAGTCGGACTACTTCGTTTTTCTCGCGCGAGCGCGTTGGCGGGTCAAAAATTTGAAATCGTGTATCCATATGGCTCGTGAAGTCGGCGTGCCGCTCCATGTGATCGGCGGAGAGGGACGCTCGACGCGAGAAGTTCGGTATCACGGCTTGATCGGCGAGCGCGAAGGCAAGCTGGAAATTTTGGCCAGGGCTCGGGCGCTTCTTTATCCAACCAATTGGAACGAGCCATTCGGCCTTGCGGTCACGGAAGCGCTCGCCTGCGGAACTCCGGTGATTGCTTCGCTCAACGGAGCGATGAAGGAAATCGTCAGCCCGGATGTCGGCGTGACGTGCCGAGATTACGAGGAGTTCGTACGCGCACCCGCAAAACTCGATCTGATCCATCCATCGGCCTGCCGCGAGCGTGTGGAAAAGTATTTTTCCGCCCGGAAAATGGCGGAGTCCTACCTTCAACTCATCAATCGAATCCGACAGGAAAGAACTCTGCCACAATCACCGGCCACATCCGAGTCTCCTGAACCCTTGCACTTGATCTACAAACCGACTCTCCTGAACCGTCTACGCCTAAAAATATCAGGAAAAGTCTAAGCCTCTGAATAGGTCGATCGCCTGATCGGGCGCACCAATAAAAAAAGCCGACTCTTTCGAGTCGGCTTTTAAAATGCAAACTTCTATTGGGCTGGCGATTACCAGCGGCCGCCGCCGCCGCCGCCACGTCCGCCGCCGCCGAAGCCGCCGCCACCGCGTCCGCCGCCACCACCGAAGCCACCGCGGTTTTCGCGGGGAGCCATCGGCTTAGCTTCGTTCACAGTCATCGGACGACCTTCCCAATCCGCACCGTTGAACTTCGAGATTGCGTCTTGAGCTTCTTGATCGCTCGACATTTCGACGAAACCGAAGCCCTTGCTGCGGCCCGAATCACGATCCGTGATGATTTTCGCGGATTCAACCGTGCCGCATTCCGAGAATGCGTCCACGAGACCTTGATCCGTGACTGTGAAAGGAAGATTGCCTACGTACAGTTTTTTACCCATGAGACCTCCTAAAGGCCGGGAGTCGGTTTTGGAGGATATGGGCCCCATGCCCGCAGACTCAAACCAGACATTGAACTGACGGCAACAAATTACCAGAAAACTCGCGAATTGGAAGAGGCGGTTCTCATTTCGAAGCGGAAAAATCGGATTTTTCAAGCGCGGAATGCCTGAACCGACATCCGTGAGATTCTCCTCGCATTTATCTAAATGTCGGTATAGTCTTAAGAAATCAGGTTTGCTATGCGGCTATGCCGCCCGGACTCATATTTCGAAGATGACTCGAGCGAACCTCTTGATTCCTTTGGCCTTTTGACACGTTTTTGCCCTGTTTTTGCCTGTCTTCTCGTTAGGAACGTCAACCGTCCTCAAACGAACGGAGCTCGACATGGGTATTCAGGTCATTTCTTTCCGGTGTGTACTGAAAAACCGACTCGGTCGCATCTTAAGCTCCACGTTCAACCAAGACGTGATCACCCAAAGCTCGGGCCCGCGGGCTCCGCTCGGAGCCTTGGCTGAGGGTTTACGTAACCTGCACAAAGGCGAGCGTCGCGAAATTTTTCTGCGCGCGGACCAGGCATATGGCTTCTATGATCCCGAAAAAGTGATTACGCGTTTTCGCGAAGAAATTCCGGATGTCGGAACCCTGCGAATCGGCGACCAAGTGATCGTTGAATCAAGCCAAGGCGCGAGAACTCCCTATCGAGTTATCGAGTTGCTAGGGGACCGCATTTCTTTGGATGGAAATCATCCCCTCGCCGGCCAAGATCTCATCTTTGAAATCGAGGCCGTCGACGCTCGCGAAGCAACTCCGGAAGAAATTTCCGAATCCAACACATCCGCTCCGATCGACTCGAGAGCTATTTTGCATTGAAATTTGCATTGAAAGCACGAGGTGAACCGTTCCCGACGGATCGTTCGCCTAGGCGTTCACGAGACTTTGACATTGCCCTTCTTGCATTTTCCACGCTTGCGCTCCATAGATCACTAGTTCCCTACAGTTTCCGTGCGTTGGCGCCGGTTTGTTGAAGTCACAATCAACACGGAACCGAAGCATCGAGACCACATGGGTGCTTGACCTAGGCAAATCGTGGTACCACGAATGCCCAAGCCCCAAAAATTCCGTCACTCACCGCGATGAGATGAAGTGCGAGCAACAGAAAGTCGTTATCACATTCACATTCTCCAATCCGAACTCAGTCGTCGGAAACTGAAGAATTCTCGGTATTCCCTGCGGGCCTTCGCTTCTCAGTTGGAGATGCATCCATCCGCGCTCAGTCGCATTTTGGCGGGAAAACAAGAGCTCTCCCTGCAGGCAGCCTTGAGCGTGATCGCCAAACTCTCCATGACCGAAAACCAAAAGCATCAATTCATCGCATCGGTCGCCCAAGAACGCTACCAACAAGCCCTTGCGACACTCGCCCCTGCCATCGGTGCGAAGGGCGTCTTCGGCACGCATCCCGCTCCCGCGCATCAACGCCCGCTACTGGAAACGGCTCTATCGTTTTCTCCAGATCGAATCTTGGTTTTGGACCGGGCAGGACGCTGCATTGTGGCTTCGCCTCGCGCGAATGATCATACCTCTGAACATGCACCCGATCATCCGTCCGATCATCCACCGACGGGCCCCGAAGAAACGTTTGGCAAAAACGCATCCGAATCCGGATTCCCTCCAGACATCGCGGCGAAAATCCAACAGCAGACAGAGGACGTCATCTCCAGTGGAGAAGCCTCGTCGATCGAGTTCGCTATCAGTGAACGCGGACGCACGGAACATTTTCGCAGAATCACGACGGCGATTCTCGATGACGATGGGCAAATCGAGGCGATCTTAGTTCATATCCGACAAATCACCGCGGAACGAAACGCGGCGATCCGAGCGGAGGTCTTGCAAGAATTGACCGATGCGTTGTCGAGAGCTCTAGACCCGAAGCAAGTCGCAAGCGCCGTGGTGGCCACTACGCTCAAAGTCATTCAAGCTGACACGCTCGCGCTGCGCGCAAGAGAAGGCGACAAGCTCACGCTCCTCGACGGCATCCCCCCACTCCCGGACCACCCCTTGCCTATCTTGGACATCGGTAAAAATCCGCACTGCGCGTACGGGCGAGCGGTTCACACGGCCCTTCCACAATGGCTCGGTGATTCGCTAGGACCTGCGGATGTTCTTGCCACCCAGGAGCTTTCCGTGCGTTTAAAGACAGCGGGCGGCCTTGCCATCCCGCTGTGCGTGAACAACGAAGTGATCGGAGCATTGGGTCTTGGGTTCAAGCAAAAGCGGATCGTCTCGGACGAGGAGCGAACGTTTTTACTCACTCTTGCGGCCGTCTCAGCCCACGCGCTCGAACGCGCACGCCTCTATGAAGAGGAACACCAAAAACGGGTCTTCGCCGAGCGCGGCTGGACTAAGTTTCGGACCCTGATCGACAGCCTCGATTCGCTTTGTTTTTGTATCACCGCCGATGGACGAATGGATGACTGCAATCCGGCCTTTCGCGCCTGGCTGGGTTTCGACCCTCTCATCTCGGAGCATTTGCCGCTTTGGTGGCACGACTGCGTGCCGGCAGACGAAATTCAGACCATCGCAGATGAATTCGAAAAGGGATTCGTCAAAGGACAAGAATTCCAATTGCGCCTACGTCTGCGCCATCACCTCGGCGATTATCGATGGGTCCGGATCAGTTATTTACCGTCGCGAGACGCCAACCGCAGTATCATTGCCTGGATCGGCCATGTCAGGGAATCGGCCTTGTAAAGGGGCACGGTTCACATCCAGATCATCGGCTCCAATCTTCGACGTCACTTTTATTTTTTCGCCGGTTCTCGTACCTTTTGTTGCGCGAGCGGCGGCGGTGCCGTTTGGACTCCGTAAAAGTAAATGTCCAGGACATCACCGGTCTTCGCTTTTCCTTTGTCATCCAAAAATGTGAACTGCGACTTCTGCTTGTATTCAGCCCGGTCCGCGAACGCTTCACGGACATTCTGGTACTTGAGCGAAACGGACGTGATTTTCTTGTCCTTGAGCGGCTTCAATTCGCGTTTTTCGCTGACGCCGTTACTGTTGGCGTCCGTCCATAGCACGAGCTGATCAAAATTGGGGTCCTTCGCGTCGATCACTCCATCTTTATTGGTGTCAAGTTCCGCCAGCGCGAGAAATCCGTTTTCGAATTGGTCGCTGTCGCCGAACAACTCTTTGCCGTCGCTGATACGCCCGTCCTTATTGCGATCCAACGCGAGGAACGAGCCCGGCGCGTTCTTTTCCGGCCAATAGTATTTCGCGTCGACATCTGTGAGTGCGAATGAGGACTGGCCTGTAAAGCTCGGACGCTTCTCATCGAAAAACACCATCAGAGGCGAAAAGTAGCCGCCACAGAATTGGTTTTGCCCGGGAAACGACGCAGAGAGAGTGATATGGCCGTTGCTCGGGCTCGTCTGCCAGCGGACCCTCGCGCTCAGAGGGCCATCGGTACCCATGTACTTCCCGGTCGGTGCGCTTGGGTCGAGCGTCTGGAAAAAGCGAACACCTTTGAGAATCTTGTTCTTGTCGGCGATATTGAAGTCGCCTGTCGCTCCCAAGGGAACACGGTATAGATCGTCGATCTCCAACTTTAAAAATCCGCCGATCCCGAGAACACGCGTCCCCGGAGGCGCCGAAACAAGATCCACGCTGCCCGCGTCGATTCCGGCGAAGTACGGTTGAACCCACTTCGCCGGAAAGTCCAGAACGACATCCCGGTCCGAACCGTCTGAACCTGCCAATGTCATCCGCATGCTAATGGTGGATGTCGGCGAAAGCGGGTTGCTCACGGAGCGCAAGTTGGTGCCAAAGCACTTAAACTCCGCCAACACAACGGTGAGATTGGACTTGAACGTGTTGATCTGAGAATCGATGACGACATTGCCTAAGTCGCCAACCCGACTCGGTAGAATAACGACATCGTCAGCCGCTTGAGCGACCGGGGTCAGCGCCAGGAACACCGTCGCTGACCCGCATATGGCATATCCCAATACCCGTCGCATCACGAACCGCCAGTCATGGAATTGAAAGACACGATTCATATGCTCTCCCCTCTTATCTCGGAATGACCTGAATCGAAATTTGCGGCGTCGAAATCAATTCTCGTTTGAATACGACGCCTTTGATATCCGGAAACACCACCGAAGCATCGCTCCACGCGCCTTCAGAATAGGTCTGCGTGATCAGTCGGCCCGTCACAGCCCCGCTCACCGTCGTCGGCATGAGATAAAACCGCAAAAGTCCAACCGGCTGGAGAATCACCATCGGTGACGAACCACCGATCGAAGGCAGATTCCGAAAGAACTTATCGCCGGAGTCCAGGACTAAACTCGCTTTGGCCGGATGCGTGTTTCTGATAAGCCCACCCAAAGACACATGTTCAACATCGTCTCCACGCACACGTCCAAAGTAGATGGCATTTCGCGGCGGAGTGAAGACATCCACGGTTCCACCGATCATTTCTCGCAGCGGAATCGGACTGAAGAGCAGAACCAAATTACCTTGCCTCCACACACCCGGGGCACGCGCCGCCACCACATTGTCCGCGTTGATTCCTCGATAATTGATCGCACCCGAAACATCCAAATTCCCAGGCGGAGGGCCCACATTGTACGCATCGATCGGATTGTATAAAAAGCCCTGGCTTGCGGGATCGTCGTTGAATATGAATACGAGCTGCGTGATCCCGCCGGGCGCGAGCGAAAGCGTGAGCCGGCGCGAACGCGCCGAGATGTCCGGGATCTGTGTCGCCGTGATATCCGTGATCAAGTCAAAAAAGTTCCGGCCGTTATCATCTTGAACGATGAGATTATTATAACTCAGTGCGCTTTTGCGCAGGAGATTCACCATTTCGCGGATGCCGATGGAAAAGTCGATTTCCTGATCCATGGCCTTGCGCAATCTATTGGAACTATTCTGCAGCTCATAGAGGACTGACGACGCAATAAGCACCACGGTGACCGCGACGCCGACCGCGACAATCAGTTCGACCATCGAAAAGCCCTGTGCGTTGGACGCGCGCGGGCGCCGAAGACACTTCGCTCGTGCCAACGGATGTGTCGCTTGGTTCGCGTTCATGCTCATCATTTCGCGCAGCGCTTTTTGCGTCATTTAGTACTCACGATAAACCGATGATCTTGATACGTATCCCCCATGCTCTTATGCGTGAGTCGGACATGAACCAAATACACCCCACGCAACATCGGATACGGTTGAATGACGTACCCGAGCCGACCTGGGCAAGACGCACATTCCTCGACATTAAAAACCCCGACGTTATTCCATGCCAGAGGCAGCCGCTCCGGATCCAGCAAGGCCTCTCGCGCATCAGGGCTGGAGTCGAAGTTGATCTGATACAAAGTGATGTTGTTGCGGAGGTTTTCGATCACGTTGTTGACTTCCTGGCTGCGCACGCGCGACGTCACCAGCGACCCGAATACGCCACGAAGCTGAGTCAAGCCTTGAGTGGACGCCGCGATGACAATCAGGAGAACGACAAGCGCGACAATGACTTCGACCAACGTGTGTCCTCGCTCTCCGCTCAGACGCGCGCCTCGAGTAACTTGAATGCGTACCTTCGACCGCCACTTCATTTAGAGCGTCCTTCGCCACAATTCACGAATCGCGAATCTCATGACCCGCGACTTACATGTCACCGCGGCTTGCCCTGACAAGATGCCGCAGTCCGGATCCACCATCGTCCAGCGGAATGGATCCGCTAAGGCCCCGAGCGAGAGTGCATTGCATGAATACATCGCTCGAGCGAAAGAGATCGCCGGATACGGGTGCCAAGCCGGCGTAGAGGGACTTTCGCAGTCAATTCCATCCGGCGCCTTTAAAATTCTTGCTTCGCGCAACTCATAGACGGCGGTCGGAGAATAGATACTGCTCCATCGTATGCCTGCTGCGATCGCGGTGGGATCAATCACCATTCTCCCCGTAATCACTGTGCCAATGATCCGAAGCGGAGTCGCCCGCGGCTCGATGATGAATTCATCGCAAGTCAAAAAGCCGGCGAGAAAATTCGCAGACGACGTCACCACGCAAGTCTTGACGATCGAGTGGATTTTAAACGTCGGATAGACGCCGGCTCCGGGATCGAACGCGGAACCGCCGCCCGCGGTGAAATTCATCACGCCATCGTAAAAGCCCGGCTGGGTCGCCGTGCCCGCTTCTGTGAACCCCCATGAAAAGCGCGCCGTCGGCGCGAAAGAAACTCCCCAATCACTCGCCTGAAAGGACGGATAATATTGGTTCGGATCCGATGGCGGCATATTGCACTTTTTGTCGAACTCCGCGTAATCCATGTCGATCGGCGCCTGACTCGGGTCGAACACAGGGTACCCCACACCAGAACACTTCACCGCATTGAGCAGCGAACAGGTCTGCCACGCTCCGACTGTGACCGGACCTCCGGCCATGATTTGATATTTTTGATCGGCGCCTCTGAGGAAGGTAAACCCGTTGTTCTTCCATTCCTTCATGATGTCATGAATGGTTTCTGGATCGACGCGGTTATTGACGCCCTGACCATACGCGTAGTCATAGGCTTCCACTTCGATGTGAATCGATGCCGGAGAAGTCATCCCTGGAGCGACCGTCACCGTGCCAACATTGAAGAGATCCTGATTTTCGAAACGAACTTGAAAATCCACTTGATTGGTCTGTTCCATCCCACCCGGATAGGTAAAGGGCGTTGTCGAAATCACGATCGCAGGCACGGTGCCGCCGCTCGGCGCACCCATCTGAATCGTGAATGTGGAATCCGCCGACAAATCGCCTCGCGCGTAAAGAGGCGCCGAGCTCCCGGTGTAACCGGTTATGCCCACGTGAACACGCAGAATTGGCTTTTTCCCGTTGTTGTTCAAAGTGGGCGCCGGCAAAACCGACGACCCGAACGACGTCGCCACTGGCACGATCGTCTGCTCTTTAAAACCGTCAAGACTCCCGGTGTGCAGCTCCATGTTGTACTGCGACGTCATCCCGGACACGGAACTTCCGTCGTAACGATTGAAGAGCTGAGACGCCTTGGTCAAAGACAAGTCCGACCGAGCGTGCACGCGTTTCTTGCACAGATTCAGATTCGAGAGATCCAACGGAGACGCCGGTACGATACCGGCGAAATAATCCAGTCCGGAATCTCTTCCCGGATCCATTTCGATTCCGCCCAAGAAGCCGCCGAACTGGCGGCTTTGCGTGTAAAAGCGGTCCGCAGCTCCACCTGCGGTCAACGGCGTGGCCAGTGCTGTCGCGCTGTACACATGGCCGCCGCCAAGAATCACTTTGTCGACGAACGAGACGTGGGCGAACGCCGAGTTCGCATTTGCCGGCAGACGTATGTCGCCATTCACAAACACGGGACTTTCGAATCGCAGGCCTTTGATCCCGGCGTTAAATCCGCCTTCAGGTCGCACCGCTGCATCTCCCGGCGTCGAAGGCAGGTTCGCGGTGGGAGCATCTAAATTGAAATCATTGGCAATGACCAAAGCATTGGTCGCAAGCTCGCGCGGAAAAACCACCATCTGCGCTTCGACGAACGGATAGCGCGAGGGATCCACATCTTCCAAAATGAGAGTCACCTTGGATTGCAACACGATCTCGCGACTTTTCGTAGGAGTGTTGTAATTATCCACTCGCTCGATCTCAAAGCGGATTCCCTCCACACCCAGGTTCGCGAGCTGTTGAATGATTTTAAACAAAACGTGGCTGCTCGTGATCGCGCTGATCGGCGTCGTCACATCAATTTTTTTAGTCCGAGTCGCCGAAAGCGGAACCGGATGTGGCGTTCCGCTGACTTCGATGGCCGTCAAGGATTCTTCGGACAACAGAAGGCGTTCGACGTTATTGGCATCAAACAGCGTACACGTGGGATTCTCGAGCCAGGCTGGCGTGAAGCACCACTTTTGACGAACGCCGTTGACGGTGTAATCCAGAAGACTGTGCAGCGCCGTTTGATAGTGAATGAAACCGCGCATACGAACGCCGACATTCGCGACAACACCCACAAAGCTTGAGAGCGAGTAAATCAAAAGCATACCGATGCCGGCCAACAGGACGACCGTCACCAAAATACTGCCACGTTCGGACTTGAGTCCTTGTCTTGGACGACGCTTTCTCGTCCACCAACGGTGCCGGACCGGAATCGCCGATCTGTCTTGAGATTCCTGAGATGAGACTGGCCGGATTGGTCGCATTCCAAATCGCCCCTAGAACTTGAATCAAATCGAGCGTTTCACCGCATCTACGTATCGTCCAGTATGGCCCGAATCTATACATCCAGGAAACAAATCAAGACCTACTGTCTTAAATCGAGGCGAAAATCAGAAAATTTCATGCAAGACCTGGAAAGAGACAGGCCCGTGATACAAACTGAGATCGTGGAGGTAGTATGTTCGGCCTGTTTCAACGAGGACCTCGCTTCAATTTCACTGTCTTGGTGGCGTGCGCAGTGTTGCTCGGGCTCGGCCTCGCGACCTGGTCCTCGGGAGCATCGGCCGGCGACCGAGGCGGCCCATGGAACGACGAGGCGGACAATGATCGTCAAGACAGCAGTGGGAGCGGAAGTGGTAGTGGCGGCACTAGCGGGAGCGGGTCTGGAAGTGGCGGCGGCGGTAGCTCGACCCCCACGGCCACGGGTCCCTCCAATGCCCCCGCTTGCCGCGCGACTGTTTACAAAGTCCACCGAGGAACACGCATTCACGACGTCAAACTTCCGCAAGATCCAGAGGCCACTCAGCGTGGTATCGCCTGTGCGACCTATATCCCGGCCAACGCTGGTTACGTCATGCAGGGAACTTTGAATTTCTCATGCGCTAAGGGCGCATGGGCCCTCGCCTCGTCCAGTTGCGCGGAGGTCATGGATAGCAGTGGCGGCACCGGAGGCACCGACTGCGGCTCCCGACCCGACCAATGTACCACGTCCCCTGACGGTGGCGGAGATGGCGGCGGTCTTTAATTTCAACCTTATTTAGGCAGCTTGATTCGCAACTACATCGCCTCCCAGATTCAAGAAATCTCTGCGTTGCGAGCCTTACGTTTTTTCGGCGCGGCGCTCGCGCTCACACATTTCTTCACCGCAATCTTTTGGCTGCGCAGCGACTTCACACCTTCGGCATTCGCATACGACGCGTTTCACGTCGACCTCTCTTCTCCTGAGTGGAGCCAGTTCCCGATCTGCTGGCCCCAGCTCCCGAACTGCCAAGCGTGGAGAATTCTGCCCACGTCCGGAGTTGTTCCGATGCTCCTGGTTTACGGCGGCGGAGCACTCCTGAGCGCGCTTTTGTTTGTCCGCGGAACGCGCATGACGGTTGCTTACACGTCGCTTTGCGCGCTTTTCGTTTTTAAACTCTACTTGTTTTCACTCGATTACCGCCTGATGGGTAACTACCATTACATGCCATTTTGGATTGCGGTGGCATACTTGCTTCTCCCCGCCAAGCGAACACTCATTCCTGCTCTTCTTGTCGGATTTTACGTTGCCGCCGGAGCCCTCAAGTTCGACAAAGAATGGCTGTCCGGTGCGGCGCTGGTGCGTCCAGCTATGCTGAATGGCGCACTCTTACGCTTCCTGCTTGCCTATGTGGTGTTTCTTGAAGTCGTCTTGGCTTGGGGCCTGTTGGCGCGACGTCCACTCGTGTTTTGGCCGATCTTCTCGCAGTTCGTGATTTTCCACCTGTTCTCATTCCATATTGTCGGCCCGTTTTACCCGATGACCATGGCTTGCTTGCTTTCGATTTTGATTCTGGATCGACAACTCGAGCTTTCGCCCGAGCCAGCAACGGCAAGTTCAGAACGAACCGGAAGATTTTTAATTACGCGACCCGTTCCGCGCGTGGTTCCTTTGACTCTTGCCGTTTTCATGGCCTTTCAATTCTACCCGGCGACGATCCCAGGCGACTCCGCCATCACTGGCGAAGGCCGGATGTTCGCGCTGAATATGCTCGACGCCAAGACTCAGTGTGATCCGACGATCTACGCGCGTTTCAAAAATCGCACGGAAGAACTGAGCTATCAGCGTCGGGATCTGGGCATCCGGATTTGGTGCGATCCGATCGTTTATTGGAACATGGCTCGGACTCTCTGCGAACGTCACCGGAAAAATCCCGACTTCGTCGATCTCGATCTATTCCTGACGGGTCGCAAGTCCACCGAGCACGTGCAGAAAAAGGTGATCGAACTTCGCGACTTCTGCAAACACCAGCCCCAATACTCCACGTGGCGCGACAATGACTGGATCACCGATGAAGTTGAATCGGATTTACTTCCCCGCTACGGCCTGGGTTACCGCCCAGTCCCGCGGGCGATGCCCGAACGTCCCGAGCAAGGAGAACCAAAAGCCACGACCTTCCTCTATCGCGGAGATCCGGCCCGAAGGGGTGGCGCTCTGAACTCGGATTCAAATGACTTTCGATACACTCGCGTTGAAGCAACCTGGAGACGCGAGAACGGCAACGTCGGGATTCACAATGCCAGCAAGGCCAGCGCCGCCGTCGACGCGAGCGGCGTCTACATCGGCGGCGACAGTGGATGGTTTTTCGCCTATGACCACGAGGGCCGACTGAAATGGAAGTTTCATGTTGCCGGGGCGGCTCGCGGTATTCACGGCACACCGGCGTTAGACGAAGATTTTGTTTACCTCGGCGCCTACAACGGCCGACTCTATAAACTACGAAAAACCACCGGCGAGGTCGAATGGGCCAAT
>JAMPXM010000028.1 GCA_023701225.1 Pseudobdellovibrionaceae bacterium | reverse complement strand
TGTTCGGCGATATGTTCCTGACGAAGGTGAAGCAGGCCAAGCACTATATGGAAAAGGCCCGAGACTACATGCCACCGAAAAAGTCGGCAGAGGAAAAAGCCGAGTTCGCTCCGCCGAAGCCTCGCGAGCGTATCGCTGGCCGCAACTACAAGTTCGGCCGTCCGAATACGTACCCACTCTTCTGGCTCCAGAAAGCGGAGATCAGCTCCAAGTCCGCGGGCTCCGAATACTCTGGCGACATGACGGGGACGCTCACCAACTTGACGGATGATCCGCCGATCATCGGCCAGCCGACAGTTTTAAAGTTCACCGGCGACTTCCCGAAGCAGGATCTCGCCGGCGTTCTGGGCGAAGTGATTGTCGACCACACGACGGATAAGCCGATGGAACAAGTGACACTGAAGGTGGCGAGCTTCCGAGTGAAGGGCCAGCAATTGGTGAATTCATCGGACGTGAAACTCGGCTTTAACGAAGCGCGCGCCGGCTCGGAATTGATGGTTCGATTGCAGGAAGAGAACATCGACATCGCGACCAAATCGGCCTTCTCGAATATCGATTACCTCATCGATGCCCAGAAGCCGATCGTAAAAGAGATTTTAACGAACGTGATCAAGAGCGTCCCACTCGTCACGCTCGATGCTGGTGTGAAGGGCACGTGGCAAAACATGGATTTCGCTCTCGACACGAACTTAGGCCACGAACTGCAGAAGGGTTTTGAAAAAGAACTCCAGGCCCGCATCGCGGAAGCGCGCGCCAAGATCCAAGCGTTCGTAGATGAAAAGCTAGGCGCTGAGAAAGCCAAACTCGAAGCGGAATACAAGAAGATCGAAACCCAACTCAAAGGCGAAGTCGACTCCAAGAAAGCCGAAATCGACAAATTCAAATCCCAAATCGAAACCGCCAAAAACAAAGCCCTAAAAGACCAGGGCAAAAAAGCCGAACAAGAAGCAAAGAAAGGCCTCGAAAACTTGTTTAAGGGGAAGAAGCTGAAGTTTTAAGCAGCTGGCAGGATCAATTTAGGAAAATATTATGCTGTCGTCGGCCTATGCAGTTTGGCCTTCATCTCATTGAATTTTCAGGAACCAGACACAAAAAGAGCTTTCACGCCAATGCAGTTTTGTATTCTGAAGCACCGATCTGCACAACGGCCGTATGCTTAGATCTTTCTATTCTGACGGCCCCAATGTTCAACTGCACTGGCCCATTAAGCAACCTGGAACAAATCCATAATGTCGTTGCAGCAAACAGCTTCTGTAAGTTTGCTTTCTCCAAAATGACATCAAGTGGCGCAACAAATCCCTGGGCATCTTTCCCAGATACAGGAGCACTTTCAGACAACTCAGAATTTAAATAATAAAAAATATGCTGCGACACCGAAGTCGTAAAAAAGTATGGAATGTCTCCACGCCGTAGCTGAATCATTTCTTCCTCGACAAATCCGATTTGAGGCAACACGGCCTTTTCCAAATATTGCGCATACTCACGAGTTGGCCGCAGAATCACGCGAATCGGGCAAGTATCAATCACATCTTGATGCGGTCGAAGCGCACTTCGAATGGTCTCCAAATTTTCCAACATTTGATCGAAAATCGCCACAAACTCAGAAAGCATTCGCAACGCGAAACTATTCGCCGACACTGCTTGGGATGAGAGGCTCAAAAATAAACATTGATTTGTATCGTACACTCGGTGGGGCAAAAGTCCGGTTTCATTTCCGAGACGTAAAGGCATTAGGACGCATTCGACGTCGATTGGAACAATCGTCTGCTGAGGAGTCGTAATTATATTGTTCCGGTGCAAGTCAGTGATTCCAAACAAAGTCGCGTAAGCAAGCTGAGAACCCAACGCGGAAGACAATCGGTCCGGATTGTACACAGAACCCGTCTCAATCTCTTTAACCGAGCTACCGCTCATTTTGAATGGATCAGACACTTCGAGCATGGTCGTCGACAATAGAGAATTAAGGCCCGGCAATCTCCCAAATGCATTGGTGAGGGGAGAATCTACGCCAAAAAAAAGCCACTCCCAGAAAACTGGACGTGGCTTCACAAAAAGCAAATCTTCGCCGCGAGACACCTTAAAAGTGCACCGACCGAAATTGTGCTTATCACCGACCGGAATATTCACTTTGCAGTGGGCTTAAAAATCAGAGTTGCCCTGGACTGCAGTCGACTGCTCAAGCGCTTCTAGGTCAATCATCACTTCCACCATAAATCCTCCATTTCCCAAGCGAACCCATGTACGCTGGGGCTAAAGATAAGCGGTGTAACCCTAGCTGCGGCGAACACATTTCGCAAGGCGTTATATGCGGTCTGTGAAATTATTTCGAGCCTTTCACCGAGCAGACGCCATCTTCTTTATCGGAGCTTTTGCGTCTGCAATAGGAACGCATACATTCCCGAGCGCGGGCCTTGCGTTTATGAAACAGGCCGGGCTGACCCTTTCACAAATCGGCCTCATCATGATGCTGACCCGAATAGCAACGGTCATCGCCAATTTTGGCCTTGGCGACTTCATTGACCGAATAAATCCAATTCGGTTGATATTAGCAGCGGAAATTACCAATTTGTTTGTTACAGCTGGCCTTGTAATAGTTTGGCCGGCAATTCCTAACTATTTCGTTTTGTTCGTTATTTTAGTTTATTTTCGGTCTTCACTGATCGCTCTGACAGGTCCGAGTCAGAGCAAATTCGTAAAATCAGCTTATGGCCACAATGCGAGTTCTCTAAAAGCGGCAACTGTCGGTCTGAATGTGGTGTCTTATGGGTCAGTCGTATTTGCCACTCTGTTGGCGTGGTATGCAATTCAGTATCGCAATTTTCAATTCATTTTGATCATCGACGGCTTCACGTTTCTGCTGAATGGCCTACTACTTTGGATGGTTTCGTCACATATCAAAGTTGAAAATAGCCGGCCAATAAAGGCGACTGGACCTTTCGAAAAATTCAAAACGCTTAGAAACCTGAATCCAAGTTTATTTCGCGCCGATATTTTTTTGCACCTCGCGGTTTTTGGTACAAATCTTTTAATGGTCCGCCTGGCCGGCGATCATCTTTCATGGATTCCTATCTTGCTTGTGACGTTCGGAATCGCAGTCTGGATTTCCGGTTTTATGTATCAGAGATTCGACCACATTAAAGTAGTCCGATGGAGCTGGTTCGGAATTACAACTGCGTTTATAATAATGTATTTGTTTAGAGGTCACTTAGAAGGCTTAGTGATCGCGACCCTACTCCGCAATGTCGCTTACTGGAATATTTTTAACCATCACTCCGTCGAGATTCAAAAGAGGAGTCATGCGACGAATGTCGCAAGGCTCTCTTCAGCGCGAACTGCCTTGAATGCAATTATCCTTGGACTTGGCGAACTGGTGATGGGACTTGCGTCCCCACATTTGAGTCTAGCGACTGAATTGATTGTACGATTCATTGTCGTTGGACTCTTCGCCGTGTCATGCCTGCTAAGTAGGACATATGAGACGAGCTAACATCCTCTGGCCCATCATCTTTCTCATGTATTGCTTTGGAGGAGTTCGTTACGTGCATGCTAATCAACTGGAAATTCCACTGCCTGCTGAGAAGATAGTGCTCGATCCTCAACTGATGCAAGATGCATGGTCCATGCACGTGGTTCTACAAATACACAGAGGACTCTTTCGCTTCTTACCAGACGGAACTGTAAAACCCGATCTAGTCGAGTCGTTCACCGAATCAAACGATGGTAAATCCCTAACTGTACGATTGAAAACGGCGACATTTTCGGATGGCTCGCCATTGAAAAGCGACCATGTCGTGAACACGTTTCGTCGCCTTTTTCATCTCCAAGCATCGATCGCGGCTGACCTTTCTATGATCACCGGCGCAATGGAAGCGAAATCCGGAAAAGAAACCTCTACATTCGGAGTCCAACGTGTTGATGAACGAACGGTTCGCATCAATTTAGCAACACGAAACGCCCTTTTGAAATCTCTCATTGCAACCCCTGACTGTTCGATTCTGAAAGTCACCGACGATCTAAAGGTGAATTCCGAAGTTGGCCTAGGCCCCTACCGTATCAGAAAAAAAACAGAAAAGAGTCTTTCCCTAGATATCTCTCCCAATAGAACAGACCACAATAAAAATCCGCCAACAAATATCGTGTATCGGTTCGGAGTAAAGACGATCGACGCTTTCCCAGAAAACATTGTCATTGACCACTATGAATTGCCCCAGGAGAAAATCGCGGAGCTATTGTCCAGAGGATGGACAAGATCCGTCGGCGACGCCACGAGAGAACGCTTCTTAATGATGAACCAAGCCTTAGCATACGAGCTGAGAAAGGCGATCTTCTACATCATCAATCAGGAGAAACTCGCCGCTGAAGTCAATGTGCCCAGCATTTTGCCCGCATACGGATTAATTCCATATGGACTACCCGGCGCAAAAACTAAAAAGCCTTGGACTAAGCAAGCTACGCTCGCCCCCAATACGAAACCACTCGAGATGATCTTCCCCAATACATGGCCAGACGGGACTAAAATTTCAAATGCAGTAGAAACTCAATTACGCAAAGCTGGCATCGATGTTTCTTCGAAAAAAGTTTCTTTTGAAGAGTGGATGACGAAGAAAAACTCAGGTCAGTTCGACATCATCATCAACGCAAGAGGGCTCGATTTTCCGGATAGCTACGCGATATTGAGCTATTTCAAAAGCGGATTTGCGCAGAACTACCTACGTTTGAACGACCCTCAAATTGACCAACTCCTTGACGAGGCCATTCAAGAGCTAGATTTTCATAAGAGGGTTACTCTGTACGATCGGATCGAACAATTGGTGCTCGACAAATTTGTCGTAGTCCCACTCTTGTTCGGAGCATCAAATTCAGCGCTCTGGCCTCCCGTTGCGCAACAAGTCCCTGCGCATCCACTCGGCTTCCACTATTTGCCACTTGAGTTAGTTGAAATGAAGCACGCGATAAAATGACTAAAATAAATGGTGCAGAGAGATCGACTTCAATCCGTGACCTGATTCAGAGGACACACATCAGGAATCTCCTGACTACAATTGCACTTTTCGCGCTCCTACAAGTCGGCCTCATTGCCTCAGTCATGACTAAGATCGGAAATCTATCGTCCGATATTTTAGTTGATTCAACGCAAATGATGATTGAAAAGACCGAAGCAACTGGGTATCAGGTGCTGCTGCAAAACCAGATATCCGCACTCGTCGAAGCGCTGAACAAATCTATTCCTATCGAGTTTGGCGTTGAGATTTCTCAGAATGGACGTCTGATTTTCGCTTCATCAAACGAATTTCCTGACAAGCCGTGGATATTCGCTCGCAATGGACAAATCAGCTCCGCGAATGGAAATTACGCCCTCAAAATTTTGATAAATACCGCTCCATTGATGATTTGGAATGTGACTGCGTTCTTCATTCTCATTGCTTTACTCGGATTGATTTACGCTCGAGAACGCACACAGTTTGACCGTCATCTCCGACCGCTTTACGAGGAGACAGCAACTCTTGTTGCAGAAATCGAGTCGGTTTCAAAAAATCTGGACAAAGATTCGATATCATTACCTCCACATAGTAAAATTGTTGAGCTGGAGAGCGTTTCATCAGCACTCAGGCAATTTGCGGAAAAAATCGGCGATCAGAAAAAGAGAATCGCGGAACTGTCATATGCCGCCGCTTTCGGTGACCTAGCGAAACAGGTTGCTCATGACATTAGATCACCTCTAACGGTATTGAATACTTTGGCCGCAACTGTGAATGACGTGCCCGAAGAAAAAAGAGCGATTGTCCGCAGTGCCACACAACGAATTAACGATATTGCAAATGGCCTTCTCGCTGACGCAAAGAGATCCACCTCGGTGCGTTTTGAGCAACCAATGCCAGGATCTTCCGATATCGGAGGTGCTCTTCGAGCACTTCTACAAGAGGTAAAAGTGAAGTATAGAGGCCTCGATGATATCGAAATCTGTAGCGACCTCAGTCAGGGAGAGGGGGCCTACACAAGCTTATCCATCGTCGAACTGTCTCGAATTATATCGAATTTGATAAGCAATTCAGTCGAAGCCATTCCTGGTGCAGGCAAAGTTCAAGTGAGCATACGTGGGTACAAAGACCGAATTTCAGTGATTGTCTCAGACAATGGAATTGGAATGCCAGAGGATGTGCTTGCGCAGGTTGGCAAAAAAGGATTCTCTTTCGGCAAATCTGGAAACAGAGGCAGCGGTACCGGCTTAGGCATTCACCATGCTAAAATCACAATAGAGTCGGCCGGTGGCACATTCTCAATCCAGAGCAAACTTGGCACCGGCACAATGGTTACACTTTCACTGCCACGAATCCACAAGGACCATCAGAGCTAAAGCCGCTTCATTGAGATGTCGCAAATATACTTTGCCGTTCGGTCAATTTTCCAAATGCCTCATGTGAACTCATATCAAATTCGAGACTTCTTCCGTCAGGTAAGATGCGCTCTGTTCGCTAAAGTCCTCGGAGCACATACCGTTTCCTAATTTGCCGGGGCCGCGTCCGGGGCCGGAGCCGGAGCTCCCCCCTGCACGAGGGACGTGAAAAAGGCGAAGGCGTCGGGGGTGGCCCAGTCGTCGATTCCGATGATTTTGCGGATGAGTTTTTGGTTTTTTCCGACGAGGAAGCTTTCGGGGATTTTGCCGACTCCGTAGGTGGTGGCGACTTTGCGCTCCGGGTCCCACAGAATCTCGATGTTGGGCTTCGGCAAACCAAAGGCTTTTAAGAAACTCTCTATATCGGACTTGTTCTCGTCGGTTGAGATCGCCAAGAGAATCACATCCCCCTTAAAGTGATCGATCAGCTTGATCAGAGACGGGAACTCCTGTACGCAGGGATTGCACCAGGACGCCCAGAAATTGACGATGACGACCTTGCCCTGGACACTCTTGAAATCAAACTGAGAGCCATTTAAACGAGGCAGCTGAAAGGTCGGCACACCTTCCCGCTCCATCTTGTCGATCAAATTATAGTGGGCCGGCTTTTCACGGACCGGGAGTTGATCTTGGTACCGCCAGAACCAGTAAAGGCCACCAGCAACAAGAATAAGACTTAAGATCGCGCCTTTGACATATGCATTCATAGGGCAAGGCTAGCACGAAAAACCTAGGGCGTGTTTTGAATTTAGACGTGAAAAAACCCGCTGAGCAATAACTCAGCGGGTTCGAAATCAAGATCACTTTTTCTATCGAATCAGCCGCGCAGAACTTTACGTGCGTCTTGCTGTGCTTTGCGGATGCCCTTCTTCTTAAGAGCAGCCAGGCGAACCAAGCGCTTGTCAGCCTTCTTGGTCTCCTTCGAAGTCTCAGTTGCATCGGCAGTCGCGGCTTTTTTGCCTTTCTTGCCTTTTGCAGCTTTCTCCGTCGTTTCCGCTGCCGCAGCCGTCACCGGCTTGTAGTCAACGAATTCGATATACGCCATCTCCGCACGGTCACCAGGACGCTGTCCGAGCTTCAGAATGCGGGTATAGCCACCCTCACGCGTTTTGAAGTGCGGCGCAATGTCGTTGAGCAACGATGCAACCGTATTCTCGTTCGGATAGCGCGACATCAAGAGGCGACGCATGTGCATCGTCTGCTCTTTGTCGAGACCGCGCTTACCCAAAGTCACGGCGCGCTCGGCATGACGGCGAAGTTCTTTCGCCTTTGCCAAGGTCGTCTTAATGCGGCCGTGCTCAACCAGCGAGACCACCAAGCCACGAATCAGGGCTTTGCGGGGGCCGGTTTTACGTCCAAATGTACTTACTCTCGCTCTGTGTCTCATAACTCACCTTCAGAAATCGCTCACGCGTCTTTACGGGGCGCAACCGTATTCGGATCCCAACCTTGGGGCGGCCAACCATCGATCTTCATTCCCAAATTCAGCCCCATCTCAGACAAGATTTCTTTGATCTCGTTGAGCGATTTACGACCGAAGTTCTTGGTTTTCAACATTTCAGCTTCTGTTTTAGCAACGAGTTCGCCGATGTAGCGAATGTTCGCGTTCTTCAAGCAATTCGCGCTACGAACAGAGAGCTCAAGATCGTCAACCGAGCGGAAAAGATTCTCGTTCAGTTGTGGCGACTTGGTTTCCTCTTGTTCGACGTCGGGCTCAATGCTCTCGTCAAACGTGAGGAAAATCTGAAGTTGTTCTTTGAGGATCTTGGAGCCGAGAGAAATCGTCTCTTCAGGCTTCAAGCTACCATCTGTCCAAACTTCCAGAGCCAAGGCATCGTAGTCTGTCTTTTGACCGACACGCGCGTTTGAAACATGGTAGTTCACGCGACGAATCGGGCTATAAAGTGCATCAACGCCAATGAATCCAACCGGAAGGTTGTGCGTATTCTCGTCAGCACCAACAAAGCCGCGACCAAACGTCACAACGATTTCAGCATTGAACTTCGCGTTGCCGCCGAGAGTGGCAATGTGCTGGTCAGGATTCAGGATCTCGATTTTATCGCTCACCTGGATATCACGAGCCGTTACCGGCCCCGGACCACTCTTCGCGATTCGCAGAGTCTGCGGCTCAGGAGAGTACTGCTTAAACCGCAGCTGCTTCAGATTGAGGATGATATCAGTCACATCTTCCATCACATCCGGAATGGTGGAGAACTCATGGAGAACTCCATCAAACTTCACTGCGGAAACCGCCGAACCCATCATCGAGCTCAGCAGAATGCGACGCAGCGAATTGCCGAGAGTCACGCCGTAGCCACGCTCCAACGGACGAATGATAAAGCGGCCGTAGTCTTCGCGCAGCGATTCGCGATCAACTTCAAACGCCTTCGGCTTAATG
Organism: Pseudobdellovibrionaceae bacterium; assembly: GCA_023701225.1. Lineage (GTDB taxonomy): Bacteria > Bdellovibrionota > Bdellovibrionia > Bdellovibrionales > JAMPXM01 > JAMPXM01. Next base: position 9,104 of record JAMPXM010000028.1, on the reverse strand, counting down.
AGATCGCGCCAGAACTTGTAGTAGTGCTCTTGCATAAAAGGCCGTCCCCCAACTCACTTAGCGTGAATAGTACTCGACGATCATATTCTCTTCGACCGGTAGGGTCACATTCTCTCTAGCCGGCACGTCCTTGACAACACCTTTGAACGCACCGTGATCAGCTTCAAGCCAACCAGGGATTTCACGCTTCTTGACGCTCTCAACCGAAGCCATGATCTTAGCCAGTGTGCGGCTCTTCTCACGAACTTCAATCACATCGCCCTTTTCAACGTTCAGGCTGGGGATGTTTGCCTTATGGCCATTGAGCGTAAAGTGGTTGTGTTTCACCAGTTGACGCGCTTCACGACGGCTCGTCGCAAAACCCAGGCTGTAGATCACGTTATCCAGACGCGTCTCGAGAAGACCGAGAAGCTCGGTACCCGTAACGCCACGACGGCGATCCGCCTCAGCGAAGTAGTTTTGGAACTGGCGCTCGCCAATTCCGTAGTAACGCTTCGCCTTTTGCTTTTCGCGCAACTGGAGTGCGAACTCCGAGAACTTCAAGCGCGACTGGCCATGTTGGCCGGGCGGATATGGGCGACGCTCAAACGAGCATTTGTCGGTGAAGCAACGCTCCCCTTTCAGGAAGAGCTTTACGTTCTCGCGACGGCAGAATTTGCAAACGCTATTCGGAATGCAGCTCACAATAACTCCCTTAGATTCCTATCTTAGATCCGACGCCGTTTCGGAGGACGGCAACCGTTGTGCGGAACCGGAGTCAAATCGCGCATCGTCTGAACGCGGATACCCGCGAGCGACAACGAACGGACAGCTGGTTCACGACCCGCACCGGGTCCTTTGAGGAACAAATCAACTGAACGAAGTCCCTGCTCCATCGCCTTCTTTGCAGCATCTTCTGCCGCAACCTGAGCCGCGAACGGCGTGCCTTTACGGCTGCCTTTGAAGCCAAGATGGCCCGCGCTCGACCAAGCGATAACTTCACCGCTGGGATCTGTGAGCGTAACGATCGTGTTACCAAAACCAGCCTGCACATAGCAGCGGCCGTGCGCCACGCTCTTTCTGACTTTTTTCTTACCGATCTTACCAGCCATTGCACCCGTCTCCAGAGAGATTGAGGAGGATTAGACAACTTTCTTCTTGTTCGCCACCGTTTTACGCGGACCTTTGCGAGTACGTGCGTTGGAGCGTGTACGCTGACCACGAACCGGCAAGCCTTTGCGGTGACGGAGGCCACGGAAGCAACCCAAATCCATCAGACGCTTAATCGAAAGACCAACTTCCCGGCGAAGGTCACCTTCAACCTTGAATTTAGCTTCCATGCACTCACGGATCTTCGCGATGTGGGCATCGGTCAATTCGTCAGTGCGGAGAGATGCGGGCAGGCTTGCGTATTCGCAAATCTGCTTCGCGCGCGCCTTGCCGACACCATAGATGTACGTCAAAGCGACGATGACTCTTTTGTTACGGGGAAGATCAACTCCGGCAATACGAGCCATGGATTAACCCTGCCTTTGCTTATGCTTGGGGTTTTCGCAAATCACGCGAATCACGCCCACGCGCTTGATAACTTTGCACTTGTTGCAAATCCGTTTTACGGACGCACGAACCTTCATTTTCGCCTCCACCGGGCTTGATCCAGCGGCCCTCGCAAGCTACTGAATTCACTAAATAAACAGGCACCGGTCGCATTGCCTGACATACCACTGCAGAGCAGTTTTATGTCGAAAAAGTAAAACGCGGTCGGTACTTGTAACATCTGAGGTATTTGAAGTCTAGGCCTTTTTCCTTACGAAAAATCAGCCGATTTGACTCCGAATTCTCGAGAAAACATCTTCCGCTTCACCCGTCCCATCGACTTCCACCGACTGGCCGGTTTTTTTATAAAAATCCTTCACAGGCGCCGTGCTCTTATCATAGGCCTCGAGCCGGGTCTGAATGACGTCTTCCTTGTCGTCCTTGCGCTGAACGACCTCGCCACCACAAGCATCGCAGATGCCCGCAGTCTTGGTCGGCTTCGATTCCACGTGGTAAACGGAGCCGCACTTCGTGCAGATCCGGCGACCCGTCAGGCGCTTCAGAAGCTCCGAACGGGGTACCTCGAGGAAGATCACCCTACCAATGCTCAAGTTCCGCTTTTGCAAGAGAGCGGCAAGCGCCTCCGCCTGCGGAACCGTTCTTGGAAAGCCATCGAGAATGAACGACTGCCCGTTCAACTTCTCCAGAACTTCGTCGACCATGCCGATGACGACTTCATCAGGCACTAGCTTTCCTGCGTCGACGAATTCTTTTGCGCGCTTACCCAGCGCCGTCTGCTTGCTCATCGCTTCGCGAAAGAGATCGCCGGTGCTGATCTGCCGCATATTATTGCGACTGACCAAAAACGCCGACTGAGTCCCTTTACCTGCCCCAGGAGGGCCGAAGAGGATGAGATTCAATATTGCACCCTCCGGCTACGAATCTTCGCGCCGCGCATGAATCCTTCATACTTTTGAGTGAGCAGATAAGATTGAATCTGTTGCGTCGTATTCAAAGCCACGCCGACCAAAATCAGCAGGCTTGTCCCACCGAAATAAAAAGGCGTGTTCATTTTCGCCATCAAAATGGTCGGAAGAATACAGATGACGCTCAAGTAAATCGCGCCACCCACATTGACCCGGTCCATCACGCGCTGAATGTACTCAGCCGTGCTCTTTCCAGCGCGAATTCCAGGAATGAACTTGCCCGACTTCTTCAAGTTATCCGCAATCTCGGTCGGATTGAAGACGATTTCAGTGTAGAAGAAGCAGAAAAACACGATCAACGAGACGAACAAGACGTTGTAGATCGCGCCGTCGGGACGCAATTGGTCCTGCAGAGCCACGATAAACGGGTTCTGCGTGAACTGCGCCAGTGTCGCCGGGAACAAGAGCAAGCTGCTCGCGAAGATCGGCGGAATGACACCCGAAAGATTGATTTTCAAAGGCAAATGGCTCGCCTGCGCGGCATTCGGAAGCCGGCCGCCACCTTTACCTGAAAAATGAATCGGAATTCGTCGCTGACCAACTTCCAGAAAGATAATCGCCGCAATCACGATGACCATGAATGCAATCAGCGCTAGCGCCACGAGACCGTTGAACTGATCATTGGCGACCAAACGAACCAAGTTCGCGGCGCCGCTCGGAATACCCGCTGCGATACCCGCGAAGATGATCAACGATGCGCCCTCACCCAGGCCACGCTCAGTGATCTGCTCACCCAACCACATGATAAAGCAAGTACCTGCCGTCAACGTCACAACAGTCATCAGCCAGAAAGGAACCACTCCCACGAAATGGGAGGTCACCAATGGGCGTCCCTCAAAGTTCGAGTTCTGCAGCCAATTGCAAATTGCATAGCCCTGAATAATCGCAAGAACGACAGTTCCATAGCGAGTAAACTGCGTAATTTTCTTTCGCCCCTGCTCTCCCTCTTTCTTCAGCTGTTCCAACTGCGGCACAACCGCGGTCAGGAGCTGAAAAATGATCGAGCTCGAAATGTAGGGCATGATACCGAGAGCAAAGATACTGAACTGGTTCAGCGCGCCCCCGGTAAACGTATTGAACAGGCCAAAGATGCCGCCCTGGTTCTTAAAGAACTGGAGCACCGTCTCGCTGTCCACTCCCGGAGTTGGGATGTGAACGCCCAAACGGTAGACGGCCAGCATCGCAAGACTGAAGAGGATACGTTTGCGCAAATCTGAATTCTTGGCGATACCTTCGATAGAAGACACTCTTAGATGACCTCTGCCTTACCACCGGCTTTTTCAATGGCTGCTTTTGCCGACTCGCTGAATTTGTGAGCCTTCACGGTCAGGGCCTTCGTCAGTTTGCCCTTCGCGAGAACTTTCACGCGGCCGTGCTTCAAAAGACCGGCCTTTTCAAACATCTCGGGAGTCGCCTCACCATCGAATTTGTTAAGTTGATCCAAATTGATGACATCGAATTCGGTACGGAACGCGACGTTCGAAAAGCCCCACTTGGGCAAACGGCGCATCAAGGGAGTTTGACCACCCTCGAAACCCCAACGAACGCGGCCACCGGCGCGAGCCTTCTGACCTTTATGACCCTTGCCTGCCGTTTGGCCGAGACCGGATCCAACACCACGGCCCACTCTCTTGCGATAGTGAGTCGAGCCTTTTTTAGGTTTCATCGTAGAAAGGATAGACATGGATTACTCCGGTTTCACGTCGAGCAGATGTTGAATTTTGTAGATCTGACCACGCATCGCCGGGCTGTCTTTCACAACGACTTCGCTGTTCAAGCCACGAAGGCCGATGCAGCGCGCGGTTTCCTGCTGACTTTTCGTCGTACCGATCAGGCTACGCTTGAGTTTGACACGAAATTGCTTCGCCATAGTTTTCTACCTTACTCCGCTTCCGCGGTGACGGCCTTCATCTGAAGTTGCTTAAGGCCATCGAGCGTTGCGCGAACCGCATTGTGCGGATTGCGAGTGCCAACGCACTTTGTGAGGATATCTTTCACGCCAACAGATTCGAGGACAGCGCGAACCGCGCCACCCGCGATCACACCAGCACCTGGAGCTGCCGGACGCATGATCACCTTCGCTGCGCCGAAAGTACCAATGACTTCGTGAGCAATGGTTCGACCGTCAACAAGCGGAACGTTGCGGAAGGACTTTTTCGCCCCACGGCTCGCCTTGCCGATCGCCTCCGGAACTTCACCGGCTTTGCCGGTTCCGAAGCCGACCTCACCTGCGCCGTTACCAACGACAACAAGAGCGGCAAACGAGAAGCGACGACCACCTTTAACGACCTTTGCAACGCGCTTGATAGCGACGACGCGTTCTTCGAATTCAGAAGCATTTTGCTGTTGCTTATTTTCCACCGATTGCTCCCTTAGAATTCCAGGCCCGCTTCGCGTGCGCCTTCAGCCAATGCTTGAATGCGACCGTGATAGAGGTAGCCGTTACGATCAAAAACGACCGAATTGATGTTTTTTGCTTTCGCGAGCTTCGCGATTTCCGCACCGATCGTCTTCGCCGAGTTTTTGTTCGCGCCCTTCATGCCTTCCACCTGCAAGGTCGAAGTCGACGCAATCGTCGCACCTTTCGTGTCGTCGATCAGCTGCGCGTAGATATGACGCGCGCTACGGAAGACACACAAACGCGGACGTTCAGCTGAACCGTGAACACGACGACGGATACGAAGCTTCTTTTTTAAACGAGACGCTTCTTTCGTCGCCAGATGTTTTCCAATATGAAGTCTCATCAGATCACCCTCTTACCTTACTTACCTGCGGACTTGCCTTCTTTGCGGCGCAGGGTCTCGTCCGTATATTTAACACCCTTACCGAGGTACGGCTCCGGCGGACGGAATCCGCGGATTTTTGCCGAGACCTGACCGACGAGCTCTTTATTCGCGCCCGTGACAACGATATTCGTCTGCTTTTCGACCTTGATCTCGATGCCTTCCGGAATCGGGAAGTGGATCGGATGGCTGTAGCCGAGCGAGAGCTCAAGCTTCTTGCCAGCAACCGACGCACGATAACCGACACCGACCAGATCGAGCGAGCGGCTGAATCCGGTCGTGACACCGGTCACCGCGTTTTGGATCAGGGCGCGATAGAGGCCATGAAGAGCCTTCGTCGCGGCCAAATCGTTGGCGCGAGTGAGGATGATCTGACCGTTTTCAAGCTTCGCCTTGATCTCCGGGCGCATAGCCACGCTTTGCGTGAACTTCGCACCCTTTACGACAACCTCGTTTTTAGGCGTGATCGTCACCTGAACTTTATCGCCCACAACAACAGGGGCCTTACCGATACGAGACATAGTTCACCCAATGCTTCAACGACAGTTTTCTTACCAAACGGTGCAAATCAACTCGCCACCAACGTTTTGCTCGGCAGCTGTTTTTCCGCTCATCACACCCTTGCTCGTGCTCAACACCGCGAGACCGAAGCCCGAACGAACGTTCGGAATCGCGTCTTTCTGGATGTAGAAGCGACGGCCAGGACGGCTCTTGCGGTCGATAGCCGTGATCACATGCGTGCCATCTTCTCTGTAACGAAGATAAATGCGCATGATGCCTTGCTTGCCATCACGAACCACTTTGAAGTTACGAATAAAGCCGGCGTCTTTCAGCACGTTCGCGATACCAACCCGAACCTTGGAGGCCGGAATGTCGACTTTCTCGTGCTTCGCGAGACCAGCGTTTCTTACTCTTGTGAGGAAATCAGCAATCGTATCCATTTCGACCCCTTACCAGCTAGCCTTGGTCACGCCGGGCAACAACCCTTTGGACGCATTGAGACGGAAGCAGATCCGGCAAACTTGAAACTTACGAATGTACGCACGTGAACGACCGCACAGGTGGCAGCGGTTCACAGCCCGGACCTGGAACTTCGGCTTCTCTTTGGCTTTCACTCTCATTGCTAAACGAGCCACTTAAATCTCCTCAATCACTTGCGGAAGGGCATTCCAAGGGCTTCAAGCAGTGCTTTTCCCTCGGCGTCGGTTTTCGCGCTGGTCACGATCGTGATGTTCATACCACGAACTTTCTCAACACGGTCATAGTTGATCTCAGGGAACACGATTTGTTCCTTGAGTCCCAAGTTATAGCTGCCGCGACCATCAAATCCCTTGTTCGGGAGGCCTCGGAAGTCGCGAACACGCGGCAACGCGAGGTTCACGAGACGGTCCATGAACGACCACATGCGTTCGCGACGAAGAGTCACACGCGCACCGATCGGCATGTTTTCACGAAGTTTGAAGTTCGAAATCGCCTTCTTCGCCTTCGTGACAACGGCCTTCTGCCCTGCGATCGTCGAAAGCTCATCCACGATGGTATTGATGACTTTCGGGTTCTGCACGGCTTCGCCCGTCGCGATATTGATCACGATCTTTTCGATGCGAGGAACCTGCATCGAACTTTTCGCGCCCAACTGCTTTGTCAGCGCCGGGACTACTTCTTTTTTGTACTTATCTTGCATCCGGTTCATTTTCTTTCCCTTTTTCCCGCAACCTTAGAGAACTTCTGGCGCGAGAGAGACGATCTTCACGAACTGCGCAGCACGCAGTTCACGCGCGACCGGTCCGAAAATACGGGTACCGACCGGTTCTTTCGAGGCGTTAATAAGTACAGCCGAGTTGTCGTCGAAGCGGATGTAAGAACCATCGGGACGACGGATCTTATGCATCGTGCGGACAATCACCGCCTTGGCAACGTCACCCTTCTTAACCTTCGAGTTCGGAAGAGCTTCCTTGATCGAAACGACAATAATGTCGCCGACCGAGGCTGTGCGGCGCTTCGAGCCACCCAAAACCTTAATGCACATGACCTCTTTGGCGCCGGAATTATCCGCGACCTTGAGGCGAGTCTGCATCTGAATCATTGTGCTTCCTCCGCTCGCGTCTCATCTTTAATATCTTCGGTCGCCTGCGCCTTCTGAAGAATTTCAGCGAGCTTCCAGCGCTTGGTTTTGCTCAACGGGCGCGTGTGAACGATACGAACGACGTCACCCATCTTTGCCGTATTGTTCTCATCGTGCGCTTTGAAGACCGACGAACGGCGCATGTATTTGCCGTATTTTTTGTGACGAACCAGACGGAAGATCTGGACCGAGATCGTCTTATGCATCTTGTTGCTAATCACTTCGCCGACCACTTCGATCTCGCGGCCGCGACCGTCTGTCATCTGTGCTTTCTGCGTCTGCTGTTTCATCGATCTCAACCTTTCGCCTTAGCTTTGGAGCCGGCCTTTTTCGCTGAGGCTTTCTTACCGGCTTGCAACGCACCCGCGACTTTCGCAGCAGCTGCCGTGTTCAAACGCGCGATACTGCGACGAATCGCACGAATCTCCATCGGGTTCGTGAGCTGACCGAGAGCGTTTTTCATGCGCGCCTCGAAGAGCGACTGACGCAGCTCCGACTTCTTCTGGTTCAAATCTTTAGCCGTCATTCCGGCAATTTCTTCGTACTTCATCCCACTCACTCCCGCTCGAGAAACCGCGTCTTCAGAGGCAGCTTATGCGCTGCCAAACGGAAGGCTTCAGCGGCTTGTTCGCGCGTGACACCGTTAATCTCAAAAATCACCGTACCTGGCTTCACCGAAGCAACCCAAAATTCAGGGTTACCTTTACCGGAACCCATTCGAACTTCGGCCGGCTTTTTCGTTACCGGCTTATGCGGGAACGAGCGAACCCAGACCTTACCACCACGCTTCACACTGCGGCTGATTGCGATCCGCCCAGCCTCAATCTGACGGGCAGTCAGTGCGCAATCTTCCATCGCCTGAAGACCGAAATCTCCAAAAGCAACCGTGTTTCCGCGAGTCGCAAAACCTTTGCGCCGGCCCTTGTGCTGCTTTCTATATTTGACTCTCTTAGGACTTAACACGTGTCGCCTCCTGTGCCTCACGAGCCGACATAACGTCGCCCTTATAGATCCAGCACTTGACGCCAATGATTCCGTAAGAAGTTGACGCCTCAGCTGTGCCGTAGTCGATATCCGCACGCAGCGTGTGACGCGGAACCGATTTCTCGGTGTAACCTTCTGTACGTGCGATTTCAGCACCATCCAGACGGCCAGCGACTTGCACTTTCACGCCACGAACACCGCCGCGGATAGCTGCGGCCATGGTCTTCTTCAGAGCCCGGCGCCAAGAGATCCGCTTTTCCAGCTGGAGAGCGATATTCTCGGCTGCCAACTGCGCGTCGATGTCAGGCTTACGAACTTCTTGAATGCTGATGAAAACCTCATTCGGAGTGAGCTTTTGCACATCCGCTTTCAGGCCATCAATTCCAGCACCTTTTTTACCGATCACCACACCAGGACGAGCCGTCGAGATGATGATCTTGATTTTCTTCGCAGCGCGCTCCATCTCGATGCGAGCAACGCCCGCATGCTTGAGCTTCTCGCGCAGATACTTGCGAAGCTTGAAATCTTCATGAAGATTCTCAGCGTACAGCTTACCTTTCGCGTACCAACGCGAATCCCAGGTACGGATGACGCCAACTCGAAAACCGATCGGATTAACCTTCTGTCCCACGGCTCAATTACCTTTCATCCAATACCAGGTTGATATGGCTCGACTTGCGGCGAATTGGAGTTGCCCGGCCTTGCGCGCGCGGA
>JAMPXM010000027.1 GCA_023701225.1 Pseudobdellovibrionaceae bacterium | reverse complement strand
GCCTTGTTGTTGGATTCGACATACGTGTGCATCAACATGGTCGGAAGAAGCTCGATGACACTGCCGACGAGGATCGCCAGAAGCGTGAGCACGGAGAACGTGGGAATCAGGCCTTCTAAACGGCGGTGGAAAGTCCCGCCGAGAGCCGCCACTGGCACCGGCGTGAGAGCGCGTGCGGTGTAGACGTCCTCACTCACGTCGCGAGGAGCCAGTTGCACGGTCTTCCAGAGGTTGAAACACATGATCAGGAATCCGCTGAGGAACATCACGCCGCCCAGCGCACGAATCCAGTAGAGCGGAGTGATGCGCAGAACGGTTTCGACGAAGTCCGGATACACGAGGCGGCCAGTGTCATCGATCGCTTGCAGCATCAGACCTTGAGTCACGCCCGACGCCCACATCGCGATGATGTACAGCAGGATCCCGACCGTACCGAACCAGAAATGCAGATTGGCCAGGCCGCGGCTATGGAGCTGCGTTTTCCAGAGTTTGGGGACCAGATAATAGAGCATGCCGAACGTCAGGAAGCCGTTCCAGCCGAGCGCGCCACCGTGTACGTGCGCGATGATCCAGTCCGTATAATGGCCGAGTGCGCTCACGGCTTTGATGGAGAGAAGCGGGCCTTCGAAAGTCGACATGCCATAGAACGTGATGGCCGCGGCGAAGAACTTGAGGATCGGTTCCGAGCGCACCCGGTCCCAAGCTCCGCGCATCGTGAGCAGACCGTTGATCATGCCGCCCCAGCTCGGCGCCCAGAGCATGACGCTGAAAACCACGCCGAGTGTCTGCGCCCATTCCGGCAAAGCCGTGTAGAGCAAGTGGTGCGGACCGGCCCAGATGTAAATGAACACAAGCGACCAGAAGTGCACGATCGACAGACGATAGCTGTACACCGGACGACCGATGGCCTTGGGAACGAAGTAGTACATCAGCCCCAAGAACGGCGTCGTCAGAAAGAAGGCGACGGCATTGTGTCCATACCACCATTGCACGAGCGCGTCTTGGATGCCGGCGTATACGGGATAGCTTTGGAACCAAGAGACCGGTACTTCGATCGAGTTGATGATGTGCAAGACGCCGACGGTGAGAATGGTCGCGATGTAGAACCAAAGTGCGACGTACATATGGCGTTCACGGCGCCGGAGCAGAGTCATGAAGAAATTGACTCCGAACACGACCCAAACGACGGCGATCGCGAGATCGATCGGCCATTCCAATTCGGCGTATTCTTTACTTTGCGTAATGCCGAAGGGCAGTGTCAGAGCCGCGGACAGAATGATCGCTTGCCAACCCCAGAAATGGAACTGGCTCAAGCCGTCGGAGAACATGCGTGTTTTCAACAGCCGCTGCGTGGAATAGTAGATGCCGGCGAAGATCGCGTTCCCGGCGAATGCGAAAATCGCCGCATTCGTGTGCAACGGTCTTAGCCGGCCGAAGGAGATCCACTCGGCGTTGAAGTTGAACCGCCAGTCCGCCATTTGCAGAGCGACGATCAGTCCGACCAGGAAGGCGATGCCGCCCCAGGCGACCGTGGCGAGCGCGAATTTTTTTACGATCGCGTCGTCATATGAAAACTTATCTTGGGTCATGTTTCTTTCCTCCAATGCTGCTGTCTTCAAGAAGAATGCGATGAGCCGGGGTCTCCAGATCATCGTATTGGCCCGAGCGCGCGGCGCAAATGAACGCGGCGAGAAAGCCGCCTCCAAACAGGAGCGCGATCGGCATGAGGAACCAAATAATATTCATGGTTTTACCTCTTCACTGATCTTTTCACTGGTCTGTTTTCTGGCCTGTTCTTTGGCCTCACCGCGATGGGCCGCCGCGAGGGACGAGGCAAGTACCGTGATCGAACTTAAGGGCATCAGAATCGCCGCCCAAAGCGGCGTCATGGAGCCGGCGATAGCCAAGCCGCCGGCGGCCAAATTAAATGTCGCGGAAAAGATGAGATTACGTGCGATCGCACGACGCGTGCGACGCGCAACCGCGTTGAGAATGGGAATGGCGTCGAGATTGGAGCGCATCACGTAAGCATCTGACACTTTCAGACTCACGTCCATCGCGCCGTGAACGGCGATGCTCGCGGTCGCCGCCGCCAGGGCCGCGGCATCATTCGCTCCATCGCCGATCATCAATGTACCGGTTCCCATCTCGCGTACGATTTCGGCTTTCTGTTCTGGACGCAGGCGTGCATGGATGCGTGAGCCGCCACCTTCGCCCGTGGCCTTGCCGTAAGACTCAGGCGATGTCGGTGTCAGACGAATCGATGTCAGCCCCAGTTGACGCGCGCAGTGGTCGACCGTGGTCGGGTGATCGCCCGAAAGCAAGTGCACGCGCACGCCTTGGCTTTGAAACCAGCGAACGGTTTCTCGCGCGCCGGGTTTGATGCGGTCTTCGACGACGATTTCCAAACGCATGCGATCGTCGCAAGACACGCGAACGCCGCTGAGTAAGCGATCTTCTGTCGTCAGCGTATCATAAGGTTCGATTTTCCACGTCTGGGGGCCGATGCTGGTGCTCAGGCCGCCACCCGGTAGTGAAATAACGGGCCCTGTCGCGGGCATCGTGATGGATCGGGGAGAGAAGTATTCACGGATGGCGCGCGCGACGGGATGCATTTGTCCGGCTTCCATCGCGAGTGTCGCACCGACGGCTTCCACATCGTCTTCGCCGACCGCTTGAACGACATGCATATCGCCTTCGGTGAGCGTTCCTGTTTTATCGAAAATCACATCTGAGATTTTTGACAGGCGCTCAAAAAGATCGGCATTCTTCACGATCACACCGCGGCGGGCGGATTCGCGGATCGCCAAACTCAGAGACAGAGGGATGGCCATTCCGAAGACGCATGGGCAAGTGACGATCACAAGTGCTAGCGCACGACGTGCGCCTTCGCCAGGATCTTGAAATACAAATGCGGCGAACGTCAGCCCGGCGAGCACCAAAACGACGACAATGAAAGCATGAGCGACGCGATCGGAGAACTGAATCCAGCGAGGTTTGGAGCGCGCGTCGTTTTCCGCCTCACGAAGAATTTGAGCCAAGCGTGACTTACCGAAATCTGTCGCCGCGCGCAGTACCATGTGTTCAGAGACCACGCGCGCACCGGCCTCCACCACATCTCCCGCGATCCGACGTTCGGGAACGGATTCTCCCGTGAGCGCGGCGTTCTGTACCCGGCCCTCTTGCATCACGATACCATCCACGGGAACGAATTGGCCGGTGGGGACGGAGATCAAATCGCCGGCGCGCAACGAGAGCGCGCTCACGCCAATCTTTCGGCCCGATTCCTCGATTTTTTGTACCGTGCCTGCGAGGATTTGCCGGTCGATATCGTTGGTGTCAAAGTACGTGCGGCGCAAACGCTTGAGCCATGTGCGACTCGCCAAAAGCAGGAGCACGAGCATGGAAAGCGAGTCGAAATAAAGCGTTTCGCGTCCAGACCAAAGCCCATATAGGCTTGCGATGATGCCGGCGAGAATCGCCAAAACGATGGGGACATCGATGTTCAGGCGTGCGTGCCGAATCGCCGCCCAGGCACTGCGGTAAAATGGCCAGGCGGAATACGTCAGTGCCGGAGTCGCCAATAGGCCCGAGATCCATCGAAAGCGTTCGCCGAGAATCCCGTCGGCACCCGCATAGAGGCTAACGGCCAGGAGCATGATGTTGCCAGTCGCAAACGCCGCGACACCGAGCCGCACGAGATCTTGGTGATCTTCTTCTTGCTGAGCGCGGGTGGCTTCGGTTTCGGTCGGGACCGGTCTTGGACGGAAGCCGAGCCCATCCAGAGCCCGCGCGATTCGGGCAAAGGAGCCGTCATCGGTCCGTTTGACTCGTAGCCGTGATGTCCCGAGACGCAGGCGCGCATCATCTGCGTCCGGGCAGAGTTCCGGAAGTTTCTCCAGGAGCCAGACGCAGGCCGTGCAATCCACGCCTTCGAGGTAAAAATCCAATGTGCGACCATCGCCGCTAAGGGTTTTAACGAATTCGGGGTCATCGCAGTACGCGAATGTCTCCGAACTGCCGGCGACGCGCTTCGGCTTGGTTTCACGAATTCGGTAATACTCGCTGAGTCCCTGGCGATTGAGAAGTGAGTAAACGAACTCACAACCCGAGCAACAGAATTGGGAACGCTCAGCCAGGACCCGATCGCCGCAGTGCAGACAGGTGGAGGCTTCTATCACTCTTTCCATTAGGGTGAATGTTTTGCATGGGGCATGCCGATGTCACGCATTTCTGAAGACGTGTCGTTCGAGCCTCATGAACTTCACGAGCCATATTGACTCGCGCGCTCTTGTCGAACGAGGCAAAGTTCCCCGTCCTGCTTTGTGACAAAAGCGATCGAGCGGAGTTATTTCGAGACAAGCTGGCGGATCAATCCCTTGCGATCGACGAGGTAGGCTTCCTGTCCCGACAACGTGAGTCCGGCGTAGGTCGGGCCCCATTTTGAACCATCTTCCGGAGTCCATTCGAGAAGCGCTCGTCCGGTATTGAGATCGAGAACTTTCAAGGCGACATCCGTCGGCAACAAAATATTCGAGCCGGCGATCGCGGGCGATGCGTAAAGCGGCGGCTTTTTCAGCTCCAAGTCGTGACACCATAGGATCGCATTTTGTGCGAGATCGGTGAGGCAGGCGCTCCGGCGAAAATCCGTGACTAAAACTCTCGCGCCGGTGCTTGTTGTGATCGTCAACGGTGTATTGAAAACGGGACCCCTGAAATTCAATGCACGGGTATTGGCCCCATCCGATGCACGATAGCAGGCGAGCTGACCGTAGTTCTTCACCTGATAAATTTCGCCGACACCAATACACACGGAGTCGCCGGAGACGATCGGGCGTCCCCATCCGGAAGCCGCCGTATCGGTCTGCCAGAGAATTTCACCGGTCGCGAAGTCCAAAGCGTAAAGCGAGGACATGGCTTTGGCCTCGCCCTTTTCGACGCCGGTCGAGGCGTAGACGCGTCCTTCGTGGACAAGGACTCCGGAATCAAAATGCGTGATCGGCGAATGCCAAGCGACCTGAAGTGACAGCGGATCGGCGGCATAGAGACCATCGGCGCCCGCCGCGATAAAGAGGAGCGTGCGACCGTTGTGAGAGCCGATGACCAAGTCCCCTTCGGTGTGTCCACGGGTTTGGATGGCGCCACGCAATTTTCCGGTGACCAAGTCAAAGGCGTACACGCGCGCGTACGTCGTTGCATGCACTCCTTCGCCGACGAACAAAGTGTTGTTCCAAATCAGCGGCAGTGGAGTTACGGCGCGGCCGACATAAAACTTGCGCAGGACGCGGCCATCGTGACGGTCGAGCTCATAGACGTAACCATCATCGCTGCCGGTGAAGAGGGATTCGCCGCTGATCGCGACACCGCGGAACGAGCTGCCGGGAAGCTGCGTTTTCCAACCAGTCACTAGCCGATTCCCGGTCCAGGCGAAATCGTTTGCCTGGCGTTGGTTGATGTTCCAAGTATCGACATAGGTGCGGTCAGATGGCGTGGACGGTTGGTTCTGATAATGTATCCACCAAAGCGGGCGGGACCGGTAGCCGAAGTTTTTATATAGTTGATAGCCGCCGAGCACGACCAAGTTCAAGGCGACGGCGCTCAAAAGAACTTTCGGCTGCAAGATCCAGCGTAGCAAGCGGCGTGGCGTTTCCGACTCCCATTTGACGCCAAAAAAGCCAGCGATCGCCGTCACGAGCGAGGATAAGATCGCGCCGACGAGCACGAACGGAAAAACGACCGTAGGAACAATCGCTTCTATTACGACCGCTTCATTTACGATCGCTTGAATGACTTGCGGATTCGCGAGCTCCGGCGAGCTCGACACGGCCCAAATCTCCATCGACCCAAACATGGTCACCATCCTTCAAATTCTTTGTACAACCGGTGATCTGACTGACCGCGGGGAGTCCCATTTCGCGCGCGACGATCGCGCAGTGGGAGAGAACTCCGCCTCTTTCCACGATCACGCCCATCGCTCTCTGAAAGAGCGGCGTCCAACCGGGGTCCGTGGCTTCCGCCACCAGAATCGTGGTCTCCGGCCAATCTTCCACGCGAACGTCATTGGGATCATTGACGATCTGAACCACTCCAAACGCCAAGCCGGGAGAAAGCGCTTCACCTTGCCAAACGCCGGCATTCGCTTCCGCGCTCGGGCGCTGGCGGACGAGCGCGTCGAGTTCCTCGAGTGAGAACGTGCGCGGGAGTGCCAGTTTACGGAAAATCTCGGCGCGCGCCTGACGCTCGACGATGACGCGGGCATCGATGGCGGGCGTCGCACCATTCATAGAACCATTCATAGAAGCAAGGAGTTCTTGAGTTGTCATCCAGAACACGTCCTCACCGCGTCCCAGTCGTCGGCCGATTTCAATCGCCAAGACGCGCAGCCCGTAATAGGGCCGCATGAGTTCCATTTTCCAACGCTCGCGCAGTTCGAGGAGCTTTTTTAAGTACGGCCACTCTCGTGCGACGTGCGCGCGGCGGAGAACGTGAATTTTGTTTTCCAAATCCGCTACGAATGTCGATGGCTTTGTCGTGGTGTTCGAGCGCATTCCCTTTGCCGTGAACGCTTTGTCACCCAATTCCGCCCAGCGCTGTTTGGCGAGATCCAATTCGCCCGGGCCACGGTGCCCATAATTCGCTAAGAAGCGGGCTCGGTCTGCCTTATTTGAACTCGCGTTTTGGTAGTCGCGATCCATTTGATAGGTCGCCGTCGACAACTCCGCGCTCATCCAATCGCGGAGCATGGCGGAGGCGTCGAAGGGCCCAACATCCTGCGCGATCACCGATTCGAGTTGGCTGTAGGTGGAGTCCGCGATCGTCGCTAGAACAAAAGACCACTTCAAGGTTTCGTCTGCGAAGCGCTGCACTTCGGCTTCGAAACGGTTTGCCAAGTCCGATGTGGACAGATCGCTGAGCGTGATGGGTTTCGACTGGGCTTCGCGAATTTCAGTCTGCAATTCCGCTAAAGCCGCCTCGCATGAAGAAATCCACTCGTCGTGACGACTCTGAACGTTCCACGCGACTTGAAGCATGCGGGCGATCGCGACGGGCGCATGAAGGACTGTGGGCACATCGATGCGCCGCCAGTCGAATTCGAGATGCGGACGCGGGACCGGGTTGGTGCGATACGGGATGCGGCCGAAGAACTCCGGCTGCAGGCGCTGCAGATTCAAGCACGCGCGACCAAAGACGACTTCCAGCAAAGTGCCGGTCTCGATTTCCGTCGAGGCTTCGTAACCGAGCGTGCGCAGGGCTTTCAAGAAGGCCCCATCGTTGGCAAACGCCTTCGACCAAATATCGATGCTCAGAGGTGTGGGGAGGCCCGTCCACTCGGCGAACGTTTGCGCGTCCCAAGTGGTCGTCGCCGGGTGTGAGGCTTGCAAACGTTGCAGTTCTCTTTCAAGGACCGCGCGTGGATCCAAAGCTTGTTTGGAGGTCGTGATCGGCCGTGCCTGCAAAACCCAGAAGCGACCGTCATAGTCGATCGCCCATTCCATGTCGGCATCAAAGCCGAGTACGTCGCGAACCTGCCGGCCTGCGGTGACGACGGCCGAGAGATACTCCGATTTCCAGCCCTCAGTCGGCTTGAGGCTCGAGGCCGAGGTTCCCGAAGGAGCTTCCGAAAATTGAAACGGAGTGGTTTGCCCGGAGACAAGACTTTCACCAAATCCCGAGACGGCTTCCACGAGCCAGCCGGGACCGCCGCGCGGATCGCGCGAGAAGAACACGCCCGAGAAGGCGGGCTCGATCATGCGCTGCACGAGCACATTCATACCGCCCAAGGCGTGGCCGAAATGTTCCCGGTAGGCGCGGCTGGCCGCGCGATCGATCGACGCAAAACATGTGGTGATCGCCGAGCGCAGAGAGGCTTCCGAGTCGATACCGATCACGCTCGTCAGTTGCCCGGCGAAACTCGCTTGGCCGGAGTCTTCGCCTCGGGCCGAGCTGCGTGCGGCGAGTGGCACGCGGCCTTGGCTTTGCCACCATTCCAATAGGTCTTGCCAGTCACGCTCGGTCGTCGGCGGTGCGGACAGCGCGATGGCCTCTGGAACAGGAAAGCCGCCGGCCGAGAGGACCGCGAGGTTATAGGCTTTGCCGCCAACCGAGGTGTCGCTTTCGCGCGCGATTTGCGACAGCTCACGGAACTTACGTTGGGCAGAATGGTCAGTCGTGTTGAGCGGCGATACCCATGTGTCCTGATGTTCTTGGGAGCTGGTTGGATCCATTTTCTATTCTCCGTTGTCTTCGTCGCCAAGGACGACGGACAAGACCATCAATCCCATTCGAGCGGCAATCGACTCAATCGACTGGATCATGCTCTGATACGTCTTGGGCTGTTGGAAGTTGAGAAACATGTCGGCCGTGATCATGGCATTGGCCGCGTTGAACATGAAATACGACGGCAAACCATTGGCGACGATATCCAAAAGCTTTGTTCCCCGTGGATCGCGTCCTCCCGAAGTTTCAGCCCGCAGCTCGAAGAAAGGTTGAGTGTAGTACGAGTAACTGTTGCAGCCGCCCCAGTAGATGACTTGGTAGGAGTTTGCCAGCGAATAATACTGTGGGTCTTCGCGCAGCATCGATCGGAAGGTGTCGGCGTCGAAGGCTCCACCGACACGCGAATGGCCGAACCAAGCGAAGACGTCGTCATGGTCATGGGCGTAGCTCTTGGCGAAGATGTCCATTTGATCGACTCCGGCCGCGACGACGATATTCACGGTCACGTCCACGCCGTTGAGCTTTCCAGTGAAGCGTTCGCCGATGATTTTGTTCGGCTGCGCCACGTAACGGTATTCTCCCTGGCGAATGGGTTGCGAGGCCAGAACGGCGCCGTACTTTCTACGGAAGTCGGATACAAACGCCCGAAACTCATCGACACCTTCGTCAGGATCCGCCGCTGGATTCGGATCCAGCGGATCCTTGGCGTAGCCGAAGGCGATCGTCATACGCAAACCACCTTCAAGAAGCTTCGCGTACTCGGGCATGGTATTGGTTTGATTGATGGTCTCTCGTCCTAGGCGGACGCGGACCGTGACGTAGTCGCGGCCTTCTCGGTGGTCACAGCCCGTACGTTCCGGGTCCCAGAAATACCAGTAGAATGCGCGCGTTTGGTGTTCGGGATCGCTGTCACCGCATCTTTTCCAGGCTGGCGAATAAACATTTTCGAGACTGACCGGAACGGGAAGGTCGAATTCTCCTATGCGCGACAGTTGCTTGTTGACCAGCCACAAGCCGACATAGCGGTAGGGTATTTCGACGCGGCCCTCACGGACGCGTAAGTTATTCCAGTCGGCATCGATACGGGCCGTACGTTGTGGGTTGCCGAGAGTACGATGGGTCAGGGGGCCGAACAAGAAATCCATGAGCGGCAAGATTTCGCGTTCTTCAAACTCGCGACGTTGTCTTTCGTTGAGGTTCGCGAATGCGCGCGTGTCGCGTTCCTGGGAGCGGAAGTAGCTGGTAAACATCACTTCGCGCTCGCGCCCCATGGCGGAATGAAATTTCGAGGGACGTAAAGGGGCGGCCAGCGCCGAGCTGGTCATGCCGAGCGCATGAAAAGAAATCAGACCCGCGAGAACAAAACGAAGCATATTGGCCTCCCCCATAAACACGATTCGACAGGTCCAGAGCAACGCTCGTGCCTGTTCAGGCTTTGGCGTGCCTTCCTAGTTCCGAGCGGTAAGAGAACGGTTGTTCGATTCCCTGCACGTCCCAAAAGGTTATACGCTCCGCTGAGTTAGCGTTTTTCGCAGATCGGCGTTTTCCATCCGGCGGCAGGTCTCGAATGACCGTTGCAATAGGAAGGGTCAACACCGTTTGAGCCGAATGAGCCGAATTGCCCCGCGCTGAAAATCAACATGGGCGATTCAGCTTGTCGAAGCGAACCTCTAGGGAGGGCGGTTGTAGCACGGGTCAAGGGAGATGAGAAGTATTGGCGAGCCTGAGAATGATCCTCGCGGCTCGCCTGGACAGAATGGATAGGAGCGAATCGATGAACGAAAATGTTTCAGAGTACCGTGATGATGCTGTTCACTGCCGTCGCATTGAGCGAACGGACGTGGAGCAGGTAGCGGCCAAGAGGCAATGGCGGCAGGCGAACGGCTTTCTGGAACGGGAAGACACCGGTGCGACAGTTGGTTGTTCCCTGAAACTCAGTGATGGGTTGAACCGTGATCACATTTTGGTTCACCGTCACGCGATTTTCTTTGAATCCGATGCAGGAGTTCGTGAATTCACCGGTCAAAATCACCGAGTGAAAGGCCGTGTTTTTACGATAAAACGCCTGAGAAACCGGGGCGTAGAGATGGTCGTCCGGAGCGGCGCTCATGGCGCGGCGAACCGGAATCCGTCCCAGAACTCGGCGCGAAGAGCCGGCGAAGACGGTATAGAGACCTTCTGGCAAAAGGCCGACATCGATAACTTGGTTATAAGGAGTGATGACATCTAAGCAGGGACCGGCATAGCGCAGGGCTTTGGGGGCCACATGAATGCGTTGTGCGGTCAGATCGACATCGAGAACAGGAGGCGCAGGTTTATGGCAGGAGTCGCTCAGTAAACCCTCGGCGGCGAACTGCACTTGGTCATTGGTATCAAAACCATTGGGCATGAAGCCCATATCAAACTTCGCCGATACGAGTACCGGGTTTTGAGCCTGAGCTGTCGCGACACCTAGGAACAAGGTCGCCATGATCATCGCTGAACGCAAGAATGTCTGCATAGGAGCTCCTTATCTGTTGAATTCGACGCAAAGAATTCGATGAAACGCTGAAACATCCGCGGACCACTTCAAGACACGTGCCGAAGGTCTCGTTCGCTGAAAACGCGCGGAGATCGTCCTTCTACCCGTCTTCTGGAGAAAAGTTGAGCCGAATCGGCTCAAGATGTTGAGATCTGCGAGCGAGGCTGTCTCGCGCGCTCAGTATTAGCAAGTTCATATTGCTCAAAAGACAACGCCGCAGGGCAGAATGCGCGCGCGGCGTTGATGGAGGGGGTAGGAAGGAATAAATCAGAAGGGCGGAGAATGGAGTCTATTGAATTTAATGCCGTAAGCGCGTTTCCATGAGTTCGGTCATCGCGTTAAGAGCGTCCACCCAAGTGAAAATGCCGACGAGCTTGTGGTTGTCTTCGATCAAAACACAGCCATATTTATGCTGAGCCATTTCTGCACATACATCCGCGAGGGATGCGTTGGGCGAAGTGACATAGGGATCCGGAGAGTACGCTTCGTCCACCTTCACCTGATCCGGCTGAACATCCTTGAAGGTTTCCACCAAGCGAATATCCCGATCTGTCAAGATACCGACCAAGCGGCCACCATCGAGAACCGGAAGATGACGCACCCGATACTTCGTCATCATTTTCTCTGCCGCGTCTAGAGTCTGGTCGACACCGATCGTGTGCGGCAGGACGGTCATGTATTTCTGAATGGTCGGGATCGCCTTTGTCATAGAGTTGGCTCCTTCAATTTTCGACGGCGGGTGGTTCAATCAGACCAGTTTATCGCCTCCGGTTTATCGTTTCAGGTTTATCGTCCCTGTGACGAGGATTCGGTGACGAGAACTCAGTCTGGCTCTACGGAAGTTCTACAGCAAGTCGCGTACCGACTGATTTTTATGCCAGAATCGAAACAAATGGGGGCGAACGGGAGGTGATGTCCGTATCTGTCCCACCAGCAAGATTCCATGCGGGACAATTCAACCCGAGTCGTGTACCAGAATAAGATTCGTGACCTTGCGAGAGGGAACAAGGCTTGCTCAGCGGTTTTTCTCAGGTCGTTGGATCCGTCAGTCAGTCAGTCAGGTCAGTCGGATGGAGGATTTGCGTGCGTCATCAGTCAGCGTTGGAAGCGATCAAAGGAATTCAGAGCGGGCAGCGTGTTTTCGTGCAAGGGGCGGCCGCGACTCCATTTCACCTGATCGCGGCATTGGTGGCGCGTGCGTCGGAGTTGCGGAACGTCGAGCTCATGCATCTTCACACCATGGGGTTGGCGGAATATGCGTCGCCCGAATACAGAGACTCCTTCCGTGTCGCCAATCTCTTCGTCGGTGGCAACATGAGGTCGCGACTGGACTATGACCGTGTCGACTACTTGCCGTGTTTTCTTTCAGAGATTCCGGCGCTGTTTCGCTCGGGCCGACGGCCGATTGACGTCGCGTTGATTCATGTCTCGCCGCCGGATCAGCACGGAATCTGTTCTTTGGGTACGAGCGTGGATGTGACGCGTGCGGCGGTGGAAACGGCGAAAGTCGTCATTGCGCAGGTCAATCCGCGCATGCCACGGATGCATGGTGACGGTTTTATTTCGATCGACAAGATCAATGCCTGGATCGAAATCGACGAACCCCTTCCTGAGCCGCCGCGTGCGAAAATCGGCGACTCTGAACGGCGCATCGGTGAAGTGGTGGCCGCCAGGATCGAAGACGGTTCCACTCTGCAGATTGGAATCGGTGCCGTTCCGGATGCGGTCTTGGCCGCGCTCAAAGGGCATCGGTATCTCGGCATTCATACGGAGATGTGGTCGGATGGAGCTCTGGAGCTCATTCGCTGCGGCGCCGTCGATAATTCGCGAAAGTGCGTTCATCCGGGCAAAACGGTTTCGGCGTTCATGACGGGTAGTCAGGCGCTGTATGACTTCGCCCATGACAATCCGAAAGTGGTCCAGCTGGAGGCTTCGTACGTGAACGACGTGCGCGTGATCGCGCGTAATCCGCGGGTCGCCGCGATCAACTCCGCGGTGGAAGTCGATCTTACGGGCCAGGTCTGCGCCGATTCGATCGGCTCGCGCATCATCTCCGGCGTCGGCGGGCAGATGGATTTTATCCGCGGCGCGACACTTTCGAATGGTGGACAGCCGATCATCGCTTTGACAAGTCGAACTCGTAACGGTGCTCCCCGCATCGTGCCGAGTTTGCGCCCGGGGGCCGGTGTTGTGACCACGCGTGCTCACGTGCACTTGGTCGCGACCGAATATGGCTTGGCGGATCTCTATGGAAAAACGCTCGCGGAACGCGCGCGCGCCCTGATTGCGATCGCGCACCCGGAAGATCGCGAATCCTTGGCGCGCCAATGGCGTGCGCTCTCTGCGGTTTAAATTCAGCGAACTCAGAGCGGGAGTGTCTTCAGTGGCACTGGGCGAACCGCGAAATCAGGCCTTTTTCAAGGATAGGTAAAACGTCGCGCCCTTGCCTTCTTCACTCTCGGCGCGGATGTTTCCGCCCCAGGCCTCGAGGATTCGGTAGGACGTCGCGAGACCCAGGCCGGTACCGACGCCGAAGTCCTTGGTCGTGAAAAAGGGCGTGAACAGCTTTTTCAGGTTTGTTTTGGAAATACCGCACCCGCTGTCTTCGACGCCGATTTCCCAGCGATCGCCGAGGTCGACGGCGAAGATCCGCAAGTGATGGTCCTTATTTTTTCCGCTCTGAATTTCCGTTCGGATCGCGTGCAGGGAATTGACGAACAAGTTCAAGAACACCTGATGCAATGGACCACCGATGGCAGAGACCAGCATCCCGGGTGGAAGCTCGTTTCGGATTTTGACATCGACATGGCTGAACTCGTGGCGCATCAAGTCCATCACGCCCGTGATCGCTTCCTGCGGATCGAACGGCGCGAGGTGGGCCGCCTTGTCGCCGCGAGCGAGGTTGAGCAAGGAGCGGATGAGCTTGGACACGCGGTCAATTTGCGAAACGATGATCGCGACATTGTCGTTCACGAGAGGATCCGAGCCCGCTTTCATGCCGAGAAGCTCCGCTCGGCCGCGAATCACGCCGAGAGGCGTGCCGATTTCGTGGGCGAGGCTCGAAGCCAGCAAGCCGATCGAAGCGAGGCGGTCCTGCTGAAAAATCTGCGCCTCCATCTGGACGCGTTCCGAAATATCACGGCAGGCCGTCAAAATGCAGGCGCGGCCGCGAAAGCGATAGGGTTTGGAATGCAATTCAAGATGCACGACGCCGCCGTCCAGGCAGCGTCGGCCGAGAGCTTGTCGGGCGTTTTCCGTGGCGATGAGGGGCTCGGGATCAATGAGCATATCTTGCAGGAAGCCACCGATCATCTCGTTTGGACGGCAACCGAAGATCGTTCCCGCCGTCGAGTTGGCGTCGAGAATGCGCCCATCCTCGGCGAGCACGAAAATGCCTTCGAAAGCCGCATCGAATAGGCTGCGCAGACTTTCTTCTCGTTCGCGCAGAGTTTCGATGGCTTCGGCATGATTGATCGAATATCGAATCGAACGTTCGAGCATCGAAGCATTCAATTGTGCTTTGATAAGGAAATCCGAGACGCCGGATTTCATCGCCTCGAGATCGACGTCGTGATCGCCGTAGCCGGTCAAGAGAATGAACGGCGCCGGGTTACCCATGTCTCCGCACTCGCGGATCAAATCCAAGCCCGTTTTCGCACCCAAGCGATAATCGACCAGATAGGCGTCATGCTCGCCTTTTCGGATTTTGTCCTTGGCCTGTTCGTAGTGAGGTTCCCAGTCGAGATGAACCCGATCCGCCATGGTTTCGCGCAGCAGGTCGCCGATGATCATGTGATCATCGGCGTCATCGTCGACCAAAAGTATATGAAGCTTTTTGGGAGGAGCGGAGCGGTGACCGTCCTCATGCGACGTACCTGGGGCGGAGTGAAGCGTGTTCATCAAGGCAGCTCAACGATTTCCAGCCAATAGCGGCCCAAGGTTTTCATCACGGTGACCAGAGATTCGAATTTGACGGGCTTTGTGATGAACGAATTCGAGCCGAGGTTGTAGGTGCGGAAAACGTCTTCTTCGGCTTTGGATGTCGTCAACACGATCACTGGAATCTGACGAAGCTCGGGGTTGGATTTGATTTCGCGCAGAGCTTCGCGGCCGTCTTTTTTGGGCATGTTCAAATCCAGTAAAATCAGGCCGGGCGTGGGTGCGCTTCCCGGCGCCGCGTATTTGCCTTGGCGGAGAAGGTAATCCATCAATTCCTCGCCGTCGACGACGAAGCGGACGCTGTTGGCGAGGCGGTTTTCTTCCAGCGCCTCGCGGATCATATCGCGGTCATCGGAGTCGTCGTCTGCCACGAGAATCGTGATCGGTTTATTGATTTCGTTCATTTCTTCACCTCGAAAGTCCTGATTTCAGTCGGAAGGGATACGATGAATTGAGCGCCCTGTCCTGGCGTGCTCTTGGCCGTGATGAAGCCTCCATGTCGTTCCACGATACGACGGCACACAGCGAGTCCGACGCCGTTGCCCTCGTAATCATTGCGACCATGCAAGCGTTGGAAGATGGCGAATATCCGGTCGAGATATTTTTCGTCAAAGCCGATGCCGTTGTCTTCCACCGTGATGACATAGGTCTCGCCGCGCGTTTCGCTGGAAATGCGAATCACCGGTGGTACGCCCAAGCGGTGAAATTTCAAGGCATTGCCGATCAGATTCTGAAAGAGCTGTCGCATCTGGAGCGGGTCCGCGACCAGGTGTGGAAGAGAGGCACACTCGATTTTGGCCTTGGTTTCCTCGATGCGGATTTCGAGATCTCCCAAAACGTCTCTGACAATTTGCGTGAGGTCCACATCTACGAACGCCTGGCCGCGCGTCGTGACTCTGGAAAACGAAAGCAAATCATCGATGAGCGTTTGCATCCGGCGCGCCGAGTTTTGGATCCGGTCGAGGTACATCTGGCCTTCTTCCGGAACCGCGCTGCGGTATTTGGTGAGAAGGCGGTCAGAGAAGGCGAGGACTTTTCTGAGTGGTTCCTGTAGATCGTGCGCAGCCACCGAGGCGAAGTGCTGCAATTCTTGGTTACTTGTCTCCAAACGAGTGGCGTAGGTTTTCAATTGCTCTTCGGCGAGCTTGCGCTGCGTGATCTCATAGCGGATGGCGACATATTCGTAGGGACGGCCGTGATCATCCAGAAACGGAACGATGCAAGTGTTCACCCAGTATTGCGAACCATCTTTGGCGCGGTTGCGTATCTCACCTTCCCAAATGCCGCCGCCGGCGATGGTTTTCCACATGTCTTCGAAAAACTCGCGCGAGTGGTAACCGGAGTTGATGATGCGATGAGTTTTCCCAAGAAGCTCCTCGCGGCTGTATTTGGAGATCTCACAGAACTTGTCATTGACGTGAACGATACGGCCGGCGTGATCCGTGATCGCAACGATAGCGGATTTATCCAGTGCATATTTGATGTTCGCCAGCTCGCGGGCGGGTGTGATCGGTGACGTCGGCATTTGGCTTTTGTCCTTCCTATCCTTCTGGCACAGAGGGCGGGCTTGTTGCTCCATCCGAAGCAGTGCACCGCTCATGCCATTCACTGGTGCTATTCACTGGCACGAGCGATGCAATTCTATTTGCCAATGTCCATCAGGTAGGTCCCGATTGACTTATCCTCGCTTTCGGCCTTTAAAGCAATGACATTTGGACAATGTGTCCCATTGCAGAGGCAGTTTGTCTCGATGACATAAGTCTCGTATGCAAGTCCCGCATGAATCGCGCAGGAATCGGAGGAACCGTGGCTGATGCCCAAAAACATATCCTTGTCGTCGACGACGATGCAGCCATGCGGTCTTTACTGAGCGACTTTCTCTCTCACGAAGCGAGGGTGACCGAGTTCCCTCTCGCCACGCAAGCGCTGGAGTACTTACGGCGCGCCGGTCCTGATGATGTGGATTTGATTATCTCTGACATCAATATGCCGGAGATGACGGGAACGGACTTCGCCGCTCAATCGCGCGAACTGCGGCCAAAGGTACCGATCATCTTGATCACGGCGTTCGGCTCCATCGAATCTGCGATTGTGGCGATTCGCAAAGGC
Organism: Pseudobdellovibrionaceae bacterium; assembly: GCA_023701225.1. Classification (GTDB taxonomy): domain Bacteria; phylum Bdellovibrionota; class Bdellovibrionia; order Bdellovibrionales; family JAMPXM01; genus JAMPXM01. The sequence continues at coordinate 1,152 of JAMPXM010000027.1, read as the reverse complement.
GCGTTCGATTACATCGTTAAACCGTTCAAACTCACCGAGATTGGTGTGACCGTGGAACGCGCGCTTCGGTTTCGCGAACTGGAGACCGAGAACCGGCGTCTGAAGCGGGCGATTCAACATTCCAATTCGTTTTCTGACATTGTTGGCAAAAGTCCCGGTATGCAGCAGGTGTTCGATCTTGTCAGTCGTGTCTCGCAGGCGACCGCCAATGTCTTGATTATGGGCGAGAGCGGAACGGGCAAAGAGCGTGTCGCTCGCGCCATTCACAATCTCGGGCCTCGCGCCAAGAAGGCGTTTGTCGCCATCAATTGCACGGCGATTCCGGAGACACTCCTGGAATCCGAACTCTTCGGACATGCCAAAGGATCATTCACCGGAGCCATCGGCCGCAAACGGGGCTTATTCGAGGAGGCCGAGGGCGGCACGATCTTTCTCGATGAAATCGGGGATATGGATGCCTCGATGCAAGCGAAACTTTTGCGCGTGATTCAGGAGCGCAAAATCCGCGCGGTCGGCGACACGGTGGATAAAACGATCGATGTGCGTGTGATCGCGGCGACCCACAAAGATCTCAAGGCCGCCATCAAGGACGGCCGATTCCGTGAGGACTTGTATTACCGTTTGAGCGTGATCCCGATCGTGATTCCGCCACTGCGTCACCGTCCAGAGGATATTCCGCTCCTCGCCGAGTATTTCCTGGAAAAGTACGCGGCCGCAAACGGTTCAAAAGTGACGGGCTTTAGCCCGGACGCCATGAGGCACTTGGTGCAGATGTCGTGGGAAGGAAACGTGCGCGAACTGGAGAACGTGATCGAACGCGCCGTGGTTTTGTGTCGAACGGAAAAGATTGAACCCGCCGATTTGCCACGCGCGGAAACCAGCGACGCCGACACGATCTTAGCGCAGGCAACCGCACAAATGCCGACGTTGGATGAGCTCGAACGGCGATACATGAAATTCGTTCTTGAAAAAACAGGCGGACGTAAAGAAAAAGCGGCCCAGATCCTCGGCGTCAACCGTCGCACGCTGTACCGCAAAGAACGCGAGTACGGCTTCGTCGACGCCAGCCCACACGACGAAGAAGACGAAGACCTCCACGACGAAGTATAGAAAGGTGCACTGCATCTCCAAAGGGTGCGCCGCGTATTTTGG
>JAMPXM010000292.1 GCA_023701225.1 Pseudobdellovibrionaceae bacterium | reverse complement strand
CACGTAGGCTCCTGGTCGAGCCAAGCCTGGAACTGGCGCGCACGGTCCACTCCGCCCGCCCGAAAGTGCCCCCAGCGTGAGTGAAAAGGAATGTTCAGGTCTGGGTACTTTTTCCGGATCACACGCAATACGAAATCGACGGTGTCGTCGAGCTTTTCGGGATGAAATCGAAATTGCCCTTGGCCCCGCTCGGTACGCGCAAAAATCTTCGCCGCCGCCTCTCGGATCGCATGGGGAGACAGCACGGCGTCCAGCTGCGCGGGCGTCAGATGAAGGTCGCTCATTCCTTGATCACTCATCGATGGCGCGTCCTTTGACCTTGCGCAAATCATCGACCGTTTTCTTGGACTCGGCAGAAAAATAACCAGCGGCTTTCTTGGCTTCCATTTCAACCTGCGCATCCTCTGGGATCAGTTCCGCAGGAATCGAGATTCGATTGACGACCTCAATGCCGCTTTTGACGATGGCGTCGTACTTCATATTGCTCATCGAGTGCAGGTTGTGGATCTTGCTGATTCCAAAGAAATGCAAGCAATCCGGCATAAACTCCTGGAAGCGAGCGTCTTCGGTGCCGGCCACGCATTCCGTACGGCGGAAGTAAGTCGCAGCCGTGTCTCCACCTTCTTGTCGCTTACGGGCGTTGTAAACCAGAAACTTCGTCACTTCACCGAGCGCACGGCCCTCTTTGCGATAGTAAACAATGATACCGACACCACCACGCTGAGCGGTGCGAGCGGCGTCTTCGATGCCGTACATCAAATACGGTCGGCACGTGCAGATGTCCGAGCCGAAAACGTCGGAGCCGTTGCACTCGTCGTGCACGCGGCACGTGAGTTCCACGGCGGGGTTGGCGAGATCCTGGGCATTGCCGAAGATGTAGGCCGTGGAGCTGCCGATCGGCGGGAGCCATACTTTCAAATCCGGCCGCGTGATGAATTCCGGATACATACCGCCGGTTTCTTGGAACAGAATCCGCCGCAATTCACCTTCGTCAACCTGCAAGCGAGCGGCGATACCTGGCAAGTACCACACCGGATCGATCGCGACTTTCGTCACGCGCACGTCGCCGTTTTCTTTGACGACCTTGCCATCGATCGGCAAACGGCCAGCCTGGATCGCCTCGTTGATCTCACCGATCTGCAAGTGAGCTTGCGTTACCGCGATCGTCGGACGGATATCGTAGCCTTGTTCGAAACGCGTTTTGAAATGAATCTGCGGATCCAATCCCCAAGGATCGAGCGCGACCATCTTGAGCGGATCGCTCCATTGCGGATAAGGTCCGATCTTCACGGGGCTCTGCGTGTTGTGCAAATCCGGGCGGTGCAAGGCCGGGAATTTTCCGCTCGCGATCGAGAGCGCTCGATAGACGGTGTAACTTCCGCTGTGCGTGCCGATTGCGTTTCGCGCTTTCGGATTGGTATTGGACGCGACCACCGGACCGCGAGCCATGGGATCTTTCGCACCCCAATGAATCGGCAGGGTTTCTTTGAACTTCAGATTGTTGTGCGAAGCCAAAATGATGTGGTCCGCGCGCTTCGTATTGTCTTTCATCTCTTCAACCTTTGCGTCTGGCTTTTTACGACGCCTCTTTTATGACTCTTTGCTGCTACGATCTGATTACGACATCCAATTCGAGTCGCTCTGAGTTTCCCACTTCGTCGTCACCTTTTTCACGTTCGACCAGAAATCAAGGCTGTGGTGACCGGTGATATCCCCGTGTCCGAACTTCGAAGCCTGAATTCCGCCAAAGGAGAACGGCTCGCGCGGCACCGGGACGCCGACGTTGATACCGACCATTCCCGTGTTCGCCTCGCGCGAAACGCGATCGGCGAGCGGGCCGCTCGAAGTAAACACGCTGCAAGCATTGCCGTATTCGACGGAGTTTTCGATTCTCATGGCCTCCGAGAGGTCCTTGCATCGCACGATGCTCAGGATCGGACCGAAGAGTTCGACTGTCGCGGCTTCCGTACCGGGCTGCACTTGGTCGAGAATCGTGGGCCCGAGCCAGTTTCCACCCTCATAGCTCTGAGGCGCTTTGGCTTTGCGACCGTCGAGCAAAATTCGCGCGCCCGCTTTTTCAGCGCGATCGATAGCGCCGACGAGGAATTCTTTTTGCGCGCGCGTGATGATGGCGCCCATGTCCTTACCTAGCTCCAGAGAAGCGGCGCGCGCGATGATTTTCTGAATATGTGATTCCACATCGCCCACGGCGAGCAACACCGAGGCCGCCATGCAGCGCTGGCCAGCGCAACCGGTGAACGAGTCCGAGATGCCGGCACCGGTCAACTCCAAGTTAGCGTCCGGCAAGAGCACGATGTGGTTCTTCGCGCCACCGAGCGCGAGCACGCGCTTACCGAGATGCGTACCACGCTGATACACGAGACGCGCGACTTTCGTGGATCCAACAAAGCCGATCGCCTTTACGAGCGGATGGTCGATGACGGCCTCGACCGTGCGTGCGCCCCCATGCAAGACCGTGAACACTCCGCCGGGAAGCCCGGCTTCCGTGAGAGCATCAGCGATTCGGCGAGCCGTGAGCGGAGTTTTATCCGATGGTTTCCAGACGTAAGCGTTGCCAAGAGCGAGCGCGATCGGAATCGTCCACATCGGCACCATCGCCGGAAAGTTAAAGGGCGTGATATTGGCCACGACGCCTAACGGTTCGCGACGATACTCGCAGGTCACGCCGCGAGAGACTTCGATCTTACCGCCAAGATCCAGATTTTGAATCGAGAGCGCGAACTCCAAGACCTCGACGCCCTTCATGAGTCCGGCCTTGGCTTCGTCGAAGGTTTTTCCGCACTCCGCACTTTTTAGGTGCGAGATCGCGTCGATGTCGCGCAGGAGGAGATTGCGGAAGTTGTAAAGGACACGCGCGCGCTCTTTCATCGGCGACTTCGCCCAAGCGACTTGCGCCTTCGCGGCCGTCTGCAACGCCATTTCGATCTGCGCGCTGGACGGAACGGTGACTTCGCCGATCACGGCGCCATGGATCGGGGAAACCACGGTCTCGCGTCCGGCCTCGCCCTCGACCCAATTGCCGCCGATCAAATTGTGACAGTGCAGTTTTTCAGAAGGCAAAATCGTACGCATTGTTCCTCACAGACGGCTCCTCGCCGACATTCAAAGCAGAATGTGAACAGAAACGATAGAGCAATTACGTTAACGACGCAAGGAGCCGACGGCTCACCCACTCTTTAAAAGAAGAACTTCCGGTAGATCCAATCCTGGATCGGCAAAAAGACGCGATCTGGAGTTAAACGCCGCAGGATGCCATTGGCAACGGCCTCGCCACCAACCAAGTAACGCGGACGAATTCGCGACTTTTCGGTGAGGCTCACAAGGGTTTGCGCCACGACTTCCGGATCCTTTTCAATATGATCTTGCACATGTTTGAGAAACCCGTCGAACCGCCGTAATCGATCCGAATAGAGTGCCGCATGTGGATGAGTAGAATCGCCGAAGCGCGCATTGCGCATGAGCCCCGTGCGGTATCCACCTGGCTCGATGGCCGCGACCTGAATGCCGAATGGCTTCAATTCGTAATACATCGCTTCCGAAAGCGCATGCATGGCGTACTTGGTGGCGGCATAGGTACCATAAAACGGAAAGACGGTGATCCCCGCAAGACTGGTGAGGTTGAGAACCCGGCCACGCGTAGCCCGCAAGGCCGGAAGCAATTCACGCGTGAGGGCCAAAGGACCTATGGCGTTGACTTGAAATTGACGTATGACCTCTTCTGGCTT
>JAMPXM010000291.1 GCA_023701225.1 Pseudobdellovibrionaceae bacterium | reverse complement strand
TCGTTCCGCGACGATATTTTCGAAGTCAAAGATCTCAAAGAGGGCATGATCTGCCCCGGAATCGTTACCAACGTGACCAACTTCGGTGCATTTGTTGACATCGGCGTGCACCAGGACGGTCTTGTGCACATTTCGGCGTTGTCGCACAAGTTCGTCGATGATCCGCGCAAAGTCGTCAACCCAGGTGATCAGGTCACCGTGAAGGTTTTGGGCATCGACAAGGATAAGAATCAGATTTCACTATCGATGCTGCTGGACGAAGCACCTCAGCGCAAAGCGCGTGCGGAAGGCGAGGCGGGAGCGCCGCGGCCGCCGCGTCGTGAAGGAGGTCGCGAGGGAGATCGTCCGCGCGGTCCTCGCCCAGAAGGAGAGCGTGGATCCAGGCCGGGAGCTGTGGCCAAGGGCGGTCCTGGCGGTGGCGGTCCGCGACCACAGGCAGCTGGCGGAGCCGGGCCTCGTGGTCCTCGCCCCGACGGTGGCGATCGTGGTCGTCATGCAGGTCGATCGGACCAGAGACCGCATGGAGATCAGAAGCGTGATCAGTCGCGTGATCATAGACCGCGTGGACCGGCAACGCCGTTTAACAATCCGTTCGCGGCGCTTCTCGGCGGGGCCGCTCCGGATGCCAAACCCGGCACGCGCAAATAAGCGCGGACGGGATCTTCCACAATTGAAAGTTCGAGAAGTCGGGAAGTGAGCATGCGCGTGGCGCCGCTCACTTCCTTTTTCTTTTTGAAATCCTCTGGCTGGACTTCGCCTTGCGATCGGGGGCTTTGCGTTGGGTCGAGCCTCGGCGGTTTTTGAGAATGGCGTCGGCGATTTCGACGAAACCCAGCCCACCTTCGTTTTTTGTGACGTAGGCTGGTTGATGCTTTAGGCGAGAGACGAATTTACGGATATTGGCGACCGCAAACGCGTTTTGGAAAAATGCGAACATCGGTTCGTCATTCGGGCTGTCGCCGGAAAACGCGCAATGGGCATTATCCACGGTCACGTCCAGGCCGAGTTCGCGTTTCGCGAACTCGCGGCACATGGAAAGCTTGTCGTAGGTACCGAACCAACCATTGACGTGAATCGAACTGACTTTGGCCTGGGCGCCGTGGCGCTCGAAGATACGGACGATTTGATCGACCGCCGACTCCGGAAGAGGATCCACGTCCTCGCAAAAATCGACGGCAAGATCCATCAGACGGGAAAATTGATCGGACGCGATCGCGCAGCCGGGAACTTCTCGCAGTACTTCGGCGCGGACCTTTTCGAGCTTCTGCCGATTCTCGGATTGCGTGCGCTCGTCATAGATGAAGTGACGATGCATTTTGCGTTCTTTGTAACGAAAATAAAATCCGCCATTTTCGCCAACGACGCCATGGACTGGCCAGAAGCGTGCGATCATTTCGCACCAGCCGGCGGGCCGGCCTGTGACGGGAACGACTTTCACACCCGCTTCATGAAGTCGCCAAAGTGCCTCATATGCATGCGCTTTGAGCAGCCCGTGATCAGTTAATGTGTCGTCGATGTCTGTGAAAAGGACATCGATGTGTGTTCCGCGAAATTCCGAGATTTTTTTCATAGCACAAGTTTAACGGCTTCCATTGTCACATGCCAGACGCGGGTTCGGACGGGAGTGCGTCAGAAATTTCCGCTTGCTTCTCGAGAGCCGACAACTCATTTTTGACACTATATTGATATCGGTCGCGCCCGAAAGTTTTGAATGCGCGGCATTAACCATATGAATTTCGGAAGGTTCGATGGCCAAAAGGGAAGCGACAGGGAAGAAGCTGGTCGTAGTGGAGTCGCCAACGAAGGCGAAGACCATTCGAAAGTTCCTCGGCAAGGACTACATTGTCGAGTCGTGCATGGGCCACGTCCGCGACTTGCCTCAGTCCGCCAAAGATATTCCCGAGAAACTGAAAAAAGAGCCCTGGGCGACGCTTGGAGTCGATGTCGATCACGGCTTTGAACCGATTTACTGCGTACCGAAGACGAAAACGAAGGTTGTCAAACTACTCAAAGACAAACTCGCGGACGCCGACGAGCTCATCTTGGCGACAGACGAAGACCGTGAAGGGGAAAGCATCAGCTGGCACCTCATCGAGGTTTTAAAGCCGAAGGTGCCGACCAAGCGCATGGTGTTCAATGAGATCACCAAAGAGGCGATTCAGTCAGCACTCAACGAGTTTCGCGAAATCGACACGAATCTTGTGCGGGCGCAAGAAGCGCGACGTATTCTCGACCGCTTGGTCGGTTACACGCTGTCGCCATTACTCTGGAAAAAGATCGCATACGGGCTTTCCGCCGGTCGTGTGCAGTCGGTCGCTGTGCGCCTGATCGCTGAACGAGAGCACGAGCGTATCCGCTTTCATAAGGCCGCGTATTGGGGTCTTGAAGCAGACTGCGAAAAGTCGGATGTCAGTTTCCTGAGCCGGGTTCTTTCCGTGGATGGAAAACGCGTCGCCACCGGCAAGGATTTCGATGCGGATACCGGCCGACTGTTCGCAGATCGGGCCAAGGAACTTCTGCATCTGGATGCCGCCAAGGCCGAAGATGTGCGGTCGCGTGTGCAGGGCCAAGAGTGGAAAGTCACGGAAGTGGAAGAAAAGCCGGTTTCGCGAAAGCCGGCCGCGCCATTCATCACGTCGACTTTGCAGCAGGAAGCCAACCGGAAATTGGGTCTCGGCGCGCGCGAAGCGATGCAAGTCGCGCAAAGCCTTTATGAGCAGGGCTTTATCACCTATATGCGTACGGACTCGACCTTCTTATCGCAACAAGCGCTGACGGCCGCGCGGACTCGCATTCAGAAAATGTACGGCAAAGACTATTTGCCGGATGAGCCGCGTTTATACGAAGGCAAGAAAGTCAAAGGCGCGCAAGAAGCGCACGAAGCGATTCGCCCGGCAGGCACCGAAATGGTTCCGCCCGATGAGACCGGACTGAGCGGCGTGCAGCTCAAGATGTACGAGCTGATCTGGAAGCGTACGGTGGCGAGTCAGATGGTGAACTCACGGCAAAAGCAAGTGAGTGTGCGCTTGACCGCGGGCCCTGCGGTGTTTGCCGCTAGCGGCATGACGATCGAGTTTCCCGGATTTTTGCGCGCTTATGTCGAGGGCAGTGACGACGAAGCGGCTGCGCTCGAGGAAAAGGAAGTGCGTCTGCCGGATTTGAAGGTCGGCGACAAAGTGAATGTCCGCCATGTGACAACGACCGAGCACGAAACGAAACCGCCGGCGCGTTTCACCGAAGCTTCGCTCGTGCAGATGATGGAGAAGGAAGGGATCGGACGTCCTTCGACCTACGCTTCGATTATCAGTACGATCATCGATCGCGGATACGTCAAGAAAGCAGGCAACGCCCTGGTGCCGACGTTCACGGCGATGATCGTCGCCAAGCTCCTCGGGCAACACTTGCCCAAGTACGTCGACATCGGCTTTACATCCAGTATGGAGCGTTCGCTCGACGACATCGCTCAGGGCGATCTCGACTGGCAGAAGTATTTGAAGACGGTTTACTTTGGCGATGAGGGACTGAAAAAACAGGTCGAAACTCAAGAAAAGAAGATCGAGCCCGAAGAAGCCCGTTCCATTCGTCTGATGGGCTTGGAGCATCTGGATTTCCGCGTCGGTCGTTACGGCGCCTATGTCTGTCGCAACGGAAAAGACGGTCAAGAGGCGTGTGCATCGCTGCCGGAATCGCAAGCGCCTGCGGACGTGACGTTTGAAATCGCCAACAAGTTGATCGATCAGAAGATCAACGGTTCAGACGCTCT
>JAMPXM010000290.1 GCA_023701225.1 Pseudobdellovibrionaceae bacterium | reverse complement strand
GTGCGCCCGAAAAGTCCGTACAGATCCTCAAAAAACTCGCCCGATGGGCTGATACCTTTTGGGTCCAGCACATCGAGGGTCACCGCTTTCCTCAACTCGGGCAGCTCCAACTCCAATTCCACTCCGGTCGTTCCCGGGAACTTCTGCATGAGGTGACTCAAATTATGCAAATGGCTCTGCATGCTGGCGTCAAGGCGGAAGACCATTTGTTTTGATTTCTTCAGCATCTCTTCCAAGAGTCCGACACGGTCGACCAGGATTTTACAAGAATCGCCATCGCGTTCGAGCGTGCCGCCGATCAATACCGGAACATCCGCTTTGAGCTGCGTTTCGTGTTTGGCAAACGTATCCGGAAATACAACCAGCTCGACGGTTCCCGTCAGATCTTCGAGCTGCGCAAACGCCATCCGCGTTCCCTTTTTGGTGATAATTTCTCGCAGCGACACGACGAGGCCAGCCAATACGACACGCTTCTTCGGCTCATGTCCATTAAGGCCGTCAATGGTACAAGTCGTCCACACCTTGACCAAATTCCCCAGTCCGGCCAACGGGTGATCGGAAAGGTAAAATCCGAGCACTTCTTTCTCATAAGCCAACCGCGCAGCTCGAGTCCAAGGCGGATAATCTTCGATCCGCACGGCTTCTTGCGAAAGCTCTTCTTCATCCATCAGCGCGAACAAGTTGCCTTGGCCCGCGGCCTTGTCTTTCTTCACGCTCTCGGCAGCGTCGAGAAACTTATCGTAACCATTCATCAGCTGCGCACGATGGTAGCCGAAATTGTCGAACGCGCCCGCCTTGATCAAGCACTCAATGACTTTCTTATTCACGCGCTTGAAATCGACCATTTCAAAAAATTGTTCCAACGATTCGAACTTTTGGCCGGGCAATTGGCGGCGGGCCTCGAGAATCGCCTCGATCGCGCTCTCACCCACGCCTTTGATGGCGCCAAGGCCGAAATAAAGTTTTTCACCCTCCACCGTGAACCGATATTCGGAATGGCTCACGTGCGGCGGCTCCACGACAATGCCACGATTGCGTGCATCTTTCGTATATTTGACGACGTTGTCCGTATTGCTGAGTTCGGTCGTCAGAAGTCCGGCGAAGAACTCGACCGGATAGTAGTTTTTCAACCATGCCGTCTGCGCCGCGACCACGCAATAAGCGGCCGCATGCGATTTGTTGAATCCGTAATTGGCGAATTCTTGCATTAGATTGAAGAGCTCTTCGGCCTTCTTGAGATCGTGCCCGTTTTCCTTGGCACCATGCAAGAAACGCTCTTTCTGCTTTTCCATCTCCGAGGCGATCTTCTTGCCCATCGCGCGGCGGAGCATGTCGGCTTCACCGAGAGAATAGTTGGCGATTTTCGACGCGATCGCCATGACCTGCTCTTGATAAATGATGATGCCGTAGGTTTCCTTGAGGATCTCCTCGAGCTCGGGGAACAGGTATTCGACCTTCGTCTCCCCGTGCATACGACGCGTGTATTCGGGAATCATATCCATCGGGCCCGGTCGATACAGAGCGTTGATGGCCGTGATGTCTTCAAAACTCTTGGGTTTGATCTTCTTCACGGCATCGGTGATTCCGTCGCCTTCGAACTGGAAGATACCTGCCGTGTCACCCTTGGACATGATTTCGTAGATCCCCTGATCCGAAAGCGGGATCTCATTGGGGAGGATTTTTTTGCCGCGATTGCGCTCAAGCTGGTCCAACGCGTACTGAATGTGCGTGAGCGTTTTCAGACCGAGAAAGTCAAACTTGATCAGGCCGATCTTCTCGGCCCACTTCATATCGTACTGAACGACATTTTCACCGTCGGCGCCTTTGTAGAGTGGCGCGATATTGACCAATGGCTCGCTTGCGATGACAACGCCCGCGGCGTGAATGCCGGCATGCCGAACAAGGCCTTCGATTTTCTGCGCCAACTCCATCAAGGTCGCGATCTGCGGATTGAGATCCATCTGCTCCTGCAGACGCGGTTCCATTTCAATCGCTTCTTTGATGGTGATGCCCAGCTTTTCCGGCATGAGCTTGGAAATGACATCGACTTCCTGAAACGTCATGCCGAGCACGCGACCGACGTCGCGAATGGCGGCACGCGCCTGCAGCTTTCCGTACGTGATGATTTGCGAGACCTGATCACGTCCGTATTTTTGCGTGACATACTCGATCACGCTCTGGCGCTTGTCTTGGCAGAAATCGATATCGAAGTCCGGCATCGAAATCCGTTCCGGATTCAGAAAGCGCTCAAACAGGAGCGAGTACGGCATCGGATCCAGATCCGTGATGCGCAAGCAATAGGCGACAAGCGAACCGGCTCCCGACCCCCGCCCCGGTCCGACCGGCACGCTATGATTCTTGGCCCAGTTGATGAAGTCTTGGACGATCAGGAAGTAGCTCGAAAAGCCCATCTTCTCGATCACGCCCAGCTCATAATCAATGCGCGCGCGATAGTCCGGCTTTTTTTCTTCCGGAACTGCCTCGCCTCGCGCTTCCGCTTCTTGAAAGCGCTCCTCAAGTCCCTTGAAGGACATCGCGCAGATTTCATCGGCCTGGCTGCGACCGTTGGCCGTCGGGAAACTCGGCAAGTGATAGATCGCTTTGCCGTTCGCGTCCTTGAGGTCGAACTTGACGTTGCATTGCTCGGCGATCTTCAGCGTGTTCTCGATGGCCTCCGGCACATCCTTGAACAGCTCCCGCATGGCTTCACTGCTCTTGAAATAAAACTGATCCGAACCGAGTCGGAAGCGTGATTCGTCCTGCAGGGTTTTGTTGGAGCCGATGCAAATCAACACTTCTTGCGCGAGCTGATCGTCGGGCTCGAGATAATGCACGTTGTTCGAGGCCACAAGCGGCGCGCCGGTGATTTTCGAGGCTTCAATCAAAAACCGATTGAGTTCGTCCCACTCAGGCGTGCCTGTCCGATTGAGTTCCAAATAAAATCCATCCGGAAACAGCGCCTGCATGTCCCGGATGCGGTCCAGAGCGGCCTCTCGCCCGCCTTTCGCCAACGCGTAGGCGATCTCTCCCTTGGAATTGCCAGACAGCGCAATCAAGTCGGCGGAGTATTCCTTCAGAACATCGAAGTCGATGCGCGGCTTATAATAAAAGCCCTCTTGATATCCGATCGTGGAGAGCCGACACAGATTCTGGTATCCCAATCGCGATTTCGCAAGAAGCACCAACCGCCGATTGGGCATCTGTATCGCTTCACGGTCCTCGCCTTTGACCAATCGCGACTTCGGCGCGATATACACGTCCATACCGAGGATCGGTTTGATATTCAGATCCTTGCACGTGAAGTAAAACTCGACGGCGCCGAACATGTTGCCATTGTCCGTGATGGCCACGGCCGGCATCCCCATCTCCGCGGCTCGCTTGGCAAGCTTCGAAATACGACAGCTCGCCTCAAGAAGCGAATACTGGCTATGCACATGCAAGTGAACGAATGACATGTTTTCTTATTCCCACTCGATCGTGCCCGGCGGCTTGCTGGTCACATCATAAACGACGCGATTGACGCCTTTGACTTCATTGGTGATGCGGTTGGACACCGCGCGCAGAAATTCGAATTCAAACGGATACCAGTCCGCCGTCATCCCATCGCTGCTCGTCACCGCACGTAACGCCAAGACTTTATCGTAAGTCCGTGCATCGCCCATGACTCCGACCGTGCGCACGGGTAAAAGGACACAGAACGCCTGCCAAATTTTATCATACAGGCCGTGTTTTCTGAGTTCGGAGATATAAATCTCGTCCGCCTCGCGC
>JAMPXM010000026.1 GCA_023701225.1 Pseudobdellovibrionaceae bacterium | reverse complement strand
ATTCCTTGTCGGGTAAGTTCCGACCTGCACGAATGGCGTAACGACTTCTCCGGTGTCTCAACCAGATGCCCAGCGAATTCGAATCCTCGGTGAAAATGCCGGGTACCCGCAGAAAGACGGAAAGACCCCGTGAACCTTTACTGTAGCTTGGCAGTGAACTTAGAGTCTGCATGTGTAGGATAGGTGGGAGCCTTTGAAGCCGGGACGCTAGTTCTGGTGGAGGCAACCTTGAAATACCACCCTTGTTGACTTTGAGTTCTAACCTGCGCCCATCGACTGGGCGAGGGACACTGTCTGGTGGGCAGTTTGACTGGGGCGGTCGCCTCCCAAAAAGTACCGGAGGCGTACGAAGGTCCGCTCAGCCTGAATGGAAACCAGGCGTCGAGTGCATTGGCATAAGCGGGCTTAACTGCGAGACCTACAAGTCGAGCAGGTGCGAAAGCAGGTCAAAGTGATCCGGTGGTCCCGCGTGGAAGGGCCATCGCTCAACGGATAAAAGGTACTCCGGGGATAACAGGCTTATTCCTCCCAAGAGTTCACATCGACGGAGGAGTTTGGCACCTCGATGTCGGCTCATCACATCCTGGGGCTGGAGCAGGTCCCAAGGGTTTAGCTGTTCGCTAATTAAAGTGGTACGCGAGCTGGGTTCAGAACGTCGTGAGACAGTTTGGTCCTTATCTTCTGTGGGCGTAGGAAAATTGAGTAGAGCTGTCCTTAGTACGAGAGGACCGGGATGGACGAACCTCTGGTGTTCCAGTTGTCGCGCCAGCGGCACGGCTGGGTAGCTATGTTCGGAACGGATAACCGCTGAAAGCATCTAAGCGGGAAGCCAACTACAAGATTAGTTTTCCCTAAACTTCGGTTTCTTAAGACTCCTTGGAGACTACAAGGTTGATAGGCGGAAGGTGTAAGTCCAGTAATGGATTCAGCTGATCCGTACTAATAGTCGTGAGGCTTTTTTTATTCTTCTTAATTCTTAGATGGTTATTCCCTAGCTAAGAATCTTCGAATTGAATCTGCCGATTTAGTTCGCTGACGTAAGTCAGAAGTTTCGATGTCGTGTTGATCTCAACAGATCTTTGACTGATCCGCGAAAGCGAAACAGTAAATCCAAATACATATTCAGATTTGCTGGTGTCTATAGCAGCGGGGCTACACCTGTTCCCATTCCGAACACAGAAGTTAAGCCCGCTTGCGGCGATGGTATTGCAGGGTTAACCCTGTGGGAGAGTAGCACGATGCCAGCACCTTTTTTTTAACCCAGTTGGGAAACCAACTGGGTTTTTTTATGCCTAAAATCTGCGTCTCCGGAGCGCGGAGACGCAGCCGCGAACAACCATCTCGATTTCGATGTCGAACTAGAGGTAGAAATCGTACTACGGATTAATAGACGATTCCGAGTTTGAGGGTACGGCCGATTTCTCCGACCGTATTTCCTGTCGCAAGGTCGATCCAGTTGTACTGGAGTAAAACACCGTATCGATTTTCGTAAATCTGATGGACGGCGAGGACCTGCAGTTTAAATTTTCCGTTCTTGTGTAGTGCGATTGGCGAGTGTGTGAACTTGTACCACTCATCTACGAAGCTTTCATTCGACGTAAATTCGATCTCTTTTAAGTTCTTCCATGCTTCTGGAAAGTGCTTTGTTTTCTCAAGAAGCGCGAGATCAGCCCGCCAAGAGTGTGCGAATTTTTGTTTGGGAGGGAGAAGCCAATAGTCCATATCGAATGCGGCAACTAGCGTGGCAGCTACGATCGTCAGGCTCAGAATCACAATGAAGAAGCCACGCATTTTGCTTTCCTTCTGTTAGAGCGTGTTCCCATTCTGGCAGAGTGTTCATTCACTTCACTTCAATTCAAGAAGACGCTCCGTTGCTCGACTTCGACTTGCCTGTGGGCCGTACTTCGTCGTCGTACCTCGACTCGGCCCAAACTGAAGTGAGTGAACAACCTGCCCATATGAGGAAACTCTCTCATTTTTTAATGATGAGGCTTTTTTATTCTCCCGAGACTTGGTGGAGACGCCAAGGACTTCGGTGGAACTTGGATGTGGATATCCGATTTTGGGTTTGAACTCTCAGCTCTCCTCTCTTCTCCTGGGCTGAAGGGCTGAGCTATCTCCGGCTTTTAGCGAGGTGAGGCCATCGATAAAAACCGGAGATAGAAGGCAGGGTGACAAATTGCGGGAAAGCCGAGATTTGTCGGGGACGTTTTTGGGATGGAATGTAAGCAATTGAAAATACGTGTTTTTTTAAAAGTGAAAGAGTTCCCCGTTCAATTCTTGTCGAGTTGGTGGTGGCGAGTCGCTTCCTGCAGACTTCGGAATCGTTAGGATTTTCGGCATCTTAGTTGGTTGTCTCGGGCTGGCACAGGGCTTGGAAGGGAATGCCCCGAGAGGTCGTTATGCTGAAGGACTATTGGAAGCTTTTGTCAGTAGGTGGGTTGGTCAGCTATTTCCTGGCTTGCTCTCCGGTCCAATTTAATAAGATCCCGGCACCGCCTTGCCATGGCTCAGGCCTCATGTGCGTCCAGACATGCAATGAGTCGGGATGCGTTGAGAAGTTCGAAAATGTAAAGACTGTTGGCGCTGGCGCCGTGGATATTCTTTTCGTCAACGACAACTCAGGTTCGATGTCCTACGAGCAGAATCACATGGGAGCGAAGTTTCCGAACTTTATCCAGTCGCTCGGTCACCTCGACTACCGTATCGCCATCACGACAACCGATGTTTCTGGTGCGACGAATGCCGTGGGCGTGCCGCGTGCGTCTTCACGTCAAGACGGTGCGCTCTTGGACTTCGGCAGTGGCCTCAAATTCATCGATCGCAATACGTCGAATGCTGTCGGTCTTTTTGATTCAACGATTCGCCGCCAGGAAACTCTTGAGTGCGAGCAAAGCGGTTATCAGACGGCGAGCTGTCCTTCGGGCGATGAACGCGGAATTTATGCCGCGAACCTCGCGATCGATCGCAATGACGGTGGATTTTTACGCCCGACCGCACCCCTGGCCATTGTGATTTTGGCGGATGAGGATGTGCGTTCAGGAATGTATCCGGGTGGCTCGCGCCAAGCGGGAACGACGGGATACAACTCGAGTCCGCTGTTCCCTCTCAACGACTACGATCTTCCGGAAACGTTGGTTTCACGCTTTAAGGCGAAGTTCCCGACAAAATCTCTCTCGGTTCACTCGATTGTGATCAAAAACAATGATTCCTCCTGCTTGAGCACTCAGTCCGGCCAAGGTGGGAATGTGAATGTGGTGGGGTCTTACGGAAGGCTCTACGAGCAGTTGTCGACCCAAGCTGGTGGCGTGATCGGGAGTATTTGCTCTTCAGACTATGGTCAAGAGCTCGGGCAAATCGCGTACGAGATTCAAAACCAGGTGACTTCGATGTCGTTTGTCTGTCGCCCAATCGACGATAAATACCATGTCGAATTCTTTCCGAAGCCGTCCTATGACGTGATCGCAACCCCGGACTTTGAGCGTTTGGTCGTGGAGTTCGATCGCGCGCTCCCTCCGGAAACAAAGATCCAGCTGAGCTACAGCTGCGAAAAAATGCAGAACTAAACACAGCGATCTTAGGACTGGCGCACTGGCAACAAAGCTTCGGGCTTTCTTCAAGCGGTCCTCACGAATACGACCTCGCAGTCTCTCTTACCTACACTTTCGGCCGCTTTCGTTCTGGGCCGCATGAATCTATCCCAAATCTCTGTTTCCAGTGCGCCAGACCTGAGGGCGCTGTGTTTAACCGTGATTGAAGCCGGAGCGGAGGATCCAGTTCTGAGTGGCCGCAAATCATCTGCTCGTGATCGAGGGCTGGGCCTTGGGGTGGCCTGCAAGATCAGGTCTAGACGTTTTCATAGAATCGGCGAACACTGAAATGGCTTGAATCGGAGTCTTGGTGGCGCTGCCTGAACATCCATCGATTGTGCTGCTTTTGGCTGGGATCAGCTTTCTTCTCTATGGGCTTTCGCGTGCATCTGAAGCTCTGCAAAAACTGGCTGCTAACCAGATCCGCAATGTCCTCACGCGCGTGAGCGCCAACGGCATCGTCTCCCTTTTTGTCGGCATGGGGCTGACGCTCCTGATGCAGAGTTCGGCCGCGGTGACTGCGACGCTGGTGAACCTCGGGACAGCCCGAGTGCTCAGCCTTCCGCAAGTGATGGGTGTGCTGATCGGGGTCGCGATTGGCGCGTCATTGACAGTGCAGTTGATCAGTTTGCACATGACCGACCTCGGCTTGCCGCTCTTCGTGGCTGGCTTCTTGGTTTTTTACCTCTCGCGCCGTCAGCGGATTCGGGACTCATTTGAATTCGTCATGTCTCTGGGCCTACTCTTTTTCGGTATCGAGCTCATCGGCGTTGGCGCGGGCGGACTGGTCTCGGCGAAGTTTTTCACTTCCGCGTTCGTCTTTTTGCGCGAGAATCCTTTTCTCGCGGTCGCGGTCTCGGCCGTCGTGACGAGCGTGTTCCATAGCTCGACCGCCACGATCGGTGTTGTCATCGCGTTGGCGGCTGGCGGAGTGGTCGCGCCGGATGATGCGATCATGTGGATCTATGGTGCCAATATCGGTACGGCCAGCACCGGGATTTTGGCAGCCCTTCGTGGCGACTACGTCGGGAAACGTATCGCATGGGCCAATGTTCTCTATCGTGTCGCAACGGTCGGAATTTTCGTTCCATTTGGGCCTGTGGCGATGGCGTTGATTCAGCGATATCTGGAGAGCCCGAGCAGCCAAATCGCGTTTTTTGCGACGGCCATGAACGTCTTTTCGGCATCGGTCTTCTTTCCGCTTCGTGGGTATGGAGTGAAGGTGGTGGAGGCGATCGTGCAGCCGGGCCCCAGCGAACGCGAGTTCGGTGTTCGCTTCCTGAAGCGCTCGAATTACGAGTCGTTTTCCATCGCATTGGCGCATGCGAAGCGGGAAATTTTGGAGATGGGTGACATCGTCTTTCAGATGCTCGAGGCCAGCATTCTGATGTTCCGCCGGCAGGATCCCGAATTGGTTCGGGATGTGCGCGGGAGCGATGACAAAGTCGATTTGTTGCTCAAAGAGATCAAGCTCTTTTTGATTCGCGTTTCGGAGACGGCTCCGGAAGGTCTCAGTCAGTCGGTCATTGATCTGGTCTCGTTCGGCAGTGATCTTGAGGCCGCGGCGGACGTGATCGACCATCACATCGCATCGCTTGCGAAGAAAAAGCATATCAATCAATTTGAGTTTAGTCCGGAGGATTGGGCGGATCTCGAAGATCTGCATCGCAATGTCGTGCGGGCGTTGTCGCTGGCGCTCAGCGGCTTTCAAACCGATGACGTCAAATTGGCGGTTCAGCTCGTGCATTTAAAGCATGAAATACGTGATCAAGAGAACAAGTTCCGGGAAGCCCATATCGCGCGATTGAGTAAGGGCGTGTCCGTCGGAATCGGAACGAGCGCGATCTATTTGGAGTGCTTGGGCACCTACCTGCAGTTGGTGGAGATGCTCACCAAGCATGCTCAGAGGGTTCGGAATTCGCAAACACCTCGTCCAGAGTCCAGTTCGACGCCAGCCTCGTAAACAGGCGGAATGTCGCTACTTTCGACAAAAAAGCAACACTTCGAGACCGTTGAAAACCTGGGCTCGTGACGCTTAGCTGATGAGCGTCTTTCGTTTGGGTCGTTACTGTCTGGTGAGCAGTGGAGAGAGAGTTGTTGCCGGGCTGTCTTTTGTCGCAAAACTCGCGATGACCAGCCAGTTCACTAAGTTCTTGTCGCAACAGGAAAATGGAAAAACCCAAAGTGGGTTTCTGAAGGGACTGCGGACGGCTGCGATATAAATGAAAAAAATTGGTCGGGGAGACAGGATTCGAACCTGCGACCCTCTGCTCCCAAAGCAGATGCGCTACCAGGCTGCGCCACTCCCCGCGGAGAAGGGGTGAATGTAGTGAAAAGTCCACACCAAGTCAAACGACTCCGCTTCTGGCGCGACGGATTAAACCCATAGAAAAAGATTGCTTTCGCGGATTGTTGGTTTTTACGATGGCGTGTGCGCTGTGCAGTAGGACCCGAGTCAAGCCATGTTTCCAATGTTTCGGAAACAGCACTTGCTTGAGTTGGTTCGTCCTGAAGCTCGCGTACGGGGACGGGACAGATAAAACTGAATAACGATTTTGAACGCATTAGTAGTAACAGTCTTTGATTATCAACAGGACTAACAACAAGGAGATCTACATGAAGCGTTTAGTTCTGCTCGCTGCCGCTTTCGGCGTTGCCGCGGGCGCCAATGCAGCTGACGACGTGGAGATGAAGCACAGCGGAGAATTCCGTCTGCGTTACGTCAACGAAATGAACCCCTCGGGTGTGAAAGACGCAAAGGACAGCTCTGCGAACTTCACGCACCGTTTTAAGTGGAACATCACGGCACGCAAAGGTGAAAATCTTCAGGCGTTCCTGGGTCTGCTCCATGGCGCGGACTGGGGTGTAGATGCTGGCGATGGTAGCACCAATCCTGGCGTTGCCAATGATGACGCACAGCTTGTCGTGAACCGCGCTTGGGGCTGGTGGAAGACGAGCGACGCGCTCTCTTTCAAATTCGGCCGCATGGGTCTCGAAATCGCGGACGGATCGTTCTTCTCTGAGAACGATTGGGAAGCAGTTCCGACGGCGCATGAAGGTGTCGTGGGCATGTGGGACATGGACTTCGCGAAGATCTCGCTCTTCGGCCTGAAGACGGATGAGTTCGGTTACCAATTGGGTGGTGCGCGTACAGCCGATGCTGAGCGCAACATGTACGGTGTTAGCCTCGACTTCAAAAACATGCCAGAAGCCATCAAGATGGCGAACCTCTTGGTTATGCAAGAAATGCGTGACGAGACGGGCGCTGCTGTTGGAACGGGCGCGACCAATGCTCAGCGCATCGGCGTGACGGTTGGTGGCGATGCCAGCAACATCATGTACAAGGCAACGCTCGGCTTCCGTATGGGTAAGTCGAAAGACCGTACGACTCCCGTGACGTATGACCTGAACTCCAACATGTACGACCTGATGGTCGGTTACAGCATGCCGGAAACCATGGGCTTGAAAATCAGCGCTGGTTACCACATGGACTCGGGCGACAAGACGAGCTCGGCGACCAAGAACGAAGCTTGGGATCCGGGTTATTACGATGTTCATAACTATGCTGGTCTGATGGACGTTGTGGGTTGGGGTAACCTGACGTACTGGAACCTCGCGGTGTCGATGATGCCGACCGACTCGATCGAAGCTGGTCTGGCATACTACATGTTCAGCAAGTCGGAGAGCACGGGCAACATCAACCTCCTCGACCTGCAGAGCAACGCGTCTGGCAACACGTTCTTTAATGGCGGTGGTGTTGCTGGTGCGACCGATAAAGACATCGGTTCGGAACTCGACGTCTATGCGAACAAGTCGTATGACGGCGGTTTCAAGATCGGTGCTCGCTACGGCATGTTCATGCCCGGCAAGAGCCTGAAGGATCTGGCTCCGAAGCGTGACCAGACGGCTTCGCAGCTCTTCCTGCAAGCGTCGATGAGCTTCTAATCCTCCTGGTGATTGAAGCGAAAAAGGCCAGGGCTTGTGCCCTGGCCTTTTTTATTTGGCGCACCGGGCAAGGCGCGCTATACGCCGCCCTCTCCTGCTTGATTCTCACTTCCGGGTGTTTCGTATTGAGACGCATGAACTGGGGCCGCGAACGTGCTGAAGGTCGCATCAAGATCGTGTTTTGATAGGCTTTTTTCTTCGCTGCTGTCTCGGAGTTCGGCAATTCGATGGAACTCGCGGGTGGCTTCGAGACATTCGTCCTGACATTTTTAAATCCAGGCATTCGGTCCTCAGGTCATTCCTTCAATGGTCCGATACATTCACCATGCTGAATGTACGCGTCTCTGACGTTCGTCTCGTTTTGACAGGTGCTTGCGTAGCCCTGATTCTTCTTTTTTCGCCCGCTTCTTTTGCTGGCGATCTCGTCCTGCATTCCACGGTGATGCGTGAACTCAATCAGGTTGTGCGAGTCGCGGATACTTTGCACTCAGCCTTGGTGAGTGCGGATGATGAGCAGATCGAAATTTCGGTTCGCGGAATTATTCACCAGATCGACCGAGTGCGCACCGTGGCCATTTTGGCGAAGCAGCATGAGAGACCTCACCTTTTGAAGATCTTGGAGTCGGCGCGTGATCACTTGGAGGTCGCGCAAGTCGCTTACGGTGAAGAGCGGCGGCTGCGCTTACAGCAGGCCTATAATCAGGTCGTCAACGTCGTTCGCATCTACAAGATCGAGAAGGTGTACGGTATATTCTTCTGTGACAGGGATAAGAGTTCCTGGGTGCAGAAGGGAGTGCGGGGACAGAACCCATTCGCGCTCTCGCTTCGTAAGTGCGCCGTCAGAGCGAAGTGAGCCAAAGCCCCGTCAGGACAGGTCGAGTTGGATCAACTCATTGCATCTTTGCCAGCCAGAGTGGTGGCGATCGCTGCCATCGTGCTCGGCTTTTTGTTCTTTATGCTCAACGACCCGCCCAAGACCGTTTGCGACATCCAGCTCGAGGTTTTTCAAAAAGAGCAGGAGAAATTCCTTTACCCAGCCGCCAAAGGGGTACGTAAACCCGAGATCGATAAGGACCTCGAGATGTGTCGCTTGGGTGCTGGTCCGGGTGGATGTTTTGAGTTGTTTCGGAAGCTGCGCAAGCTGGCGGTGGACATCGAAAATATTCCGCGCCAGTGCACGGAAGATGCGGCTCAGAGGGCTGAGATCAGAAAAGGAATTTGGGGCAGCTTAAAATTGATGGTGATGTTGGCGTGGGGAGAGAGACCTCCGCTGACATACGTCCAGAAAAATGGCTGGCTCGATGCCAGTGACGTGGCGTTGTACTGTCGCCTCAAGCAGCAGGCCGTGGAATTATTTGGGCGGGAGGCGTGGATGGGTTTTCGGGACTCGTCGACGAAAGACCTTCCTGGAGCGGCTCAACTCACGCGTGAGCAGATCTGGCAGAGGTCCCTGATTTCGACTGCATGTGAAAATTACCGTTGAGTCGGTTGTCGAGTCGGTATTTGAGTCGGTATTTGAGTCGACCTCGAAGTTGACTCTGGTCTGGCCCTCCTTGGCCTGACGTTTTTGATTTCAATTTTAAAGAGAAGTGAAGCTCAGCTGGCTCCAATAGGCGCGGGTGCGACTCATGTCGATTTGCCCGCGCAGCTCCAGGCCGCGGTCGAATTTGTGGCGAAGCGAGATCTCGCCATGGCGCCCGGGTCGTAGGCCCAATTGCCAGTCGGATGGGTTGAGCCCGTATTCGGACAGCTGATGGACCAGATGCCGGATGGATTTCAGGGTGAGGCGATTCGTTGCTTTCATTGTCCCTCCTGTTTGTTCGATTATTTGCTCGGTTTTTATTTTTCGGTTCTTGTTTTGCGTTCGCTCCGTGGACTCGGTGTGGTCCTAGAGCAACCGTGATGCCATCCGGAGGTGGTGATAAAATGATTCTGATGCGAGATCGGACGCGTCTTGTCCGAGAATTTGGATGAGCCTGTCCGGCTTGTGCTTGTTGGGTCTCATCCGGTACGTCGCATTCGGTGCGCACTCGAGTTGCCGTTTTTCAAGCCTGCGGGCAGACTGCGAGACATGACAAAATATTTTGGATGGTTGCTGGGATTGGAAATTTTGGGTGCGGTGGTTGCGGTGATCGTGTTCCGAGTCTTCGAGAGTCGGCTTCTCGCCGGCATGGTGGCCGGATCCACATTTGTACTCGTCGGAGCGGGGATTGTGGTGGCCGGAGTCGCTGGGCGGATTCCGATCAAGTCAGTGACGTTTGCTTTGGGAAGTGTGCATCTGCTTTTGGTTGCGATTCCGATGCTGGTGACGCGTGCGTGGAATGCTGATGTCGCTTTTGATGAATTACATGTTTTGGGGATGCCAGGCCCACTTTTTCATCAGACTTCAACGCGACTTTATTCCGTGATGATGATTGCGACGGTGATCGAGGGGATATTGACCTGGCGTCGTCAGCGGCGCGCGGTGAATTGAGGTTCGAGCGGCAGAGTCGCTTGGATGGCGGTGGAGAGCCGCTTCCAATGGTGCAGGAAATACAAAAAGCCGACCCGTGAGGTCGGCTTTTTCATTTTGCCACTCTGTTTGTGAGTCCGCCCGTTTCGATCGTCAGGTTTCGACTATCTGGTTTCGACCCTTGAAGATCACTCAGGCGGATTCACGAATTCGAGTTGGCGATCGGAATCTCTGAATGTGGCTTAGATCGAGAAC
Source organism: Pseudobdellovibrionaceae bacterium (assembly GCA_023701225.1). Taxonomy (GTDB): domain Bacteria; phylum Bdellovibrionota; class Bdellovibrionia; order Bdellovibrionales; family JAMPXM01; genus JAMPXM01. The sequence goes on along the minus strand of JAMPXM010000026.1, from coordinate 7,944 downwards.
GGCTTCGGCGAAAGCGGCTCAGGGCGCTCGAAGAAGTCATAAGCCGTGGTGCCCAAGGGGAGCATCGCCAGATTACGAGCCTTTTTCACTGCAGCCGCAGCGCTCTTCTGCTGGGCCAGGCTCAGCTTGCTGATGCGCGAGGGAGTGATCTTGCCGCCTTCGCTGATGAAACGGCTGAGCGTTTGCGGATCTTTATAGTCAAAGTGATATTCGCCGGGGAATTCTGGGCGATACTTGGAGCGGATGTTCTTTTTCATCTCTAATGAATCCTCGTTTGCCTGGGCTTATCGAGGGGCCAGGTATACGCCAAATTTCGGTTGCCAACAAGCGTCTTTTTCGCCTATAGCATATCCTCCTGTTTCGGCGGAAAGCTCATCGTGTCACCTAACAAAAAGGCGATTCCGAGCGGATTTGCTGGCGCGAGACGTAAGAAAGATGTGCGTGAGGCAATCCTGTTGTCTCGTAACATATTGATTTAAAATTAGTTTTTGAACTTTAGTTGGACGGAGGTTGTTGTGCCACGCTGTGAACTGACCGGCAAAGGCCCGGTGGTGAAAAACTTGGTGAGCCACTCAAACATTAAAACCAAGTCGACGGCGCAGCCGAACGTGCAGAAGAAGCGTTTGTTTAGCCGTGTATTGAATGAACTCGTCACGCTTCGTATCGCCACAGGTACGATTCGCGCGATCGAGCACACGGGTGGACTCGACAAATTCCTTCTCAATCAAGACGAGTCGGCTCTCTCCAAGCGTGCGCTCGCCGTTCGTAACCGTATCCGCCGTAAGGTCGCTGGCGCTAAGAAGAAAGCCTGAGGAACAGGAACATGATGAAGTTGAAGATTAAAAAAGGTGCCACTGTCGAAGTGATCGCGGGCTCGGACAAGGGCAAGCGTGGCTCGGTTCTCGAGGTTTTGCCTGAGAAAATGATGGTCCGTGTTCAGGGAGTGCGTGTGCAAACGCACTACTCCAAGCAAGATGGCATGTCCAAGCGTGAAGGTCTGCTCCATTACTCGAACGTGAAGTTGGTGGAAGCGGCTCCGACCAAGAAAAAAGCGTCGGCGAAGAAGTCGGCGAAAGAAAAGTCCGCTTAAGTCGGATTTTGAATTTTAAAATCGCAAACCGGAGCCCTGAAGGCTTCGGTTTTTTTTTGTCCGAGGGAGTTGCTCGAAGTCGAAGAGCTGTACGAGCCGCCGGCTTGTCCCGCGACCAGTTTGCTGGCGAATAAGAGTCGGCGAGAAGGGCGAATGGCACGAGCGCACATTGAAAAGAGATGAGACTCTGCGGTACAGTTTTAGAAAGTGATGAGGGACTGTGATGAAATCGATGAGTCGGATCGTTCTGCTGGGTTTTGCTCTGGTCGTTGGCGGGATCTTTGGCGCGGTCGCGGATGGAGCGCAAGCGGCCGAAGATCAAAAGGTGATGCAGTTCGTGCTCTGTAAAAATCAAACCACGGTACGGACGATTCGCATCGCGCCGGAACGAGCCGAGCCGCAAGATTGCCAAGTCATGTACTCGAAAGCGGGTGTCGATGAGGTGGTCGGGCAGTCGCGCTCCTTGAGCTCTTGCAAATCGATTTTGAAGAACATCCAGGAAAATCTGGAAGCTTCAAAATGGAATTGTAAACAGGTCGACAGCGCGAAGGTGAGCTACAGCAAGGAAGTCACAGTTCAGTGAGTGCTCAGTAAGAGTTCAGTCCGTGCGGCCGTCGATTTGAGTAGGCGACGTTCGTGGCATCCTGAATTCGAAAGTAAAGGCAGCTTTCATGACTCGTGCCCCAGAACTTCACATTGCCGTTTGTCAGCTCACGAGCTCGGATCGCTTCGAGCAAAACGCTCTTGAGATCGAAAAGAGACTCGACTCGCTCTCGGACCCGTCCTCATTGGATGTGGTTTTCTTTCCGGAAAATGCTCTCTACATGCGGTTACGCGATGATGCCAAGCCGATGGGTCTGCATTTGGATGATGAAGCGCTCATGCGTTTGGTGCGGTGGTCGGTTCGCCATCAGGTGCCGCTGCATATTGGATCCGTTCCGCTTCTGGAAAAAGACAAGATCACAAATGCGTCTCTTCTTTTGACTCCGGACGGGCAAGTGCGTCCGATTTACCGGAAAATTCATCTCTTCGATGTCGACGTGGTCGGGCAAAAGCCAGTGCGTGAATCGGATGTGTTCACGCGAGGTGAGGAGCCCTCGATTTTTGAGATCAAAGGATGGAAGTTCGGTTCGAGCATTTGCTACGACGTTCGCTTCTCCGAACTCTATTTGAGGTATGCGAAGGCGGGTGTGGATGTCATCGTGATTCCCGCGGCGTTTTTGACCACAACGGGAAAGGCGCATTGGGAAGTGCTGTTACGCGCCCGGGCAATCGAAAGTCAGGCATTTGTGGTCGCGGCGGCCCAAGGTGGCGTTCATCATGGAGTCGACGGCGGTCAGCGCGAGACCCATGGTCACTCGATGGTCGTAGATCCTTGGGGTGTGGTTTTGGCGGAGGCACCGCAGGAAGCGTCCCGGGCTGAACAAATTTTACGGGTGACCTTGAAGTCCGAGCGGGTGGAAGCGGTCCGCCGTCAAATTCCTATGAAAAATCACCGAACGCTGGTCTGATGGATTGTGGGATCTGTATATCTCGGTGGAGGAAAAGCCCAATGAAAATCGGCCAGCGCCTCGGAATCTGGAAACTGGTTTTGACTGTGACCATCCTGGTGGCCGCGACACTGAACATCAGCTTGAGTTCGATCGTTCAGGCGCAGGAAGTGGACGAGATGTCCGCGTACCCTGATGATATCCATACCGGTGTTCCTGAAACCACGGATCGCAGGCCGGCCTCGAGCACGCGCGTGGGTCAAGTCGCGTCCGAGCAGCTCAATCGGGCTCGGTATCGTCTTTATCCTGGTGGCCAGGATGAAGAGGATCTAAAAGTTCAGGAGTCTCTTCCCTTGCCGACGCGCAACCCGGATGGCAGCCCGGTTGGCCCCGTGGCGACGGAAACTCAGGACGATTGAGCGTCTTTTCCATTTAAGGTTTGATCAGCTCTTTATGCCCTCCTGAATCCGAGAGGCGGGCCCGGCGTTCTGGCGTCGCTTTATGGTGCCCTCGTTTGCTTGTCAATTTCCTTTCATTTCGCTACTTTGACGGCACGCAACCGAGCCTTCGCGCGCCTTCTCGAAGCGTGTTGATGGCTCTAGGGAGAATCTTATGACCGAAGCGATCGAGGCCGAAATCCAACGCGAAGAAATGGACGTCGATGTGCTGATCGTCGGTGGCGGCTGTGCCGGCTTGGCGGCGGCTTATCATCTGGCGAGTCAGATCGAAAAACACAATGCCGAAGTCGCGGCGGGGACCCGAACGGGGTCGTCGATTCCAGATCAGATGATCGTGGTTTTGGATAAAGGTTCCGAAATCGGCGCGCACAGTTTGTCTGGGGCGGTCATGAATCCCTCCGCCATCCGCGAGATGATTCCGGACTATCGCGAACGAGGTGCGCCGATCGAAGCGGACGTCGTCGAAGACGCTGTTTATTACCTAGGTCATGATTTCAAGGTGAAAGCGCCGGTGACGCCTCCGCCTTTCGTGAACCATGGCAATCAGATCATCTCGTTGTCCAAATTCAACCGCTGGTTGGGTGCTCAGTGCGAGGCCAAGGGGATCAATATTTTTCCTGGCTTTTCTGCGGTCGAGGCTCTGTATGACGGGGATCGGATCGTCGGTGTTCGTACAGGCGATAAGGGACGTGACAAGATGGGCCGGCCCAAGTCGAATTTCGAACCCGGCATGTTGCTGAAGTCGAAGGTCACGATTTTCGCCGAAGGGACGCGGGGCTCGCTGTTCAAGCAGGTCGCCAAGCGTTTGGACTTAATGAAAGACCGTAACCCAGATGTCTATGAGGAAGGCGTAAAGGAAATCGTGCAAATGCCTCCAGGCACGGTGACGCCTGGGAAGGTCATTCATACCCTGGGTTTCCCTTTATACAAGGGTGTCGGCGGCACCTTCATTTATACGCTTCCCAATGACCAGATCATCGTGGGCTTGGTGGGGTACCTGGATACGAAGGACCCGCTCTTTGACCCGCATCGTGAACTTCAGAAACTGAAAACGCATCCCTTCCTGCGTGAGATGCTGCAGGGAGGTAAAGTCATCGCGTATGGTGGCAAGACATTGCCCGCCGGAGGCTGGTACTCGATGCCGAAGCTCTATGCCGACGGGATGATGGTGATTGGCGATAGCGCGAGCATGGTCGACGTGAAAAAGCTCAAGGGCATCCATTTGGGAATCAAGTCCGGCATGTTGGCGGCGGAAACGGCATTGGACGCCATTTTAAAGCAGGACTTCAGCGCGGCGACATTGGCTGGTTACGAGCGACGCGTGAATGAAAGCGTGATCAAGACCGAGCTCTGGAAAACCCGTAACTTTCATCAGACGCTTTCGATGGGGGCGTTCCAGTCCATGCCATTTTTGGCGCTTCAGGAGATCACGGGAGGGCGCGGCCTTTGGGACCGAATGAAGATTGAACACACGGATTCCCAAGCCACTCACGAGACCGTGGAGGTGTGGGGACCCAAGCCGTTGGAGCGGGAGGAGAACCAGCTTCCGAAACCGGATGGGGTCTTGTTCTTCGATAAGCTGAGCAGCGTGTATTTGACCGGAACGATGCATGATGAAGATTCGCCGAACCATCTGCTTTTGAAAAATCCGCGTACCTGCAGTGATCATTGTGGTCCGAAATACAATTCGCCATGTACCCACTTCTGTCCGGCCGCGGTTTATGAGATGGTGCCGGACTCCGAACGGCCGGGTCATCAGCGCCTGCAGATCAATTTCACGAATTGTATTCATTGCAAGACGTGCGACATCAAGTGCCCGACCGACAACATTGATTGGACGCCGCCCGAAGGTGGGGGTGGGCCACAGTACAAGGAAACTTGAGTTTCCGAGAGGTTGGTTCTAAATGCCGCGTTTCTTTGCGATGACATCCCGAGGTCTCGTCGACGTTCTTGCCGACGAGTTAAAAGAGATCGGCATGGAGCGCGTGTTGAAAGCGCCGGGCGGTTGCTTTTTCGATTCCAATTGGGCCGGATGTTATCGTGCGAACCTTCGGCTGCGAACAGCGACTCGGGTTGTGCTCCCGATCTTGGATTTCCCGGCCTACAAGCCTGATGAACTCTACAACAATATTCGCAAACATGATTTCACCAAGTACATCGGCGCGGATGCCACGATGGCCGTCGATGCGGTGGTGAAGGATTGTGGCCTGTTCAAAGATCAGCGCTTTGTCGCCATGAAGATCAAAGATGCGGTCGTCGATCAGTTCCGTGAGAAATTTGACGTGCGTCCCGATGTCGATGCGAAGAATCCCGATCTGCAGATTGTTGTTCGCGCGATGTCCAATCGCTTCGCGGTCAGTATCGATACCACGGGCGAACCGATGTTCAAGCGCGGCTACCGCACCGGCGTTGTCCCTGCGCACTTGAAGGAACATGTCGCTGCTGGCCTCGTGAAAATGTCCGAATGGAAAAAAGACCGTACGATCGTTGATCCGATGTGTGGTTCAGGCACGATTCTGATCGAAGCGGCATTGATGGCGCTTGAGGTCGCTCCCGGTACGCTTCGTCGCCGATTCGCATTCCAGCGATTGACGGGATTTCAAAAGGCGGAGTGGGAGCGCGAGTTGGAAGCGGCGATCGCCGAAGAAAAAGAGGAACTTCCGTTCAAATTTTACGGTTACGACGTCGATCGTGAGGCGATCAAAATCGCACGGGAAAACGCGCGCAAGGCGGGCGTCGACGATGTTATCGAGTTCGAGCGGACGGCCTTTGAGACGCTGGATGCGCCTGCGGAAAAGGGCATCATGATCGTCAATCCTCCCTTCGGCGAGCGCCTGCTGGAGAAAAATGAGGCCATCGAGGTCTATAAGAATCTTGCCTTCCTTTTGAAGCAGAAGTTCAAGGGGTGGGAGGCGTACGTGCTGTCCGGTGACCCCGAGCTCTCCAAGGCGATGAAGCTCAAGGCCACGCGTAAGTTTCCCGTGTACAACGGCACGATTGAGTGTCGATTACTTAAGTACGAAATGTTCTGACCGAAAAGGCAGCCTGAGGCTCAGTCGGCTGGTTCCGGCGGCGGGAGATTGGGATCGTCTGACTGAGGCGACGAACCCGGAGTCGACGAATCCGGTGCCGCGGCTTCGCTCGAATCATCGTCTATTGAGATGTCATTGGAGACGTCGTTCGCGGCCGGGCTCAGGCCTTGAGTGTCTTCGGTCGCACCGAAATCATCACTGAACGGCTTGTGAAGTGCCGTGGCTGCAGCCGCCACGGCCAGGGCGACAATCGCGAGGAAAAGCGCTCGGGAAGCACCTCTGATCCGATAGAGGGCAAAAGGGGCCGCGCCTAACACCAGCCAAATGAAGACTTTGATCCAGACCCACGTCGCGAGCGGCATGCCGCTGTAGGCGCGTGCGTACATTCCGAACCCGCCCAGCAAAGCCATAAACATTCCGACTCCGTGGAGGGCGCCGGCCCAGCGCCGGGCTAGGAACGTATCCCGAGCGCCGCCATTGATCATATGCATGGCGATTCCGCCCAAGGAGGACAGAATGAGAAATAAACCAGTGTAGTGGATGAGCTTGTAGATTTCATATCGAATCATGGCGTGAGCTTATCGTGTTCTCATGGCGAGTGCAAAGGACGGGGCGGCGCGCGTGACAAATGAATGGAAAGTGCGGAATATTGAGGACATGAAAATTCCAGCAACGATCCGTCAGCTCCACCGAGACGCGACCCGAATGCGCAAAGCCGCTCACGCGCCTTATTCGAAGTTCAAGGTCGGCTCGGCTCTTCTCGCACCGAGAGGTCGCGTTTTCGGCGGCTGTAACGTTGAAAACGCAAGTTATGGCGGGACCGTGTGCGCCGAAAGGGTTGCCATTTTAAAGGCCGTTTCCGAAGGCGTGACCCGTTTTACGGATATTGTCGTAGTGACGGTCGCGAAGACACCGGCCGCGCCCTGCGCGCTGTGCTTGCAGACAATGGCGGAGTTTTTCGATCCCGAAACGCGGATCTGGTTGGCGAGCCCTACGAAAATCGTGAGCGTGCACCGCTTTGTTGAGTTACTGCCGAAACCATTTGGTCCCAAACAGTTAGCCGAGGCGGAATAGGCCGAAGCGCCGCTGTCCGCCAAGCGATCACGTCTCGCTGGATCCTTCTGGGAAGATCTTTTTCATCAATTGGCTAAGCTGTTTGCGCATGGCAGGCAGCTGCACCATGGCGGCTCGGATTTTTAAGTGGTCCTGCAGTGGCACGAGTGGGAAGCCGCCGTATTGGCCTGGAGACGTGATGTCCTTTGTGACGGTCGACATGCCAGCAAGCTGAACGCCGTGACTGATCTCGATATGGCCCGTGACGGTGGAGCTGCCGCCAGCCACGAACATATCGCCGATGGTGCTGGAGCCCGCGATCGCGAACTTCGCCGTCAGCAAGCAATTGCGGCCGATGCGGCAGTTGTGAGCGATGTGCACCTGGTTGTCGAGCTTGGTGCCGGCGCCGATCCGCGTTTCTCCGAACGTCGCGCGATCGATGGAGCAGTTCGCGCCAATATGAACATCGTCATCGATGACAACACATCCTTGATGCGGGATTCGATAGTGGTTGCCCTTTTCGTCATGGGCGTAACCAAACCCCTCTTTGCCTAGGGTCGTGTTGGGCAGGATTTCACAGCGTGCCCCGATGCGCGTGTGGTGGCCGACGTACACGAGCGGATGGATCACCGAGTCGTCACCGATTTTCGAGCCGGCTTCGATCACCGCATTGGCACCGATAAAAACGTTGTGTCCAATCGTGCACTCGGCCGAAACAACGGCATGGGGACCGACGCGGACACCCGCCCCAAGCCGGGCCGAGGGATGGATGATGGCCGCGGGATGGATGTTCTCGATCACCGGATCCGTGTACGGTGATT
>JAMPXM010000025.1 GCA_023701225.1 Pseudobdellovibrionaceae bacterium | reverse complement strand
GCGCCACCCGTTCGCGGCTCGGCGGATGCGTGCTGAGTGCGTCGGCGAACGACTGCAAAACACCACCGTCCCCGCTCTTGCGGCTTTCTTCCATCTTGAGCAGTTTTGCATAGAAGGAGCCGACGTGATCTTTTGAATATCCCGCCTGCACGGCTGTCCGAAATCCCACGCGATCGGCTTCCATTTCATCCTCACGCGAGTTGGCCATGAACTTGTACTTTTGAATCAAAAGTCCGCCGCCCACTCCGGCCGCGGCCCCCGCCAACGTCGCGGTCTGCAAACATTTCTGATCTTTCGGAGGGCAAACGAGTTTTCCAATACCAAATCCGGCAGCCCCACCAAGAACCCCTCCACCCAGCATATAGAAGAGTCCCTTATTCTGCTCGCGCTTGGCTTTTTCAATACGTTCGGCCGCATGCCGAGCTTTGACGTGTCCGATTTCGTGACCGATGACGCCGGCCAACTCCGCTTCGGTTTCAGCCATCGCCAAGAGTGGGGTCGTCACGAAAATGGTTCCTGCTGGCAGCGCGAAAGCGTTGACCATATTCACGTCAACGACCGTGAAAGAGTAGTTGTAGGGGTTGCCACGCAAGCCACTCGCATTCACCAGGCGATTGCCGACGTCGGAAACGTAACCTTGTATCTCGCGATCTTGAAGCGGCGGATAGTCTTTGGACATTTCCGTCAGTGCTTCTTGCGTCATCTTGGTTTCATCCGCGGGCGTAATGGAAATCTCTTGGCCAGAGTTATCCCCTTCGCGATAGCGATTTTTCTCACCCGCTGTCGCGCAGGCCGCGAGAAGGAATGGTGCCGCTTGAAGAAATGCGCGCCGCCCGACCGAGGTTGAATTGAGTTCTTTCAAGGCCGATTCTAAAGTTTTTAAAGCCGTCTGCGGATCCATCAAGCGACTCCCGAATATCTTCGATTCTCTCTCTACTCAAAATTCCAGCGACGAAAGCCGCGTTTCTCTGCTTCGGCCAATCTGGTGAGTGGGATCACATATGTGTTCACCATGCCGGTCGGCTGACCGCACACTTGAATGTGCATCATTCCATCCGGCTTCTTTTCGCGGTTTCTGATGGGAATCCCCGAGAGTTCATGTTCCATCGCCTCGACCGAGATCGCCTGCCCCATGCCGCACTGAAGACTTCCGTCGTATTTGTAAATCACGACGGTCTCCTCACGAGGTGGTGCTGGAGGCTGTTTGGTTTTACCCTTGCTAGCGACAGCGGCAGGCGCCGGCGGTGGAGCCGCGGGCGCGGGTGGATTTTGTTGCGCTTTGACTTGAGCATTGGCGATCTGGCGGCAGTTGCCGGTTGCGCATCCACTCACAAGGGCAAACAAAACCATCAGCCAGATGTTCATGTCCTAGTGTCCTTGCGTCTGCCAGGGAAGGCGATCCGCTTTGCGATGAAACTGTAATTTCATTGCATACAAATTGGCATTATTTGAAACGAAGAAGACTTCGTTCGAACTCTCTACCGTTAGCGGAGCGGCCAAAATGCCGCGACCGGGCTCAAAGCGTGTCAGCAGGCTTCCGGTTCGCGCATCCGCCACGACCAAAGCGCCTTCCGATTCGCCGAACACCAAATAGCTGCCCATCAATGAAGGCTGTGTCGCGATCCCGCGCGAAACGGCGATCGACCAAACCTTACGGCCTGACGCTTTATCGAGTGCGTGCACGGCACCCCCGGTGGTCGAATAGTAAAGCACGTCCCGCCCCAGCGTAACCGGCGTATAGCCGCCCTCTGAGAGTTCCCAAAGAATTTCTCCGGATTCTTTGTTAAGTGCATAGAGAGAGCCATCGTAACTGGACACATAGAGTGTCTTGCCATCGATGATCGGAGTCGAATCGACATCGTTGAATCGTATATTGCGCGAGAGCTTCTTCTCCCACTGAAGCGCCCCCGTTTGCTTGCTGAGCGCGACGAGAAAGCCGTCGCTGAATCCGGCGTAAATCAAGTTTTGATCCACCGTTGGGCGCGTGGTCGAGCGAATGGACAACTGGGCTGTCGTTTGCCGGTTATATAGCCAAAGTTGTTTACCGGTCGACGCGTTGAGCGCGAACACGAGATCAGCGCCGCTTTGAAAATAGACCACTCCCCCGTCAACTGTCGGCGGAGCCAAGGTTTCCGCGCGCACGGGGAATGTCCAAAGGACGCTCCCGTTTTCAGCATTGACGGCGTAGAATTGCCCGTCGCTGGCGCCGAAGTACAGTCGCCCGTCAACCAACTGAGCACCACCCTCGACGCCATTTTCGATGCTCAGCCGCCAAGCTTGCGAGCCCGTCTTGCGATCAAAAGCCACAACACCGTCGATGGCATTGCCTTGAATCACAAGGTCACCGAAAAACACCGGTGCCATTCGATGTGTCCGGCGGAACAAAAGAAACTCTTTATCGAGTGTCGACCGCACCCACTGACGGTCCAACGACAACGACCGTTGAGACGCCGCCGGCGATACGAGCGTGTCACTTACTGACTTCAGGCTCGCGCAACCACTGACGCCTGTGATTGTCATCATTCCAACGAAGATAAAGAAAAGTGCCGAACAGCAATGCGGCTTCATTCCATCAACCTGCTTTTGCAGCCGGCGCTGCGGCCGATTTCATTTCCAGAGCACGCAAGTAGGTCTTTGCCGACTGCGCAGCGCTGGTTTCGGAGTGGTTTTCGGTCACACGCCGATACATTTCCGTCGCCTTGTCGTTTTGCTGGAGGTTTTCGTAGCAAACTCCGGATTTCAGAAGCGCTTCCGGGTGCAAGAAGGCGTTGCCCTCACTCTCCAGTACCTTCTGCCAGCTTCCGACCGCCTGTGTGCAATCCCCTTTGCTGGCTAAAGCGGTTCCATAAAGCATGTGGGTCGCGCCAAAGAGCATCGAGTCCGTTTTCTGTTGAGGAGCGACCTTCGCCAAGGCTTCGGCGGCCTTTTCCGGCTGCTTATATTCCAGATAGATTTCGGCCAGCCAAAGAGCGGCCTGCGCGCCTGCAGCGGTCTTCGCATGCTTTTGGATCACTTCTTCAAACCCAGGCAAAACCGCGCCGTAATCTTTTTGCAGATCACCCGTCGAAGGTGTGGCCTTATCCTTTTTGTCTTCTGTTTTTTCGCCGGCAGGAGGCGGGGCGAGCGCTTCGTACTTCGCTTTATCGAAGCCTTCTTTGATCTTGAAATACTGCGCTTCTGTGACATAGAGATCGGACGCCGCTTTACGTTCCGCGCTCCCCTGGACATAGTTCCAAACTAGATATCCGATGGCGGCAACAATCAGAACAGCCAGCGCACCCGTGATCAGCGAGCGATGGCGGTCGAACGCCGTCAGCGATTTTTCCATCGTCTGCAGAAACACATCGGGACGCTTGAGCTCGTCTTTATCCATATGAACGTCGGCTTTGGCCACCTGAAGATCTCCCGCTCACGTATTGAAGTAAGCTATTGATATTTCTTAGGCATGCTCAGTCAATTCAGGCGCATCGGTCAATAAAAAAGGCGAGGGTTCTGCCCTCGCCTTTTGCTCTTCGGAACGCCGAACAGCCCGAGTCTTAGCGGTTTTTGACTTCTTTGAGAGTCGCGTACGGACGCGACGCCAAGCCCAAATGAGTTTGTTTCAAGCGTCCGATGACTTTGATGCGCTCTTCGGCCAAGCGATCCGCCGCGACGTGCGTGGAGATGCCTTCTTTTTTTGCGATCGCGAAGACCTGCATCATGTTTTCATACACTTGCGTCGTTTTATCGAGTGCCCGATCTGGCGAATAGCCTTCCAGCTCGACAAACACGTTCATTAAGCCGCCCGCATTGGCAACGTAGTCCGGCGCATACAGAATGTTCATTTCACGAAGCATATTTCCGTGGCGCGGCTCGGCCAGCTGGTTATTGGCCCCGCCCGCGACGATTTTGCACTTCAATTTGCCAATGCTGTCATCATTGATCACAGCACCCATTGCGCATGGCGCGAAGACGTCGCATTCGACGCTTGCGATTTCATCTGGGGAAACCGCCTTTGCGTGGAACTTCTCGGCAATGCGTTTGACCTTTTCCTGATCGATATCCGTGACCGTAACGATGGCGTTCTCTTTGGAAAGATACTCAACCAGGTGATAACCGACGTTACCGAGTCCCTGCACGGCGATCCGGACACCTTTAAGGCTGTCACCACCGAGCCGCTCTTTGACTGCCGCTTTGATAGCCATCAAGACGCCGTGAGCCGTATATGGGCTCGGATCACCGGAACCACCAAAGGCTTTCGGGATACCGGTCACCCAAGGCGTTTCCATAAAGACATATTCCATGTCGCGCACCGTGGTGCCGACGTCTTCAGCGGTGATATAGCGACCATTCAACGAGTTCACAAAACGGCCAAACGCCCGAAACATGGCCTCTGTCTTCATTGTTTTAGGATCACCGATGATCACCGCTTTGCCACCGCCCAGGTTCAAGCCAGCGGTCGCGGCCTTGTAAGTCATCCCGCGCGACAAACGCAGTACGTCGACAAGAGCCTCCTCTTCGGTTTTATAGCTCCACATGCGCGTGCCACCGAGCGCTGGACCTAATGCGGTATTGTGAATTGCGATGATCGCCTTCAGACCAATGTCTTTATCGTGGCAAAACACGACCTGCTCGTGATCACCATGTTTCGAAATCAATTCAAACGTATCCACGTAGCGCCCTCCGCGTGCGCGCGCCGAGCCGCCTCAATACCCACTTGCAGGCAGTCGAGCGGCGCACTGTGTCAGTTGATCCCTAAAATAAACCGGTGGGAGAATAAAAACTCTGTTCCTCGGCGGCAAGAGAAAATATCGGGCGAATCTCTACGCGGCACACCAGACCCATGCGCTGAACCCTACTTATAAGTAGAGCTGCAATGAACCAGGCAGATTCGAAGTCAAAGTCGCGGGTGTTGCGGCTCCAGTGGTCTCGCTAAGACTGAACGACATCATCGTCATCTCCGCATCAGATCGATAATAGATGACCTGGGTCGATGTATTGGCGGCAAATGCCAGGCTTGGAGCTACGCTCAGACAATTGGGGTCAGAATAAAACTGCCCACCGCCGCCGACGTCGATAAAGCTCACAGCGCGCGCATCGGTGTCCGTCGAGACGGCACTGCCCGCGCTATCCGACCGCATCAGAGCCACGGCATGGCATTGACCGCGTTTAAAGCCGATTCGACCCAGCATCCGCCAAGTCGACTCTGGCCCGGCAGTTCCGATGGCGGTCGTGAAGGGGCCGGGAGTGATCGAAGGCGAAAAACCGGTCGCGGCCGTCGTCAACTGAATGTTTCCTACGGCCACTCCTGACGTCTTGATGTAAATTATTTTTGATGACTCACCGGCGCCGAATACGACGTTCCCGCTTCCCGCCGTCGGAGCCCCTAGACAGCCGGGGTCCGAACTGGAATAGAACTGCACGGAATTGGATTCGCCCGGCGCGCCGTCCAAATCCGTCGCGGCAACCGCCACGGCTACTGGCACACCGCTATGCGGAATCGAACCACTGTCGACAGACAAAGAAGAGGCGGACTCAATCAGCACCGGCTGACAAGCGGTCGCCTTAAAAGCGGGCAAGACGTAGGGTTTAAATGTATCCGCGGCGAACGATTGAACAAAACTGACATAATTTTCCGCTAGAGGCGACAAGCCGCCACCCGTTGAGATCGTGAAACTGACATTGCCCGACAGTGGCTTATAGGTCGCGGTGGCATGGCCGCCCGACCAAGGCGAGATCGCAAAATTCATCGGCTCCAAGTTGGTTCCGATATGCGTGCGAAAATTCACGGCCGCCGCGCTCCCATTGAAGCTCGGATCCAGATTGCCATCTGGAGTGAGCGCATAAAGGTCGATCGTGTACGGCTGTGCCTTCACAAGGGTAAAAGGCGAGCCCAAGGACATCTTAATGACGGAATCCCAAAACTGTCCGGGGAGGCGCACATCGATACGCGACGCAACTGCGGCGCTCACACTCATCGCCGCCAGGGCACTCGAGACACTCACTCCTCCGGCGAGCCCTGAAGCCGCTGCCGTCAGAGTCAGGGATCCAGAGACAGTCGGCTTGAAGTAAACCATATTCGAGAAGCTATTGAACTCCGCGATATTCGTCGACAGCGTAGCCGTACCTGTCGAGCAACCAGGACTCAACGAGAACAAACCGTTGTTCGTCGATAGATCAATGGTCATACTCGTGCCGGACGCGAGCATCGTCGTGCGCACAGGAGATCCTTGACCTGAGGCATCTTGGAGTTGCACGTGTAAGCCGTAGCATTGCTCGGCCGTCAACTGTTGCGGCAATCCCGCCCATCCGAGTTTGATCGCCGGATTGGGCTGAGAGATATAGATGGTGGCCTGTGGAATCGTCGCTCCCGCAGCGGTGAGTTCAGCAGCATTCGCTGCGACCGGGGAAATGGCCAATGCGCCAGAGGCAGTACCCACATATCGGACCCAGCGACTGCCATGCGTGGCCGGTGATGTGAATGTCATGCCGGTCTCTGCGGCGGTATTACAGCCGGGCGTGGAATAAAATTGCCAATCCGGCGATGGAAAAAGAATGGAGACTGGGCTTGAAAGGGCCGCCGGGATGTCCGCGCCGAGTGTGCGGTAATCGACCGGGAAACACTCAAAGGCACGCATATTGGCGGGAGCGGAAGTGACCAAGGCGTTGGCGGCGACAGAGGGCGCATAGGTCAAAGCTGCGGCTCCGCCGGACAAGCTTCCACCGTTGATCGGCGTGAGCGTGAGCGAAGCCGTTCCACTGGTCGCTCCATTCATAACATAGACGTAAGCACGGCCCATGTGCGCCATCACCGACGTGCTATCGCCTCCAGAGATACAATCTGGACTGTTATAGACGCTTTCGCCTGCGGCTGGTGACGACACACTGATTGTCAGGGTTCCAGAGGTCGAGCCCTGAAGCCCTTGATTATCGACAGCAACCAATTCAATCGGGACACATGTCGCTGCACGGACCGTCGCAGGCGAATTCGCTGTCGCCTCGGTGCGAACGCTATTTTCTGTCTTAAATGCGGCCAGCCGAATTGCAGGCTGCATGGCGCCGCCACCACCGCCACCGGGATAGGCTCTGAAATCGGCGGCGCTACCTGGAATATACTCACGCACACCATCTACGTTTCTGACATAGGGACACACCACGGCTTGGAAGAGGCCTCCACTAAAATCACTCACAGCAATGCCTGGCACCGTCGCGGAAGCGCTCACCGCTCCGACACCCGCCTCGAAATCTTGAAGGAAGCTGAACCCGAAGCTTCCGCTGGCGAGCAATTGACACTGGATTCGGTCGCTATCGCCATAGTCCGCGCGTCCATCGGTCGACGACATTGTGCCGCGCCGATAAAAGACAGACGCGCCACGCACGCCACCAGCATCCGTTGCACCAGTCACGTACTTCCAAGTCAGAGTGACGTCGGACCCGTCGTGGCTTCCGAGGACTTCTTGTTTGTAAGTGCCACCGCCATTTTGGGCCTGTAGCTGGAAAGGTCCGCGGAAGCCCAAAATGCCTTTGTGGCGGGTGACTTGCGTTTCGTCGATGCGTACATAGGAACTGAAAAGTTGTGCTGCCGAACCGCACGTGGCCGTACCGCCGGCGGAAACCCCTGCCTTCGTGGCTGTCAATGCGGCATTGCCGACCCAACTGACTGTCGCGGTATTGCTGACGTCTGCTGAGGTGTAGGAATTCTCGAGCGGGACAACGGTGTTGGAAAAACACACCGATTTACCGGTCGCGCCGGCGCCGAAAAAGCCGACTACACTGGTTTGCGTCGCATTCAGCGAGCGTGCGCCGACCGGCACGCCATTGGACCAACTGTTATGATAGTAATACGGCGGCACAATGATCTTGGCCTGTTGTGTGCCGATCGGGGTCACTGACGATGTGCTGTAGTTTTCAAAAAGCACTTCACCGGTTGGGATCAAGCGATACGTGAAGCCTGTAGTCGGCAGCGCGAAGAAATTAAACCACCCGCCATAAATGTATTCGCGCTCGACGACCATCGATGGCCTGAGCGGTGCTTGAAAGCGTATTTCAACAGGACCTGTCGGCGCGGACCCATCCGCACGCAAGTACCGGCCAGAGATAGAACCGTGGCCCGCGGAACCGCCGATCGCATTGATCGTCACCGCCACGGGATTCAATTCGGAGTTCATGTCGGCCGCGACATCGCCATAGTGAAACTCCATCGAACCCGTCGTCGAATCTTCGAAGACAACAAGAGCTTGCACCAAGCGTCCAGAGCCCCGTGGGATATTGGGAATTTCCACGGATGGCGGCGGGAGCATGGTTGAATCGCGGCGCTCCCATGACCAGTAGATAGGCGCCGCAATGCCAGGACCCGTGATGTTGATGATGATCACGCCGATATTTTCATAAACCGCCAAGGATTGTGGGCCAGAGAACGTGCCTGCGGCCTCAGTTTTCGAAAGTGATTCTTTGCGGGGCCAATCCGGAAGCGCGAGCCTCACACTGGCGGATTCCTTTTTCTGCGAGCAACCCGCCAGCGTTAAAAACGCAAGCAACAGGAGCCCTAAAGTCGCCCGAATGGATCTGTCCATAAACGTACCGCCTGACCAATTGAATAGACCCTTCTTTATCGGCTTCAAAAACGGCGGTATTAAGCGGAAATGACTGGAAAATAGACTCTCTCAGGCGCTTCAAAACCACGCCGCCCGTATTGAAGCGAGCGGGTGCAAATCCTTCGTGAAGGAGTGTCTCATTCATCCATCTTGAGACGTCTTAGACTGAGAAGCTTTTTATCAACCATCCCAGCATCAGGCCAAACGCGAGCGCAAAAAACAGACTTTTTACCTGCCAGCGGTTTCTCTGGCGAATCTGCTGGTTTTGATGGGCGGATTTGAGTTCCGAGCGGAGAGCTTCGACTTCCCTTTTCAGGGACTCGAGTTCGAGGTTCGTTGTCCTCCAAACTTCGTCCTGGACGAGGGATCCTTGAGCGCGCGGAGCTGCCGAGAGCCAGAAATTCACGTCTAGAGCGGGGTATTTTTCCTGAAGCGCCAGATACCACTGCAGGGCGCGAAAAATATGCGGCGGCGCCTGGCCGCTTCCTCGAGCCCAGCGGGTCCACGCGCTGGGATCAACCATCAATAGCTGACACATCTTTCGTTGCGAAAGGCCAAGCTGCTCGCGAATGGCCTCAAGATCCCCGATTTTGCGCTTTAAAACCTCAACCTCTGCCTCGTATCGAATCCGCATCGAGCTTTTTGAGCGGATACCAAGATCCCCCGACTCAGAGGGCATTGAATCCGGAGAAGGGGGGTATTTGAGGGGGTCCGAGTGTGTTTCCATGCTGCTCACCTCCCCTTCATTACCTCTGACCGATATTGCGTCTGTCATCTGGTTTATTGTGTTTCACTATATTAAGAGGTGTGAAATACAATTTAGAGATTTATGACGCATGAGCGAAAGTCAGCTAAGTAGCGGAATTTTCGACTGATCCTGAAACGTCATCCAGCCTGTCTTCAATGCACGGAATTTGACGCAGAGTAACTCACACTTATAGTTATAAGTGTGAGCATTAAAGCATTGAAAATACTAGCTTTTATGTATAACCAACGAGGATACCCTAGAATCAAAACGAGTCGAGGGGGTACCCTAACCCTAGGGGGATGTCGAAAAATCGCTGCTTTGGAATTTGAAAATTTGCACTCGCGTGAGCAATGCGCAGCGTCGCATTTCCGACATGACGCATATGGTCTTGCGGTATATCAGATTGATCTCGAGATGCTGATTGCCCATCTCTCTAGAAACTGATTTTCTTATGCTAGATCAGCATCTTGCGAGGAACCTTGGCATCCACTCGATATGCTCTGAATAAAAACAAGTATCTGCTCGACCCCGAAGTCGAACGACTGGAAGGCCTTCTCACCTCTTCGCGAGCCGACTGCCTGCGCGACTCCCTCGTTTTAGAACTCGCACTTCGCACAGGGGCCCGCGCCCAGGAGCTTCTCGACATTCGCAAAGCGGATTTAAACGCGTATGACGAAACCGTCCTCATCCGTGGAATGAAGGGCAGTAACGACCGGGAACTTCCACTTCCTCCCTCTTTATTTGAGCGCCTGCACCGTTTTGGTCATGCACAGAAGGGAGATCACGTCTTTGACATCGGCTATCACCGTCTTCGCCAGATCTGGACATGGTATCGACCGGTGCCGAAGAAGTTCCATTGCTTACGACACACATTTGCGATCCGCCTTTATCGCAAAACTAAAGACTTACGCCTCGTTCAAGTCGCCTTGGGACACAGAAACATCACGAATACTATGATCTACGCGGACTACGTTTATTCGCAGCAGGAGCTGAAAAAATTGATTCTTTAAGCCAAGCACCTTTAAGCCAAGCAAAGGAGCACACATGCCCACCTCAACAAGCTCACTCACTGATGATGAAATCCGGTCCATTTTCAAAACCTATCGGCGCATCGCCGTGATCGGCCTGAGCCCGGAGCCGGATCGAGCCAGTTATGGCGTTAGTCGTTATATGAAAAACAACGGCTATGAGATTTCAGGAGTTCGCCCCGGCGGTCCCGAGCAAATTCTTGATCGCCCGGTGTTTGAGAGTCTGGCAAAAGTTCCGGGACCACTCGAAATTATTGATGTTTTCCGAAAATCAGAAGCCATCCCAGGAATTGTCGAAGAGGTCCTGCAGGAAGTCCAGCGGCGACCCGAGCACGAACGTCCCAAGGTCCTCTGGCTCCAAGAAGGCGTTACCCATCCCGAGGCAGAGGCTCGAGCACGTGCGGCGGGATTGCAGGTCATCTCGGATCACTGCATTTTAAAGGAACATCGTCGCCTTATGCGCTGAGGCGGATCTATTCAGTCCAGAGTTGATGGGCGACGGCTCTCACTTGCGCGATGGACGTGAAGAGCCGGGGTGGCGACCAGAAGTCGGAGCGACAGCATCCTGCGAAAGCAATGCTTCCACATCCTTGAGTTCCTGCTCGATATTCATAGGGATTTCCTGCTCTCCGTCCGGAGATGCGCGAAATTTGAAGCCCACTTCAGTTCCGCTCTTTTCACGCGTCTTTTTGTAGGTTCTCGAGCGCTCAGTCCGGCCGATGGCCTTGTCGCCCACGCTAGCCCCACTGCCGACTTCCAATTCGATGGCTTCGGAGACCATGAGATCCTTTTTGGTTTCCTCGCGGAAGTCATGCTGCTGATAGCGGTGCTGCACCTGGGCGCGATCTTGGAACGAGGCCTGAAGGGCACCATCCACCAACAGCGGCTCCCGCTCGCCAGCCGCCGCTGAAATCCCCAGCAAGACAACCATGGCTCCGACAGTCATTGGGATCGATTTCATAAGGGGCCTCTCCTTCTCTGCCAGGGCCTCTCGATAACTCTCTCAAGGCGCATGCAGACTCGTTTGAATGTGCAAATTGCCAATTCAAGACCATCTGGGAACTCGCTCCATTTCAGCTGGCGAGCTGGCGGCCATCGCAGCGGCAGTCGAATGACGAATGTTTAGACAGATTGTGTCTTCGGCACTGCGCAGACGCGGAAATTTTGCATGGCGCAATCACTTGTGCCGCCGGTAAACCGGCCAGGAGAGCGGCTTTCGGGGAGGACTTCGATAGGTTTCCTCAAAAGGATCTCTTTTCCTGCACTTCCAGGTTGATTTTCATAGGAATTGCTATAGATTTTGCGCTTATTTTTAACCGGACCAGAGCCAGAGTCCTTTTAGAGGCCGCAAGCGCACCTCGAGAAAGAAAACTGCCCTGTGTCGCCTACAGGTAGGAATTTATGCCGACTCCCAAGAAACGCCTGACTCGCTCCCGCCGCGGCAAGCGCCGTTCGCACGACTTCCTTGTTGCGCGCACGGTTGTGAAATGCGCCAACTGCGGTGCTCTCGCGATGCCCCATCATGTTTGCGCATCGTGCGGCTACTATAAAGGCGAAGAAGTCGTCACTGCCAAAGCCTGATTGCACCTCTATGAATTCCGGCGCCCATGTGTGGGCGCCGTTTTTTATCTCAAGTGGTCAGCAGCGAGGGTCATGGAATGACAGAGAATCAAGGATCCAATCTCGCAACGCCAAATGTATCAGCCGATTCGTCCGGCAAGTCGCCGACAACTCCATCTGCGAGCTCACCCGCAACGCAACGGACTGTCAGCAACGGCCGCGGCAAGGGCATATATCGCGCGCGCATCGCCGGCACCGGTTCTTATTTGCCAGAACGGGTTCTGACCAACGCCGATCTTGAAAAGATGGTCGACACAAATAATGCTTGGATCGTCGAACGCACGGGCATCCATGAGCGCCACATGGCGGCCGATGATCAAGTCACAACGGATCTCGCCTATATCGCGGGCACGCGCGCTCTGGAGGCCGCAAAACTCACCGCTGAAGATATCGATATGATCATCTTCGCGACCGTTACTCCGGACCAGCCGATGCCTTCGGCCGCATGTGTTCTACAGAAAAAGCTGGGCGCGCGCCAAGTGATGGCATTCGATCTCTCGGCGGCTTGTTCGGGGTTCGTTTATGGAATGACCGTGGCGAACCAATTCATTCGCAGCGGCTTATATAAAAACATTCTTATCGTCGGCGCCGAAGTCCTGCATCGCTTGGTCAATTACAAGGACCGCGAAACATGCATTCTCTTCGGCGATGGTGCGGGCGCGGTCATACTCAGTCGCGCTGAAGACAATCAAAATTCCGAAATCCTCGCCGAGCATCTCTTTGCGGATGGCAATCTTGGAGATCTCTTTATCCTTCCGGCAGGTGGATCGGCGATGCCGCTCAGCCAGAAGGTGCTCGACGAAGGCCTGCAGTACGTGCGCATGAAAGGCCGTGAGATATTTAAACACGCCGTCCGGACGATGAGCCAAGGCTGCCAAGACGCGATCGAAACTGCCGGGCTTTCCATTGATCAGATTGACTGGCTGATCCCACACCAGGCCAATATCCGGATCTTGGACGCCGTCGCTAAATACTTCGGCATCCCGACGGAGAAAGTCGTGGTCAATGTCGGCAAAACCGGCAACACCTCGGCCGCGACAATTCCGATCGCACTCGATCAGGCAATTCGCGACGGCCGTATCCAGCGCGATCAAAATGTATTGCTGACGGCCTTCGGCGCGGGTCTGACGAGCGGCAGCATGATGTTGAGGTACTAAGCATCATGTGGGGCGCGCTTTTTCCGGGACAAGGCAGTCAACATATCGGCATGGGGAAGTTCCTCGTCGAGAACTTCAGATCCGCACGGGAACGCTTCGAAGAAGCGAGCGATATTCTCAATCAGGACTTCAAAAAACTCTGCTTTGAAGGACCTGACCAGGAACTCGCTCTGACGGAAAATACGCAACCGGCGCTCCTGCTCGTCTCCACAGCGGCCTTTGAAGTTGTGACGGAAATCACGGGCCTGACCATCACGGCAGGAGCCGGACATTCGGTCGGAGAGTACGGGGCCATGGTCAACAGCGGCGCGATGCGTTTTTCAGACGCGATCAAGGCCGTTCGTCGCCGGGGGGAGGAGATGCAACGTGCAGTCCCCGTCGGGCAAGGCGGAATGTGCGCCGTGATCGGCCTGACGGACCCACAAGTGGATATGCTCTGCCGATGGGTTGAAAAGAAATCGGGTGAAGGCCCCTTGCAGCCAGCCAATTACAATGCTCCCGGCCAGGTCGTTGTCAGCGGATCGAAAAAGGCATTGGAATGGTTGCGAGCCAATTTCACCTTACAAATATTTGAGCCCGAAACGCCGAAAGTTCGCCTGATTCCACTGAATGTGTCGGCACCATTCCACAGCTCGATGATGAAG
Source organism: Pseudobdellovibrionaceae bacterium (assembly GCA_023701225.1). Classification (GTDB taxonomy): domain Bacteria; phylum Bdellovibrionota; class Bdellovibrionia; order Bdellovibrionales; family JAMPXM01; genus JAMPXM01. The sequence continues at coordinate 4,503 of JAMPXM010000025.1, read as the reverse complement.
CCGGCTGAAGTCAACATGCGTGCCGTGCTCATGGATATGCCGTTCAAGAAAGCAAAATGGCCGGTCGTACAGAACTTTAGCGCATCGGAATCAACGGACCCCGAACGTTTGAGGACGGAGTTGATTAGTCAAATATCGGGATCTGTGAAGTGGGTACAATGCATGCAGAGAATGCATGCTCTGGGCATTCGCCACACCGTGGAATTCGGTGCCGGAAAGGTCCTCTCTGGCCTGGCAAAAAAAATTGACTCAGGCGCCGTGGCGACATTGAATATCAGCTCTCTGGAAGACCTCCAAAATTTTGAAAAGACGATGAAGGAAAACGGATTCGCGTGAGCACGCAGAAGACACAAATTGAAATGGCGAAGCGCTTCAGCGGTAAGACCGCGCTCGTGACTGGCTCCAGTCGCGGCATCGGCGCGGGCATCGCGCGTCGCTTGGCTGCCGAAGGCGCACGCGTCGCCGTGACCTACTCGTCGAATCCGGAGTCCGCGCAAAAGGTCGTCGATTCACTCCCCGGCTCTGGACATTTCTGCCTGCAATTGCATGTCGGCGATGAGACTTCGGTGGAGAAGGCCTTCTCCGAAGTGATCGAAAAATTCAGCCAATTGGATTATTTGGTCAACAACGCCGGCATCACCAAGGACCAGCTTCTACTTCGCATGAAGGCAGAAGACTTCGACAAGGTTTTGGAAACCAATCTGCGGGGTGTGTTCTTGTGCACGCGCGCAGCGGCGAAAGTCATGCTCAAGGCGAAGACCGGCGCGATAGTGAACATCACCAGCGTCATCGGACAAACCGGAAATCCGGGCCAAGCCAATTATGCGGCAAGCAAGGGCGGCGTTGAAGCTTTCACGAAATCCGTCGCGCTCGAGCTCGCCTCACGACAAATCCGCGTCAACTGTGTCGCTCCTGGTTTTATCGCGACCGAGATGACGGGTGTGCTCAATGACCAACAAAAGCAGGCGATTCTCGATCGTGTCCCGCTACGCGCCATGGGCGATGTCGATGACATCGCCGGATGCGTCAGTTTCCTGCTCAGTTCTGAATCTAAATACATCACCGGACACACATTGAGTGTGAACGGTGGGCTTTACATGTAACTAGGCCGTGAAACACGGTGTGGAGGAGTGAAAATGGTTGCGACCATTCAGCCGAAAGTGAAAGAAGTGATCGTTGAGCAGCTCGGCGTGGACCCGGAGCGCGTGAAGCTCGAAGCGTCGTTCATCGACGACCTTGGCGCTGACAGCCTCGACATCGTCGAGCTCGTGATGGCGATGGAAGAGGAGTTCGGCATCGAAATTCCTGACGAAGACGCTGAAAAGCTCAAGACGGTTCAGGATGTTTGCTCGTACCTGTCCGCAAAAGGAAAAGCCTAATCGTATCAACGTTCGAGTCGGCGGTTGATTCGCCGTTTCGTCGTGGATTCGCGGTCTACACCCTTAGATCCTGGTTGTGAAATCAGGATCTAAGGACCGCATATGGAACACTTTCCCAAAGCGTGAACTGTGTTTCGAGCCAAATCCCGCTCCCAGGACAAACACCAAGCGTCTTTTGATTTTCTTTTTTGATCGAAGGCTTGGTGTTCAACACGTCCTGAGGATAGTTTTTGGTGCAGGCTCTCGCGACAATTTCAGATATAGTGTCTGACATAGTGCATATGCAGCGCAAGATGCTGGCTGCAGGAGGGGAATTTATGGCAGAGGCCACGAAAATCAATTTCACCCGTCCCTCGCTCGAACAATGTCGTGTCGTCGTGACCGGGATTGGTATGGTCTCTCCTTTGGGCCTCAATGCGGAGACGAGCTGGAAAAACTGTGTCAGCGGTATCTCGGGAATCGACATGATCACCGCATTCGACGCATCCGCATTCGATGTGAAATTCGCTGGTGAAGTGAAGAACTTCGACCCGACCCCTTACATCGAGAAAAAAGAACAGAAGAAAATGGACCGTTTCATCCAATTCAGCGTCGCCGCTGCGGATATGGCGCTGAAAGACTCGGGCCTAGAATTGACCGATGCCTTGAAAGAAAGAACCGGTGCTATCGTCGGCGTCGGAATCGGTGGTCTCCCCGGCATTGAAAACCAGCACAAAATATTGAGCGAACGCGGTCCGTCGCGCATCAGTCCATTTTTTATTCCAATGGTCATCGCCAACATGGCGTCTGGCCAAATCAGTATCAAGCACGGCTTGCGGGGCCCGAACTTCTCCGTAACTTCGGCATGCGCCACGGGTGCTCATTCGATTGGCGAAGCTACAAAGTACATTCGCGAAGGTCAGATGGACGTCATGGTCGCCGGAGGATCCGAAGCGGCCGTCTGCGGTCTTGCAATTGGCGGATTTGCGGCCATGAAAGCTCTTTCGACTCGCAATGAGCAACCCAAAATGGCCAGCCGTCCCTGGGACCGCGACCGCGATGGTTTTGTGCTCGGTGAAGCCGGCGCGATCGTGATTCTGGAATCCTACGAGCACGCAGTGAAACGCGGCGCTCAAATTTATGGCGAAGTGTCTGGTTATGGCGTTTCCAGTGATGCCTATCATATGACGAGTCCGGCACCCGGCGGTGCAGGGGCCGCAGAAGCCATGCGCCGCGCAATCAATGACGCGCGTTTGAATCCAGAGCAGATCAGTTACATCAACGCCCATGGTACCAGTACGCCTCAGGGCGATGAACTTGAGTCCAACGCCATCAAAACCGTATTCGGCGATCACGCCAAGCGCCTATGGGTCAGCTCTACGAAGAGCATGACCGGGCATACGCTCGGTGCGGCCGGAGCTCTGGAGAGTATTTTCGCGCTTCTAGCTATGAAAGAAAACATCGCGCCGCCGACCATCAACCTGGAAAATCCAGGCGAAGGTTGCGATCTCGACTATGTCCCTGTTGCGGCTCGCGATGGCAAATTCAGCCACGTGCTCAACAATAGCTTCGGCTTTGGCGGAACGAACGCGAGTCTGATCTTCAGTAAGATCTGAAGTTCGAATCAACACGAGAGACCGAATTTTCTTGTGTCAGTTTGTACGCATGAGTTCGCGTCAGTCTTCGTGCGCCAACTCAACAATTTGCGATACGGTGTGGCGCTATCGCCTGAGTTTACCGGGAGTTTTTGCATCTCCCGCGTGGCCATCGTAAACTCGGGTCCATCATCAGGGCCGCTCGACAAAGGCCCACGTCAGGAGGCTCGAGTGAGAGTCTGGATCGCTTCGGACCATGCGGGCTTCCGCCGCAAGGAAGAACTCAAGGCCCGCTTTCCCTTGATCGAATGGGAAGATCTGGGCACCGATGCCGAGGTCAGCGTAGATTATCCGGACTATGCCGATCGCGTCGCCCAGAAGATTCAAAAAGAAAGCACCCGACGCGGAATTCTGATCTGTGGCTCTGGCCAAGGGATGGTGATGCGCGCCAACCGCTTTCCGAAAGTTCGCGCGGCGCTCGCGTGGAACGGCGAAATCGCAAAGCTCGCGCGCCAGCACAATGACGCCAATGTGCTCTGCCTCGGCTCGCGCGTGATGAGCCTAGACGACTGCGAGGAAGCGACCAGAATGTTTTTAGAAACGACCTTCGAAGGCGGACGCCACGAAACCCGTGTTCGCAAACTCGGTGGTCCTTGGGAACAATGCTAAGGAGCTCTCATGTACCTTGAAAAAACGGATCCAGAACTCGCGCAGTGGATTGCCAAAGAGGATGATCGCCAACGTTTCGGTTTGGAGATGATCGCGTCAGAGAACTACGCTTCGCGTTCGGTGATGGAGGCTCAGGGCTCCGTGCTGACCAACAAATACGCCGAAGGTTATCCCGGAAAGCGTTATTACGGCGGCTGCGAATTCGTCGATCATGTCGAACAGATCGCTATCGATCGCGCCAAGCGTCTGTTCAGCTGTGAGCACGCCAACGTTCAACCGCACTCAGGCTCGCAAGCCAACATGGCCGTTTATCTGGCTGCCATTCTGCCTGGCGAAACCATTCTCGGCATGGACCTCTCGCATGGTGGCCACCTAACCCATGGCAGTCCGGTGAACTTCAGCGGCTTCCTTTATAAAGCGGTGTCCTATGGTTTGGATCCGGAATCGCACCGAATCAATTATGATACAGTACTTGCGAAGGCGAAAGAGCATAAACCAAAGATGTTGATCGCGGGCTATAGTGCCTACCCACGCTCGCTCGATTTTAAAAAGTTTCGCGAAATCGCCGACGAAGTTGGCGCCGTTCTGTTGGTGGACATGGCGCATTTCGCTGGCCTGGTCGCTGGAGGACAGCACGAATCGCCGATCCCGCACGCGCACTACACGACGAGCACGACCCACAAAACCTTGCGTGGACCGCGCGGCGGCTTGATTCTCTGCTCCGAAGAAAACGCAAAGAAGGTCAACTCCAAGATCTTCCCCGGCATTCAAGGCGGACCTTTGGAACACGTGATCGCAGCCAAAGCCGTCGCGTTCGGCGAGGCTCTGCAGCCGAGCTTTCAAACCTATGCCGCCCAAATTGTGAAAAACGCCAAGGCCTT
>JAMPXM010000289.1 GCA_023701225.1 Pseudobdellovibrionaceae bacterium | reverse complement strand
GAATTCATAGACGCCTCGGTCGAGCAAAAATTCGTGAGCCCCCAGCACCGGCAACTTCTCGTCGTCGACGATGACGTCACGCGCTTGCTGACAAAGCTCGCCGCGCGCGCAACCCACTCCTCTCGAACTCGAGGTCCCGTACTCCCATGAACTCCGTCTCCCTGACCGCCCAAGACGCCCAGCGCGCGCTGAAGCGAGCGAGCAGCCCGGCACGAGCGCGCGTTTCGCAATCTTTTTTCAAGACCGGCAAGGGTCAGTACGGCGAAGGCGACATCTTTATCGGCGTCGATGTTCCTCAAAGCCGCGAACTTGCACGCCGGTTCCGAGACATGTCTCTCGAGGAGCTCACGCGCCTGCTTCGCTCGCCCATCCACGAGGCACGCCTGCTCTCATTACTGATTCTCGCTGATCAGTACCGTCGCGGTCAGACACGCGAACGCGCGCGAATTTTCTCTCTGTATCTTAAAAACCGAAAATGGGTAAATAATTGGGATTTGGTTGACCAATCCGCACCAACGATCCTCGGCGCTCATTTGGCCGATAAATCCAGAGCTCGTTTAAAAACCTTGGCTCGAGCACGATCTCTGTGGGATCGGCGAATTGCGATCGTCAGCACGCTCTACTTTATCCGCCAAGATGATCTCAATGAAACATTCGCGCTCGCCAAGATCCTTCTCAATGACCGAGAAGACCTCATGCACAAAGCGACAGGATGGATGCTCCGCGAAGCTGGCAAGCATGACATTCAGCAGCTCCGGAGTTTTCTCGATCGTCACGCACACATCATGCCGCGAACAATGCTCCGCTATTCCATTGAAAAAATGGGCCAGTCGGAACGAACCCGCTATATGACGATGAAGCGAAAGTGATCGAAACTCGTCAGCGGCCTGAATGTCAGCCTCAGATGCCGGCATTGCCCAAGGCTTGAGCAATCGCGCCGATCGGCGATTGAGCGATCGCGCCTTCGATCTTGGCGACGGCACGGCTGGCCGGGCTTTCATGTGCGGCCAAGAGCGCGCGCAACATGTCCTCGGTCGTAATAATACCGACGACTTCATCTCCATTTTTGGTCACGAGAAGAGCGGAGATTTTTTTATCGAGCATGAACAAGGCTGCGTCTTCCAGAGACCGCTTTTCATCAATACTCGTCACAGGCCAACTCATGAAATCACGCACAGTCCGATTGGGATCGAACGAGGGTTGAGCAACGCGACCCGAAGCGAAATCCGGCTGCTCGATCCACATCGCGCGTTGAAAATCGCGATCGGAGATGAGGCCGACAATCGCGCCTTCGTCGTCCGCGACCGGCAAGTGGCGAATGCCCTTCTTGTTCATCAGTGAATAAGCTTGATCGAGTCCTTCCAACCAATTGACGACAGCTAAATTCCGCGAGGTGAAGTCATTCAGAGATATTTTCATTGACGCCTCCGACTCAATAATCAGCCCACACATCCCACGCCGAGACCCATTTGTCATTCCCTTGAACTTCGATGCGAACATCTTCGAACAGAAAATCTGACTCGACTGTTTCGGCACTTACGAGAAACGAGACCTTCATCAACTCAGACGGGACGACGGCCGCCATTAACCGCCCTACGCGGCGAAAGCCCTCGCCGATCTTCAACGCCATCTTCACTGCCGCCTGAGCGTTCATGCGACCCAGGCCGTACGCTTTGTTCCACTTCTGTTCCGGAATCGTGCTGCCTTCGAGATCGACGAACTTCGAGCTCTTGATCAGAATCTCGCGCATCTGCGCCGGTGTGATCTTGGGGTTGGCCTGCATCAACAACGCCGTCACACCGGTCACGTGAGGAGCCGCCATCGACGTCCCGGACATCGCTTCTAGTCGACCACCGGGAATACTGGAAACGACATCTTTACCGGGCGCGGAGATATCCGGCTTCTGAACCAATTCGCCTCTAAACCGAGCGGGCCCCCGGCTGGAAAAGCCAGTCACCTTACCCGCCTCATCAGTCGCCGCCACGGCGACCACTGACGGGTGCTCGTGCGGCTTGGTGATCGTTTCATCGCCTGGACCCGAATTACCAGCGGAGAAGATCGGCAGGATGCCGGCGGCTTCCCAAGCGCTGATCGCGCGATAGAAAAGCTCGACATCAGGCGCGCCATTACAGTTCCAAGAATTGTTAATCGCACGCGGAAAATCCGCCGTATCCGGATTACCGTCGGGATCAAGCATGAACTCCATGCCCTTTAACATCGCATCGTAACCTGTCAACGCAGCTGAACCGATCAACTTCGCGCCCGGCGCAACACCGATCTTCACGTTCTTACGATCACCTCCGACCATTGTACCGGCCGTGTGAGTGCCATGCGAGGCTTCGTCGACCGGCTCTGTCTGTTTGCCTGTGGACGCATCGTAAAAAATCGCGACCTTTCCCGCCAAGGCGGGATGCTTGCCGTCGATACCTGTGTCGATCGTACCCAGCATCACGCCGGAACCATCGAGGTTCGGCATTTCTTCTGCCAGCGCATCTATGCCGATGTCTTTTAAGCTGTATGGCCAGTTGTCTCCAGCCAAGCCCATGACCACGTCACGACGTGTGACCGCGCGCCGAGCGAACGGACGAATCTCGTCAATTTTACGGTTGAGATACACACGCTCGATGCCCGGCGCCTGCGCAAGGGCCTTCAAACCAGCGGGCGTGACCTCGGCAACGAGGGAGTTGTTGATCCAGTAATATTGCAGAATCCGGACTTGCTCACCAGCCGGCGCGTTCTGCAAATGACGCGTAATAAGTTCTTGGCTCTTCCGTGCGCGCATTTTCAAAAAGCGCATCACCTGACGATGGTCATAGCGACGCGGCGATTGCTCGGCACGACCGCCATCGACGAGGGCGAGCACGCGCATCGTCTTGGCCGTCATTCCCTGAGTTCGCGCGAAAGCAACCAATTCGCGGTCGATCGCCGGTGCCGCCTGCGATGAAGCCGCTGTAAAAAGGACAAGACCTGCCGCCAAACCGATCAGACGCTTCATCACTGCCCCCCCTGTTGAGCCGCCCCATCCTTAGAATTCTTAGAGTGAATACTGAAAGGACCCAGTACTTTCTTATTCACACGAAGCGCGAGTTCCGTTGCCGAGCGCATGAGCATCGGCATTTGCCAGGTCACCGTCGCTCGGCGATAGCCAACGACGTCGACTGCGCAAAAGTCCGGCTCCAGCTCCACGCTGAGCATGTTCATATCCGGCATGTATTCGAAACGTGTCACGATCAGATCGCAGGCATTCGGACTGACTTGAGTCTCCGTGATATGCGCGACCAAATTATGTGATGACCTGTCGTAGGTGAGGTGCGCCTGATAGGTCGGCACGGTTTCCGCTTTCGCAATCAACGGAACAGCAAAGACCGCTACCAAAAGCCATGCGAATTGTTTCATGTTTCCCCCCATCAGGTACTGGTTCCAATTCGGAACTTGTAGAAAAGGAAACAATCAATAAAGACAGACCTTGGCAATCAAGACTTTTCAATAGCTCACATAAGGCAAAGCCTTGACTTTATGCAGCGACAGAATCTGTCAAGCCAGGAGGGAGTGTTGGCAGCCCGAAGAGATCGGGCCGCCAGAAAAGTCAGATACAAAACGAAGACTCACTCGAGAGAGAACAGGTCCCGCTCTACCGACGCTTCACGGAGTGTGCGTTTTTGTTGCCGTCCATTTGGCTACGGAAATTCGCGGGCTTGACGTCTACATTGCGGCTTGGCTCATTCACGGAGCCGATCATGAGCAATATTGTCGTTTTCGTCAGAGGCACACGCTTACGGATCTCATTGCGTGTTTGTGT
>JAMPXM010000288.1 GCA_023701225.1 Pseudobdellovibrionaceae bacterium | reverse complement strand
CTTGAGACTGTCATTGAACGACTGGCTGAGTTTTACTTGGAGCGAAAAGATCCGGTCCGTAAGGCCGAGCGGGCACATCTGCGCGAAACTCACACCTTGCCTGCGAACTCGGCCCGAGCAATGCCCCAAGCCGAAAAGGCGAATCCGTCGTTGTCCGTAGACTCAGATGTTGTCCTCAACTCGGCTCAGGCAAGGTCCGAAGAGCAGAATTTGAAACCTGTGTCGCCAGTGAACGCCGAAACGCTCTCCACCTCCGGCGACGCTATCCCCGCAGCCGTCGCTCATCGAGTCCATCTCCGTGATCGCGGGCGCTGCCAGGCGCGGCTTCCGAATGGTGGGCTTTGTGGTGATTCACTCTGGGTGGAGCTGCATCATATTCAACCGCGGTCGCAAGGCGGGCAAAACATCGTTGGCAATTTGCTCACGCTCTGTCGGTCGCATCATCAAACCTGGCATGCGGGAATACTTGGGTATCAAGCCGCCCACCAACCGCCCGCTGCGGACTGACCTCATTAGATTTCAGCCGCCAAAAAAGGTGCGTCTCCGAGCAGGAATAAGGAACTGGATGAGGTCTGGGTAATCGCCCGTTCCAGCGCATTTAGAACTCGCGGCTTCATCTCGACCAGAGAGATCGTGGACCGCGTTTGATCCACAAAACCATATTTAAAAAATAAGTTCGAGGTCCCCGCACGAACGGTTCCGCCGTGCAAGATATCGATCAGACTTGTGACTCCGACAGCGGTGCCAGCCCAGTGGAATACGTGTCGATACTCTGGCTGGCCCAGTCATCGATCGTCCCGGCCATCTTCAATAGATAATTGTCACGCAACTGCTCCACCGTCAGCGTCGTGGAAGAGATCGAGTGGACTTTCCGGTTTGGCGAGGTCCTAAATCAAGACCTGACTTGTCGAAGGTCCCAATAATATCAGTAATTTGCCTCACAAAAAGCATATGTGCTCATTTTACGACGTAATATGAGCACATGTCAGCGCTGGGGCCATAGGAGGCACAAATCTGTCGTGCACGCGAACTGTGTTCGCGTGCGCAGGAAGCTATGCTGTCTTAACGACGGCGGCGTGGCAGGGGCAAGAAGCGCTTGGAGCTTTCGCGACATGCGGTCTCTAAAAGGACTTGCGGGCGCTTGTCTTCGTCATAGGCCCAGTACTTCAAGTGAAACTGTTTACCTTCACCGAAGACGATATAACCCATCAGTTTCGCCTGAAATGCAAAGCAACCTGGGCAGCGGCCCATGTTGAACTTCAAGACTTCGAGCTCTAGCCCGTCATCACTCCCGATGTCCGTTTGCCAGACGCGCGCTGGCTGCCCCTCTTTCGGAAACGCGATCGCAATACCGCCGCCTTCTTGTTCGCAATGAATATCCGCCACGACAGGCGTCAGTTCACCTGGAATGCCGATGAACGCGTTCGCGGACGAACCCAAAAAACTCAGCGCCATCACTAACAACAATGCTTTCATTATTTCACTCCTGTTTAAAAACCAGCCTAGAGGCTCAAACGAGCGAGAGCCTCCCAAACATCCTCAAGATATTCAACTCCGAAAGCCGCGTGACTTAGGCGTGACTTAGGCGTGTCAGCCGAGCACCGGCGCCCTCGCGACCCACGTTGTCATGATGGAGATCAAAGAAAATGACGACGGCTTGCCATCCTAGCGCGGGCCAAACGAACCAGCGGGCACTTTGCGCGCCCGCTGGTGTGCGCACCGACCTACTCTTGTATGAGCTGAGGATTGTGCTGAATAATCATCGCCGCCAAGACGGCCGGCAAATAGTGCGCGCGCTCGCCTTCAAGCCGACCTTCGCGGATCAGGCGAAGGACGTCTTTGTGACCCGACGCACTCATCAGTTCTCTCAAACGACGCTCTCCGATGTTGTACGCAAGCAAGGCCGCGTGCCAGTCACCAAATTCGCGATGGAGTTTAGCCAGGTACGCGATCGCCGCATCCGTCAACTTCGCTTCTTCGAAGCGCTCGTCGACTTCATCATCCACACGCAAGCCATACTTGCGTGCCGTGCCCGGAACAAACTGCCAAATCCCCGCGGAGTTTCGGTCCGCGATATTTTGGTAGCCCGATTCCCAAATCGGAACTGCCAGCAACTCCTCCGGCAGATTCGCAGCGGTAAGTTTGGCGCGAATCATCGGCTCATAGCCTTTCATCCGTTTGAATACACCGCGGAGGTAGAAACGTCCCTGTGGGGTCGACGTCGCTTTGTTCAGAAAATGCAGGACTTCCGGCGTGATCACGACCTTCACTCGCGTCTTCGGCGCCATCGCTCTCGTGAATTCTTGCGCCTGTTGCCACGTGAGACGTCGGTCGGAAACCACGCCCTCCGTCGCCCAAGCCGCGGCCGTGAACATAACCGCAAGCATCACGGCGAAAATCCGTGTCACCCAAACTCGTCCCTGTTGTCTCGAACACCGTCTCGAACACAATGCCATTCGTACTCTCCTTTTCAAAAATGCCGGCGCCACTGACATTCCCGCGGTACCTACGAGAGAGCGATGGAATCCGGATGCCGTTCGCGCCACCTCGACGAGGCAAGTCGCGTAGGCGTTGTTATCGAAGCCCCGCCGGCCAAGCAGAGCCTCATCGCAAGCCAGTTCATGAAATTCTTCGATCCGCTTCAGGAACCCGCGAACAAGTGGGTTCCATCCCCAAACTGCTTGGGTGGCTTCGAGAACGATCAGCCACGCCAGATCGCGCTGCCGATGGTGCTGAAGTTCATGCGCGATCGCCATGCGCGCCGAAGGCCAGTCCTCCAGTAAAGAAAACGGCAGAACGACCTTCGCTGTTCCTTTCGAGAAGGCGGAGAATGGGATCTTCGCATCGGGGCTCACGCACAGACGCACGCGTCCGACGGATCGAAATTGAGTCGTTCCCACGAGACATTTGCGCAATCGCCTCGCATCTCGCTTCCACACCCATGCGCGAAACAAGAACGACCCAGCGGTGGCAGCGAGAATGGAGCCGAGAAAGAAGCGTAAAAACAAGCCTCCATCTTGAGACTCCGGTCGCGCAGGCGCCCAACTGAAAGAGACGGTGGGCACAGGTGTCTGCATCGCCTTTTGGTTTTCGCTTTTGAATTCGCCGTAAACTTGCACGGGAGCTCGAAAAAAGTCGGGACGTGGCGCAAGCGTGGTCAGCAGCGGCGCGAGACATGCGCCTAAAAGCAAAAAGTGAAAGACACGGCGAAAAAACGCGAATGTTCCGAACGCGGACAAACGCACCGTGAGGATCGCCACGAGTGCGACAAAGCTCAAAAGTAAATGAACTTTGATGAGATAAACCGCAGTGCCGAGAAACCACTCGCTCATTTTCGTCCTCCCCGTGCGAGAAGAGCGCGAAGTTCGTCCAGATCGTCTTTCGACAGAGAGCCCGAGTCCACCAGGCATCGCACCAGTGACTTGGGCTCGCCTTCAAAAACACGCTCCACCACATGGTGAACGGTTTTTTCCTCAAACTCGTCTTTTGCAAGAAGCGGAACATACGTGTGGGTTCGGCCATCTTTGCGCGCTTCGACGACCCCTTTGGTCTGCAGAATTCTCAGGACTGTCGAAACCGTGTTGTAGGCATACTCTTTGTCTTTGGGAAACAGCTCCATCACATCGTGAACGGAGCCTTCCCCCAGTCGCCACAGAAGTGTCATCACCTCGAGCTCCAGAGGCGTGAGCAACCCATCATCCGCACTTTTCTTTTTTCGTCCCATCTCAGAACCCCACATTTGAACAACTGAGTCTGACTTAAAACTAAAAATATAGTTCGCACAACTATTTTTTTAGTTTTCATCGCTAATTCTCGCCGAAAGGTG
>JAMPXM010000287.1 GCA_023701225.1 Pseudobdellovibrionaceae bacterium | reverse complement strand
TCGAAGCTCCATTTTGTTTCCGCTCGCAGTGCGCGAATCACTGCCAGAAGGACACGGTTTTTATGGTGCCGTAGCACCGTCGGACGCGAGAGATATTCCTCCCAGATCCAATTGCGGGCTTCTTGCAACAATCCATGATGACCGAGGATCTGCCGAGGTCTCACACCACGTTTTTCAAAGAAGCGGTTCTCCACCGAGACTTGAATGGTTTTTTGTTTCTTACGAGACAAATCCATCGCGAAGTGAATCGAGTCAGCGACGGAGTTTGGCTGTTCCGTGTAGAGGACAGCCACCACATCGGCGAAAAATTCATTGTATCCCGATGTGCGATCGCGCACGAGATTCAAGTCCGGTCCCACTTGTTCGCCGAGACTGGTGTAGCGCTGCTGCAGAGCGGCCAATTGCGCTTGCAGCGCATTCGCTTCACGCTCGGTCTGTTGGCTGGGGGCTCTACGCGAAAGATCCTCAAGACGCGTGGCCAGGGCACGCCACTGCTCCTCTACTTTTTGTATCTCAATAAAGATCGCGCGGATCTGTGGCATGCGAGGATACACGTCCAAGATATTTTCGCCAAAAATCAAATGACCGAACTCATGAGCAGAAACCGCCACCATCGCATTGGGATGCTGGGTATAAACCCGCCCCCGCTCATCGGTCCGAGCGTACTTCAACCCCAGAAAGATCTGATTTGTTAAAAAATTGGCCCGCGGATTGACCTCAAGATCCGCCAATTGAAGATCGATTTTTTTAGGGAAACGCACTCTCTCTGAAAAATCTCGGATTCCCTGCACTACTTTCACAAAACGACGATGTCCCTCCGCGAGTTCGCTCGCCGACAGCGGCCTTGGCTGAACGCCACCACCAGGCTTCGTCGTCGCAGGAGAAGCCTGTACGCTTATCACTCCCGCGGATGTCCGAACGTTCTCAACAAGAGACGGACGACCGGCCGCCGAACCCGTAAGTGGAAGAGTGACCACAAGAAGCCATGTGAAGACGAATTTTCCCAAAACTTTGAAATACGCCTCAGAGCCACGGCCCACTGGCCGTTTTATCTGGCGAATTTCTAAAACTTTCCGTTTGAAACTCAGACTCGACATATCCCCCCCTCTCAGCAAGTGCCTCCTCGCCGAATTGAGCGGTTCTAAGCGATTCCTGCGAAGACTCACAAGATAGATATTTTTTTGGCAGACCAAATAAAAATTGAAGAGTCCCGTCTCGACGGCAACAGGCTCGTGCCTCTGATTGACCGTCTCAGTGGCCCAAGCCATGATGAAGAATATGGATTCCGCTTTTTATTCCCATCGTTCCTTCCTCTGCATCGACGGTCCGGCCCGACTCGCCGGTCAAGATCACTCGAAGGTCAAAGTTGGATTCACTTGCCGTGATTTGAACTTTTTATCCGAACTCATCGCACAGATCGCGAAGGAGCCAACCTGCTATTGGGCGAAGATCTCAAGTCAACCACGAGACGGGATGTACTTCGCCCGCTGCTTCTTTACGACCAACCAAGAATCTGGTCGCATTTGGGCCAAGTACAAGAGTCACCCGAGGCTTCTCGCTTACCTACAAGATGACGAGTTCGCTTCCGCGTTTCGGAATTCTGTGCACAGTTGGAAGAACGAAACAGCGGCCGAATGAAAACGGCTCTCCTCAAGGTGGAGCTGTCGCAGCCAAATTGCCTGCTTTTTAAGCACCAATAACGCTCTCTGGCGATCGCCCTTGCTCAATATCCCCTATTTTAATGGGTTTCATGGAAACTCGGTGACTCACATTTGTAAGTTTATGTAAGTTGCCCTCCGCGATCTTAAAAAATAGCGTTATCGAACGTAAACGCAGGATCCGCAGGACGCCAGGAGCCGATGTTGGACAGTTCCCGTTTGTCTTTAGACGAAACGTTGAACTCAAAGAAATGGGCGGAGCTTTTAGCAAGAGAAGCTCGGCACTGCTTTGAGCGTGCGGCGTTTCGCGAGGCGATGGAACACTTCACCAGGGCCGCTGAACTCTATCTCTCGCTCGGAGAGACCGCCTCCTGGATCGAAGTGACGACGCAAATGCTCCGCATTTATGTCGAGTGGAGTGACGAGTCCGCAATCGCCCGACTCGAAAAACGCCTGATTGAATCTCTGAATACGGCGGAGTTTTCAAAATCGCTCGAGTCACGCGCTCACTATATCATCGGACTTTGTCACTCGTGCCGGCGCGAAACCGTTCCCCAAGCGATCATGCATTTTCGCATCTCGATGGACCGTGCCGTCGACGCCAACGACCAGCGCGCCCTTTCTTATCCGATCCTCGGCTTGGCCAACTTACACTTTGCCGCAAATCAACTAGCCGAGGCCGCCAAGGAATTAGAAAAACTGGAGCTGATCCTGGCGTACGTGGATGTCCCCGATATTCGCGGCGCGGCACTCATCTTGCGGGCACTGATCCTGCGCAATCAAGGACGCCACAACGAAGCGCTGGTCTATTTGCGAGACGCGATCGTTCACTTGCGCGAACATCACAATACTTTTTTATACATTCACGCATTGCACGCACACTGGAGCGTCTATTTTCAAAAAGGGGATCGCGAAAGCGCGCGGCATTATTTGGATTTAGCGGCCATGACCGTCAACGAACGCGAACTGCCCCGCTTGAAACGACTTATCGACTCAGCGCTCGAAAGCCAACGCTCGCCGAACGTGAACACTCCGTATAACTTCCGGCTGGATAAGAGCAACGATGTGATTCTCGATCACAAGAACCGAGCTATCCGCCTGCGTGGCCGCTTCGTTCTTCGTGATCTCGCTTTTCTGCTCATGTCCGAGCCCGGCCGAGTCTTTTCCAAAGAAGATATTACGAACACGGTATGGAACGAGAAGTACGATCCAGACGTCCATGACAACAAGATTTACGTGACCATCAAAAGGCTCCGTAGCTTGCTGGAATCCAGCGACGAGAACCGCTCGGAACCGTATGTTTTACGTTACAAAATCGGTTACTGTTTTGACCCCAATGCGAAAGTGCAAGTGATCTGACTGACTGTCTGACTGACTGACTTGATCGAATGACCTAACGACAGAGGTAATACATGTCCCGAGTTGCGCTCCTGATTCTCACTGTCCTCTGCCTCCTTGCGCCAGCCACCGGATCGGCCTATTGCGAGGAATGCCCTTTCCCGCTCTCGCACACGGTCGGAGACTGGAGTTCGGAAGATGGATCTTATGTCATTCGCATTCGTGAAATGTCACGCAACGAGAAACAATGGGGTATCGCCGTTTGGATGATCGGCACCGATGAAACCGTGATCGCAACTGGAGTCGCGTTCGGAGACTACAACACCACGCGAGTGGATGTGAATTTAACCACGCCCAATGGCGCCCTCCGCCATCTCTTACTACAGGTGAGTCCGCGCAATCGTGGTTCCTTGTACATGCGGACTCTCCAAGGCCATCGTCTTCAGCCCTGTTCAAATCCCGGAGCCTGCGGCCGTCTCACACGGCAGAACGATTCACCATTACAGAGAGATCAACAAAGAAATCGCCGTTAATGCGAGCGACACGGAACGTTCGCTCGTTTTGAGTTCTATGAGTCTCAAGAGCTTCAGAATCTCCAGCTCGCCGAGAGTCTCCTTCCGGCGAGCCTTCGGATTCACTTGATCAGCCTGCTTGATCAGCTGATGAACAAAATCTCACGATAACGAGGCAGCGGCCAATGCGAGTCGCTCATTTCGTTTTCGAGCGCGTCGCAGAGAAGACGTGTCTCTTCCATCGTCGTGGAGACAATCAAGGAGAATCCCTTGGCCTGCTCCGCCGCTTCCGGGTGAGCTTCCGTTTTCTCCAGCGCCGTGG
>JAMPXM010000286.1 GCA_023701225.1 Pseudobdellovibrionaceae bacterium | reverse complement strand
CGGGCGACTCCAGCGAGACCGTCGTCCGCGTGACAGGACGCTTCCGCGTTCGGCAACCGCCGCCGTCTCCAACACCAACACCAACACCAACACCATCCCCCGCTCCCGTTCCGAATCCTGGACCGGTTGGCAAAATTCCTGGAGGTTCACGATGAATCGCCTGCTTGAACGCTTGATGGCTGGCTGTTTGTTATTGGCCAGTACAACGCTCCTGTCGGCTGAAAATGCGCATGCCACCGACTTGATGAAGGACTTCGATTCGCTGGGCGGGAATGACGTTTTGCTGGAGCGCGCGCGGGAGCTCAATCCCGAAGCCAACATCCGCATCGTTCAAGATCGCGTGGTCAATCGTCGTTGGCGCGAAGAGCTCACGATGGAGTACGGAAACGTGCTGGGTGGCGACGCCTACCTGGCGACGCAGAATTTGGGGGCGAACTATCATGTCCATATCACGCCTCGCTGGTCGGTCGGCGTGAAGTACAACTACGCCTTCAATCGGTTGCGCGATGAGGGCAAATACTTGATTCAAGACACCAGCGCGACAGGGAAGGGCGTGATCCCCGAGATGGATCATCCGAAGCAGAGTTACATGGCTGTCCTGAATTGGTATCCGATCTACGGGAAAATGAACCTCTACGACCTCGGTGTCGTGCACTTCGATGTCTATGCTCTGGGCGGTGCTGGCCAAGTGGAATTGAAGTCGGGTCGAACAGGAACTTGGACCGCGGGCGGCGGCGTCGGTTTGTGGTTTTCTCAGCATCTGACGAGCCGCTTGGAGATGCGATATCAGACATATGAGGCCAATCGGTACGGCGGAAAGCGGGCGATGGATTTGGCTGTGGCGAGCTTTCAAATGGGTTTCCTGCATAGCTTGTTTTAAGAGGAGTGCGTCATGCGACTGAGATCCGCTGTTCAATTGGGAGTTCGCTTCGGTTGCGTCTTCGCCGTGTCGGGGGCTGCGGTGTTCGGCGCTGCGGTCGGGGCTCGGGCGGAAGATGATCTGCTCAAGCTTCTCGGTGGCGAGACGACCGCACAAAAACAGGCGACAACACAGTCGGCATCCGAGCTTCGCCTGCTGCTGCAGGTAGAAGGTCCCGAGGCGCAGATTTTTCTTTCACATTTTGAATCCGGGGATTTCGAGCGCGCTCTCTTTCCTTGGCCGGTCGCGTTCGGCGGCAAGGCATTCGCGGCCACTCCGAACGGTCGCGCTCTGTACGGAATTCTGCTTTTCAAAAACGGATTGGCCATCAGCGGTCTTGAAACTCTCATGTCTGTGGAACGTTCCTCGGATATCTCACCAGTCCTTCTGAAGATGTGGAAGGAAGTCGCCAACGATCAGCACCCGGCCTGGTCTTTTGTGAAAGTGAATTGGCGGACGGAGTGGACGGAGATCTTCGGCGTGGCGGCCGAAGTGCGGGTCAGCGCGCGTGGCATTTATGGCGCTGAGCAAATGGATCAACTCAAAGAGTTGATCAAAAAGACTACGATCAACACAAGTGAACGGGCGCTTTTGCAATGGCAACTCGTGCTGGGGCTGGCGTTGACGGACAAGGCGGGAGAAGCGGCGCAAGTTCTTGCGAATTTAATGAAGGCGCCCAATAACCCCGTGAGCGTGGACCTCATGACGATGACGGCCGCTCGTCTTTTATTCCAGAACGGTTACATGGACGCGGCCGCGCAGTACTACCAGAAAGTTCCAAAGAGTTCGGATTATTGGATCGATGCGCAGGAAGAACTCGCATGGACGGAGATGCGACGGGCTCGCCCGCAGAATGTTCTTGCGGTGACGAAGACGATCACGCAGCCGGTGTTTCAAGGGCAGACGGGTCCGGAGTCGCACTTTCTGCGGGCTCTGGCGCAACTCAAAGTTTGCGATTATCCCGCGGTCGTCGAATCGCTGGGGCAGTTCCGAGATCGTTTTCGTTCGCGGACGGCCCAGCTTCTGGTGCTCAAAGAGAATGCGGACTCTCCGGCTGTGGGTCGATTCATTCAGAGTGCGCGGCAAAAGCCGGTCCAATTGACGCAATTAAAAGGCGACATTCACTTGCTGCCGCGACTGATCACTCGTGATTATTCGATTCGCAATCTGGTCCAGATGGGTGCGGCGATGGAAAGCGAAGGTCGCTTGGCCGAACAACTTTTTTTGCGAGCCATGGGTTACGAGGCCATGCAGCCAGGAGCGGCGACACATTTGGCGGAAGCCAAGAAGCAGATCGAAGCACGCGTGCAATCGGCGCAAGAGGCCGTCTATGCCGCGATCAAACGCCTGGCTGAAGACGAGATTCAGGAAATCTCCGCGCAGCTGCAAAAGTTGCACATCGTGGAAGCGGAACTGTTACAGCAAATTTCGGTTGCGGAAAAACGAATCGCGGCGACGCGGACAAGCCAGCCGTCCGAGCGCAAGGGGACCACTGGCAGTCAGAGCCGCGACACACTTTCGTTTCCGGCCGAAAAGGAAATCTGGTTCGATGAGCTCGCTCATTTTAACGTCGACATCAAGAAGGGCTGTCAGGCAAAAGCCGTGGCTCAGCCAAAGGGGGCGATGTGAGCGTCCTGACGCGTGCGGGAGCGGTGGTGGTTCCGGCGATTGGCCTGTGTCTGTGTGCGACGGCAGTGATGAGTCTTGCGGCTTGTTCTCCGGCATCTCAGAAGTTGGTCGAGCAGCCGCGTGGAAAGTTCGAAAAGGTCAAAGATAAGGGCGACACGAAAATGATATTCACGCCGAAAGTGGACATCCTTTTCGTCGTCGATGACTCGGGCTCGATGTTGAACCATCAAGACAACCTCGCCGCCAACATCCAATTGTATGCCGAGGAGCTGGATAAAAATAAAATTCTCCAATACCGAGTCGGAGTGATCACGACATCGACGGATACGTATGCCCCGGGGCCCGGCGAGAACGGCCTCCTTGTGGGTTCGCCGGCGGTCATCGAGCGTGGCACGCCCAACGGCGTTTCGGTCCTTGCTCAAAACCTCAAGGTCGGAATCAGCGGTTCAGGTACGGAGAAGTTCTTCGAGCCAGTCAAGTCGGCACTCACGCCGCCTTTAGTCCATAATGAAAATGCTGGTTTTTATCGTCCAGAAGCGTTTCTCGCTTTGGTCTTCATCACCGATACGGATGATCAATCTTCCGGGGTTTCTTCTCGGCAGTTTTATGATTTTTTGACGCAGTTGAAGGGTGATAAAGAGAAAGTTCTCTTTTATGCCGCTTATATTCCGTCGTTGGATGCAAAGTGTAATCGCTCTGGCGAGGAGTTGCCTCGGCGCATCGAGGACCTGCTTTTCATCAGCGGAGGGAAAGGCTTCGGGCTCTGTGATGCGGATTTCGGAGCCAAATTGGCCGGCATTGGGACGGACTTAGTGAACCGCGTCGGTAAGCGATTGCTTTTAAGTCGCCCCCCGGATGTTTCGACCATTGAAGTGCGATACGGGAATCAGGTGATACCCAACGATGCACGTCTCGGTTGGACCTACGATCCGGCGCAGAATGCCCTGGTTTTCGGCGACGATGTCGTCTTTACCGATCAGGGGGCAAACACGGAAGTCGAAGTGAACTTCATTGCCGCCGAGTATCCCCCCCCGCAGGAGAACTGAACAGGAGAACTGAACTCCGATTGACGGAATTGAAATGGCGTGGCTCTGTAGTGGAAATTGCCACAGCAATTGAATAGACCGTTTTAAAGGAGTGCACATATGCCGCAAAAAAAGATCATCGTGACGACGGGTGCGCCGGCTCCGGTCGGTCCTTACTCCCAGGCCGTCGAGTCGCAGGGCTTTCTTTTTTGCTCTGGCCAGATCGCCATCGATCCGGCGACCAACCAGGTTTTGCAGG
>JAMPXM010000285.1 GCA_023701225.1 Pseudobdellovibrionaceae bacterium | reverse complement strand
TGAAACTCCGGCCACGCGTACGACGGTCATTCTGTGGGGTGGAGGCGGAGAGCCGGAAAATCTTGTTCGGCAAGAAGTGGATCCCAACACGGGAAGACTCAAGACGATCACGGTGGGCGAAACGATTTTTGATGCGGACCTCATCGCAATACGAAATGCCGTGCGGGCGAATCCACGGTGGAAAGTGAAGGAAGTCCTTTTCGCCGGAGGGCAAAGCGTCACACGCCAGCTGGCCGCAAGCATTGCTTCGGATGGTGTCGCGCGTCGCTTTGACCATGCGGCGGTGACGGGATCGGTGGATCAATTGGTGAGCAGCCAACTCTCTGATTACCGGGAGGGGGATCAGATCCTATTGATCCTCTCTTCGCACGGTCAGCGAAAATCGGCGACGGAGATGACTCACAAAATTTCAACAGCCGATGGACGCGTGTTCGCGCTGGATCGCTTGCAGCTCTTAGCCGATCTGGCGGCTCGCAAGAATGTTCGCTTGGCGGTTATCGACGATAGCTGTTTCAGCGGATCCACTGTCGCGGGCCTGAAAGGGAAAACACTCTGTGCGATTTCAACGGCCGGCGATGAAGTCGGCTGGAGTCGCTCCTTCGGTCCCGCCTTGTACACGGAGATGAAAGCGGGAGTGACGCTCGAGCAAGCGTATCTACGGGCACGTCTGCGTACGGATCGTTCAGCGGCTCCCGCACAGCCCCAGATCTCAACGCAAGCCGGGCGCAAGGCACGCGCCGCGGTCTCGGTCGTGGAAAAGTTCATGCTTGCGGCCTATGACGTGATGCCGACGTTCCTCGCCAACTCACCACGCCCGTCGATCGAGAGTCCCGAAGTGAAAAAACTGTTCGAAGACCTTGAGCGCATCGATGCCAAAGAAGCTGGAGATGATTTACGTCGCGCCATGGAGAGCTACGTGAATTATCGCGAGCGCGCCCATCGACTCTATCAAGAGCTCGAAGCCTTGGAAAAGGACGCAAGGGTCGATCGCGCGCGCCTGTCGGCACGCAAAGAGGGTTTTCGCGCTGTCATGGACGAAATGGTGTCGGCTGGAATCTTCGTCGCGCTCAAAGAACGACACGTCTACAAGGCGTTCTACCAACACTTTCAATCGACCAGCGAGACGGAGCCCTGCGGCAGTTTTGTTTTCTGATTCGAATCCTGAACGGCAATGAAGTCCGAAAACTGGTCCCAATCATGTTGTTGCTGTCACGTCATTGGGCGCTTTGGTCTTTCGCCGACGAGGTCGAATCGACTTTTCATTCGGCCTCTTATCCGCGATAATTCAGGCGCAGCGTGACCACGAGGGTTACGCCGTCACTGCGGTGTTTTTTAGATTTGACGCGGAGATCGCGATGTCTGCAAACTTAGCTCTTCCTTTGACATTGGCCTTGGTGATTCTGATCGGGATCATTTCGCCCAACTCAGTCGCCGCCGCCGGAGGATCTTCTATGGCAAATGAAAAGTCGTTTACAAAACCAAGTCGCGAAGAATTAAAGAAGAAGCTGACAGACGAACAATATCGCTGCACTCAAGAAGAAGGCACTGAGCGCCCGTTTCAAAATGCGTATTGGAATTTGAAAGACGACGGGATCTACGTGGATGTCGTGAGCGGTGAACCCCTCTTTAGTTCGCTTCATAAATACGATTCTGGCTCCGGCTGGCCAAGCTTTGATCGCCCGATCGAAGCTCAGCGCGTTCAAACCAAGGCCGATCATAAGTTGGGTGTGGAACGCACGGAAGTCCGATCCAGCCGAGCCGATTCACACCTTGGTCACGTTTTCAACGATGGCCCGCCGACAACAGGTCAACGGTATTGCATCAATTCGGCGTCATTGCGATTTGTTCCCCTGGAGAAGATGAAGGCCGAAGGCTTCGGTCGCCATTTGTTCGCATTCGCAGAAAAGAAGGGCTGGCAAGTGGCGACACTCGCGGGCGGCTGCTTTTGGGGCGTTGAGGAGCTTCTTCAAACCACTCCCGGTGTGATTGAGACCCAGGTGGGCTATTCGGGAGGAGCTGTCGACAAGGCGACATACGAGATCGTGAAAACCGGGACCACCGGGCACGCCGAAGCCGTGCAGGTGCTGTTTGATCCCACGAAAACGAGTTATGAGAAAATTCTCTTCGAATTCTTCCGTCTCCATGATCCGACGACGCTCAATCGCCAAGGAAACGACGTCGGCACGCAGTATCGCTCCACAATTTTTTACGCCAATGAGGAGCAGCGCAAGCTAGCGGAAAAGGTGAAAGAGAAGGTCGCGAAATCCGGTCACTGGAAGAAGCCAGTCGTCACCGAGATTGTTCCGTTCAAAACGTTCTGGCGCGCCGAAGACTATCACCAAAAGTATTTAGATAAAAACCCGGGTGGATACACCTGTCACTTTGTGCGCGAATTCAAATTTGAATAACGTCGGATGAGTCCGATGCGCGCGACAGTGATTCTTCGGTGTTTGTATTGCGATTTGACCTTGAACGTCCGCGAATGATCTTCGCGCGTCCTTAAGACATCTCGGCTTTCACCTTTAAGGCATCACCGCTTTGAGGTGTTTGATCAGTGCGCGACGAACCTCGTCGCCTTTATAGATCTGCTTCGCTCCGTACTCGCTCTTGAGCGTATTACCCAAGAACGTATTCGTTGCAACCCGATACGTTCTGTCCGCTTCCAGCGGCTGAAGATTCATCAAATAGCTCGTCCCCAAGGCGGTGATACCGCTGGTCTGCAGAAAATCTCCCGTGCCTGCCTTCGTGCGGCGGTCATTGAGTAGTCGTTGGAGCTCGGATCCCTTGATCTCATAGCCGACGACAGTATCCGGGAACGGCAAAATCCGAATGACATCGTATTCAGTGATCGGGCCGGGCGGGATGCTATCGTCCAGGCGGATGCCGCCGCCGGTGAAAACCGCAACGTCCGCTTTATTGAATTCGCGCAAAAGTGCGAGCCCGATTTCGCGGGTGAGGTTTGTCGGATGATGGCGGACTTGCGCCTCAGAAGCATGCAAGGTCTCGCGCGCATGAGCGACGACGCGTTCTGGCCGGAAGCCATCGCGACGAAATCCATCAAAGGCCGCCTGCACCCACGTCTCCGCCACGCGCTGGGTTTCGGGATCCTGCGCGAGGCTTTCGTCCATGCGGTGAAGCGCGCTATCGATCACAATGCGTTTTGTAGAGGGATTGAATTTCAGTAGGTGCACATAGGCGGTCTTGGCGTTGGAGTCCGCTTTTGCGATCGGAATGAGGCGAGCGCCGCGTTTGAGGAGGAGACTCTCATGGTCATGGCCGCCAAGGATCAAGTCGACTTCCGGAGCCTGCTCGGCGAGGTGAATATCGTCGGCGATCCCCATATGCGTGATGGCCACCAGGATGTCGACCTGTGGGCGGAGCCGCTTGGCCATTTCTTTGGCGTAGGCGAGTGGCTCTGAATACTTCACATAAGGTGGCTGATTCATGGAGGTCATCGTCGTCAGAAAACCGACACGCAGGAGATGTCCAGTCGGAGAGCGAAACTCTTGCACGTGCGTTTCCGGCAAACCTGCAAACGGCTTGTCATGCAGGTCGCGCACATTACCTGAAAGCCATAGAAATTTCTCGCGACCTTCGCGTATGCGCTCATCGAGTTCGTTTTGTTTGAGGTCGAATTCGTGATTGCCGAAAACCGCGAGATCAAGTCCAGCGGTATCAAGTGTTGCGATCATGTGTCGACCTTTGAGCTCACGGCCGTCCACCTTGGCCGTGCTTAGCGCGGACGGACTTAAGAAATCGCCGGCCAAAATCATGAACGTGTTCGGGTTGCGCGCAAGAAGCTTGCGACGTAGCTCAGCCACTCGGGCCAACCCGCCCCGAGTGCCGCCTTGCGTGGGAACGGTTTCGTAGAGATCATTGATG
>JAMPXM010000284.1 GCA_023701225.1 Pseudobdellovibrionaceae bacterium | reverse complement strand
GTTCATGAACGAATTGGCTACGGGTTTCATCGGAGAGTCATGGCATAGGCCTAAGCTGCGTCACGCAAACCCGGTCGTTTGCAGAGGTCTTGCGGCGGGCTATGGTTCCGGTCCATCGCTCCGGCCCGGAATCCATGAGATCGCGTGACCTGGACTCCGGACTAGATGGCCCGCAAACAGTGTCGGTCGCCGCACTCTTTTGGCAAACTGTTGTTATTGAGCGGTGGCCTCAATTTCGAAGCCGATCGGCGTGGCTCGTGCGGCTATTGCGATCGGTGATTTTCAAAGGCGGAACGGTTTGACGGCTCAAGCAGTGCATTCGACCGTACAGGAAAAAGCGGAACGACTGGGCTCTTTCCGTTTCTTTCGCGAATGTCCGGAGGACTTTTTCCTGGCACTTGCCATGATCACGGACGTTCGCGCCTATCCTTCCGGGGCGCTGATCATCGAAGAACAGAAGCCGAACGACTCCCTTTATTTTCTCCTCTCCGGAAGCGTCGAAGTCATGGTTCAAGGCGAGCGCGTCGCTGTGCTCGATCAGCCCGGAGACCTCTTGGGCGAGATGAGCGTGATCACGTCGCGGCCGACGTCCGCCACCATCGTGGCGCTGGAGCCGACCTCGGTGTACGTGATCGGCGCTGACCGTTTGGAAGACCTCATTGAAACTTCTCGGCGCGACTTCGGTTATCGCTTGTATCGGACGTACGCGCTCATCCTCTCGGAAAAAATGGTGGCGACCAATGAGAAGGCGCGCCGGTTCGAGATCGCCAACCGTGCGCTGCAGTCCGCGAATCAGGCGCTGGAAGACGCCAATCGCACACTCGATCAAAAAGTGCGGGAGCGCACCGAGGATCTGGAGCGTTCGCGAGCCAAGCTGGAAGCGCAGAACACGGAACTCTTCGCCAGCCATCGCAAGCTCGAGGAACTGTATACGAGCAAGGACCTGACCTTTCAAACCCTCACGGAACTTTCGCGTGATCACTTGGCGCCCCTGGAAATTCGTTTGCGCGAGATGGAAAGCAACGCCGCCGAGGAGAGTCGCCCGCAGATCCATCGAGCTCTGGCGGAAGTCGAAAACTCCCAAGCGATGCTGCGGCCGTTGACGACGCTCTACTCGACGGAACAGGCGATGCGCAGTCGGCGCGTGCTTTTGGTGGAAAGCGATCGCAAAAGCCAGTCCATCGCCAAACTCGCGCTCGGCGGAACCGGCGTTCGATTGGACATCGTCGGCACAGCAGAAGAGCTGCAGGCGTTTTTGGATTCAGGCGAATCCATTGACATCGTCTTTGTCAGCCCTGGTTTGGCGGCGCCGGCCGCAACGATTTGCCAGCGTCATCCCGAGGCAAAATTGGTGCTCATGGCATCCACTGATATCCCAGGGTTTTTGCCGATTCTGCGCGCTCATCCGATTTACACCAACATCGTTTCTCGTGATGCCGAGGATCGGACATTCACGGTCAAGAACATCGTCACGACAGCCACCAAGCTTTTGTCGCATGATTTGTTCGGCCTTGAAAAGTACCTCATGTGGGGCGTCGATGTTCATGAACGCCATGTGACCAGCTCGACCGACCGCGCGCCGCTCATCGCGGAAATGCAGGATCGCTTCGCGGCCTTGGGGGTGCGAAGCCGCATTTCGGATCGAGCGGCGTTGGTGGCCGAAGAGCTTTTGATGAACGCGATCTACGATGCGCCCTGCTCGCCAACGGGCGAACCGCTTTACAACCATTTGCCCCGCACGCAAGTGGTGAATCTGGCCGAACGCGAGCGGGCAGAATTCCGTTTCGCTTGCGATGGAATGCTCGCGGCGATCTCCGTCGGGGATCCATTCGGAGGATTTCAAACCAAGATTCTTTTGGACTATCTGGAACGGAATTACACCGGCGCGGAACAGACGCAGGTCGCGGGGAAGGCCGGTGCCGGACGAGGGTTGCATCAGATCATCGAGAATTCCGATCTCGTCGTGATCAATGTCCGTCCGAAAGTGCGCACTGAAATGATCGCGCTCTTCAATCTCGATGCTCAGGCTGACGGTCACGAGGGTCGCACGTCGTTTCACTTCTTCTTGGACTAAGCGGAAGTCTTTTTCTCTGAACCGATGAGGAAGGTATTGCGTTCGCGGCTAGACGCGGATTCGCGCGCCGCTTGCGATTAGCGACCGGCTTCGCTGTTGCGTTCTTCTTCCTTGCGAATGGCCTCTTTGCGAGCCGTTTCAATGTCTTGATCAATGGAATCGATTTCGCGGAGCACGTGATCGAATCCATGGTCGGCGACGGGGAACGAGCGGAGAGGGTACGCGATCGTCGTGTCCACGTCCGGAGCCGATTGCCGATCGTTGATCGTGCGCAAGCCATAGGTCGCTCCGCTGATGGCGACAAGACCGATGAGGATGAAGGCGGTGCGCTTGCGAGCCGAGGTGTCTGGAAAGAGAACGCGACCGAGAAGAGAGCAGCTTGTGAACAGAAGGAGACTGCTGATGAGTTCGTCGAGAACCTTCGAGGCGATCAAACTGTTCAAATTGAATGCGACCAGATTGAATAGCGTCAAATGAAGGTCGCCGATGATCGAAAAGCCGAGGACGACGGCGAACAGCGGATAAAACTGATAACGACGGAGATGCACCTTCGAGAAAATCGCCAAGGCCGCTGCCAATCCGAACGCGGCGAGAACGAAGCTCAGTGACTTCGTCAGTAGGGCATGGGTCGTGTAGCTGACGCGCAGGATGCTGTAGTCCAGATAGCGGAGCAAAAGTGCGAGCGTGATCAGGCCGATGCTGACCGACCAGCCTTTCGCGTGCGACCAACCGCTCTCTCTTTGGAGAGCGGCGAGATCGACACGCACGGTCTCTTCAACGGGCTCTTCGGAATTCGACACTTCAATCCAGATTTTGCCGACACGGATGGAAGTCGTCTGTTGAAGCGGGATGACGCTTTTCGTGCGCCCATCGGGGCTGCTTTGGCTGTGCAATCCGTTGGTGCTGTTGAGGTCGCGAATCTGAAGGCCGTCTTCCACGGCTTCGATGACGGCATGATGGCTGGAAACGCTTCGGTCCGTAATGATAATGGCGTTGTCCAGAGCGCGGCCGATTCCCGCTGGCAAGTGCTCTAGACGGTGAATCTCAGGGGCAGCATTTTTGCGACCGTACACTTTGACGTATATCATTTCGTCGCAGTCCGGATGGAGTTGATGGTGCTATCCAAGATTTTTTTGATATTGGCTGATGAGAATCCGCGGAGATCCACTTGCATGAGCAAACCATGAGGAGGACCGGCGATGGTTGCCAATGAGATGGAGGCATCGCGCAGGCCGTCGAATTTCACGTATCCGCGGCTGCAGTATGCGATTTTGAATTTCAGACCCGCTTGATTGGCGACGATTCTGGAGAAGCAAAACTGCCGAGTGAGAAGTGCGGGGCTGGAGTCACCACCGATCAGGAACCCATCGAGTTGGACTCCTCCGTCGAAGCGCGAATTCAACAGCGTGTAAAAGGGCAGCGGCTTGAGTTGGCGTCCGTTGATCGCATCCACTTCCAGCGAGTACGTGCCGGAGTGCAGGCGGCCGTCGATGTAGCTGGAATGCGGTACCTGACAGTTCTGCCGGATGGAGTCGAATTTGCCATTGCCGTCGTCTGTGTCCTTCTGCGACCAGCATTTCATGATCGGCGACGGTTGCGTAAAGGTCCAGGCGCCGAACGGATTCGACCTTTTCGCGGCGGCGAGAAAATCGTTCGTGAGTTCATCCTGCACCTGGCGGAGCTGGTCGCCGATCTCGGCGATGAGCTTTTCGGACGTAGGAGAGGGACGGTCCTGTGCTTGATCTAAAAGGTTGCGCGCAAATCGGGCGGGGACCGCGAAAGACAGGCTATCGGAGTAAGCGTTCTTGGAAACGTTCACGCCAATGATTTCGGCCCGCGAATTGACGGTGGGGCCACCACTCATCCCGGAGTTGATCGGCGACGACATATGTATGACCGCGTAGGGACCGTAACGGAGCTCGCC
>JAMPXM010000283.1 GCA_023701225.1 Pseudobdellovibrionaceae bacterium | reverse complement strand
TTAACACCAAAAAGGACGGCAAAAGAAGAGTTGAAGAACAGCGGCTCTTCATTGCGATCGATGGCGAGAATCGCATTGGCGACGGCCGAGATCAGTGCCGCCAGTTCCTCTCGCTCGCGCGCGAGTTGATCTGTTTTTTGCCGCAAATCTGAATGGATCCGCTCCAGTCCCCGCTCAAGATCGGCCCATTCGCCCGGCTCCTCCGAACTGAAATCATCGGCTAATCCACTCCCACTCTCCATATCGATCCGACCTTTGCGCAACTCCCGCGCTCTTTGGATCATTCGCCCCATCGGATAAAAATACAAACGCGCGGACCACACGACGTAGATCGCGCCGATGAATACAAGCAAAAGTCCGATCGTACTCAGATATACATCGAACTCCGCCAACGCAGTCGCCATGTCGGTCGCTGGAAGAAAGGTCTTGATCGCGTAATAACGAATGGAATAGCCCGCTCCGACAAGCGCCAACACATAAAAGAGAGATGCACGCAACGCATAATGGCGGACGATCTTCCAAGGAAAATAACGACGGGGCGATATCATGAATCTTTCATCTCTCCACGAACTCGGTAACCAACGCCTCGGACTGTTTCAATCACATCCGCGCACGAGCCGAGTTTCTTGCGAAGTCCGAATACATGCGTATCGACCGTGCGGCCTACAACGGACACACCCTCACCTTGGACCTGCGAGATCAAACTATCACGCGTGAGCACGCGTCCTTTGTTTTTCGCCAGCGCAACCAAAAGCTTGAATTCGCTCGGAGTGAGATTCAACGTCTGCTCTCCACACCGGACTTCATGCGCCTTCGTGTCGATTTTCAGATTTCCCAAAAACAAGAGATCTGAGCCCGCTTCCAGCGAGACCACCGTCTCACCCAGCTTGGACGTGGTCGCGATCGGCCGATGGCGCCGCATCAGAGCCCGGACACGCGCGATCAGAACACGCGGCTCAAACGGCTTGGTGAGATAATCATCGGCGCCGGCCTCTAAACCTTCGACGATATCAGCGGCCTCCGTGCGTGCCGTGACCATCAGAATCGCGGGCGGTCCCGCTTGTTCATCATGGTTCCAGTGACGAACCGTACGCGCCATCTCGACACCACTGGCCCCCGGAAGCATCCAGTCCAATGCAAGCAGGTCATACCGACTTGTCCGGACGAGTGCCGAGGCTTCCTCCACCGATCCGACAGCATCCACATGGTGGCCTTCGCGCTTTAAGTGCAGCACGATCAAATTGCGAATTTCTTCTTCGTCTTCAACGACCAGAATACGGGTCCGCTCCAAAACGCCTGGGGACAAATTGGCTGCAGACACGTCATTCCTCCTGCCTTAGCTGGTTGTATGCCCGACACCGTGGCGCACATCCTCGCCGGTGCAAGCGAAGATGACGTCCTCGGCGATGTTGGTCGCATGATCCGCCATCCGCTCAAGATTGCGAGCGATCAGAAGCAGATCCAGCGCCGCCTCGATGTTGTTGGGGTTTTGTTTCATATAGGGAACCAGAATCTCAAAAGCTTTGTTCTTCAATTCATCCACGGCATCGTCACGCCCGAGGACTTCTTGTGCCAGAACGGTGTCTTCGTTCAAAAAGGCGTCCAACGAATCACGCACCATCTCGCGCACCAATTCCGACATCTTCGGCAAATCAATGCGGACCGTGACCTCTCGATCCTCGAGATAGTGTTCGGCATTGTAGGACACGTTGACGGCTTGATCGCCCATTCGCTCGAGGTCGGTGTTGATCTTGATGATCGCTAAAATCAAGCGCAAATCCGCCGCCACGGGCGACAGACGAGCCAGAACCTCCAAGCACGTATTGTCGATCTCGATGTGCTTTTCATTGATCTTGGTTTCCAATGCATGCACGAGTTCGAGTTCCTTACGGTCACGCGCGGTGAGCGCATGAGTCGCCTTCTCGATGGCCTGCTCCACGAACCCGCCCATCGACAAGATGCTTGCTTTCAACTGCTTCAATTCCGCTTCAAAACGTCTTTCCATATGCTGCGAGAGTAGAACCCGCTCGCAACACTGTCACTCATTTTTGCTTTTGTCGTGTCAGGGTCCGGTTAGGCTTTTTCGGTTCGCGTGAGAGATTCGATCGTCCCCATTCAGTCAATGGCGGTTCGTGTCTCCGAGACGCGCCCGGGCCTTCGGCAGAAAAAACCGACCGCAGAATATTCCCAGGATCAAGCCAAGAACCGGCCCCACGAATGCCCGCTCCCCCTGCAGAACAGCGACTTGAATGGCCAGCCATGTCAGAACCCAAGCCCCTCGTTTCCAGCTTGGCTGCAAACGCCACCAGGCTCCACCCATGGCCGCGATCGCACCGGAAGCCCCCACGATCGTGACGCTCGATGTGGCCGGAGCCGAAAGCTCCGCCCAGGCCCGCGCGAGATTGGCCAAGGCGCCGCTGACTAAATAAAAACTGAGAAATCCCAAAGGTCCCCACTTGTCTTCGACAAGAGACCCCAGCCAAAGGAGACCAGCCAAAGTCAAACCTGCATCCAACGCCGAAGGATGTAAAAAGAGCGAACTCAAAATCACCGCCAAACGCGATGTCCAACTGAGATCGAAAACGTTCAATACATCGCGCTCAGGCACCAAGCCAAAGTTCTCAAGAAACGTCGTGGCCTGAAACGGTGCGAGACGCGATTGAAACAGCCAGACCGCGACTGTCGTCAGCATCAGCAGCAGACTGACCGAATGGAACTTCAGTTTCATTATGCTCAGCTGAAGCAAACTCACCTCAAGCAGGAGAGATAACGAGCGACGGTCTTCTCCAAGCCATCGTACAGCGCATCCGAAATCAGCGCATGCCCGATCGAGACCTCGTCGATCCACGGGATCGCCGTGACCAGATGACGAAGATTGATGAGATTCAAGTCATGGCCGGCGTTGACGCCCAAACCGTGCGCTTGGGCCTGCTCCGCGGCCGAGCGATAAAGAGCGGTCACTTCGTCCCGCCTCGGGGTCGAAAACGCATCCGCGTATTCCTCGGTATAAAGCTCGACTCGATCCACTCCAAGTTTCCGCAACAAACGCCAGTCGTTCTCTCCGACGGTGCGCGGATCAATGAAGACCGACACCCGAATGCCTTTTGCACGCAACCGCTCGACCACTTCAGCCAGAAGAGCTTCGTTCTCAGTCACACGCCAGCCTGCGTTGGATGTCAGGACGTGCGGTGGATCTGGCACCAAAGTCGCTTGTGCAGGGACGACATTCTCCACCATCGTAAGGAAATCGTCGGATGGATATCCTTCGACATTGAGTTCGACTTTTATATTCGCCTTGAGAGCATCGACATCTTCCTTGCGAATGTGCCGCCCATCCGGCCGGGGGTGGACGGTAATGCCTTCGGCCCCAAACCGCTCGATGTCCAGACTGACTTTCAAGACATCCGGCAGATTCTTTCCGCGCGAGTTGCGCAGAGTCGCGATCTTGTTCACATTGACACTGAGTTTTGTTCGCTCTGGAGATCGTACTGTCGATCGTACTGTCGACCGCACTGTCAATCGATCTGAAGTTCCCATTATCCAATCCGTTCCGTTTGTGGCGACTGCCGGGATTTCTAGCAAACTGCACACAAGATTACCAGACGCACTTCGGATCTTCGCGCACCTGTCTCATAGAATCCTCCCGGGAGGGCTCTACTATGTCACGCTCGCCGTCACGCTTGCCGTCACGCTTGCCGCGCCGACGTCCCGCCTGGCTTCGGCTGTTGTTCGCTCAGTTTATAGGCATCTTGATCACCACCGCCGGCGTCCTGCCTGGCTTTCTACTGCCCGCGGCCTCAGCTCAAATCGTGGGATCCCCCTCCGAGCCGAAACCAGAACCTTTGCGCGCACGCCTGGAACGCCTGGAGTCACTGATCACGCCACTGCAGGAAGAGGTTTTACGTTTGAAACTGGAACGCTCGCTCCCGAGCCCGGTCACAGACGAGTATTTCGGCCACGGACCATCCATGAGCAAAGCCTTTTTTTCACCCACGTCACTC
>JAMPXM010000282.1 GCA_023701225.1 Pseudobdellovibrionaceae bacterium | reverse complement strand
CGGCTCGAGGACAGTCGCCTACAGATTTCCAAAGGCGAAAAGCGATTAGTCGAATTACAGGATCAATGTCAAAAAGCGAAGAACGAAGTCCAAAAAAGAAACGCTCAGTACCATGCTTTAGCGAATGACATCCAGCAAGCCGAGCAAAGGAAAGCACATTGGGTCAACGAGATCGGTAAACTGGAATCGACTTACGAAAACGAACTTCATCATCTTCGCGAAAAGGTCGACGCCGAATACGCACGCCAAATCTTGGCTCACGAGGATCATTTCCGCGAGTTGAGAGAGCGGGAGAATCTGGCGCTCCTGGATTTGCTCAAGCGCTTCGAAGCTCATGAAGAGAACCTCCTGCCCGCGCGCGCAGCGCAGATCCACGAAAGGCTTTGGCATTTAATAGCCGACCGTTCCGCTTTGTACGGCATGAATAAAATTAAAGAGAGCGTGGATTTTCGCGAAGACTTGCAAGCGACGATTCAACAGTGTTTGACCGAGGAGTTCGAGTTTCGGCGCCGGGAACTGCCGACCCTCACGCGTTCGCCGGAAAGCCTCCATCGCCGTCAAAACCGCAAGCGCGTCGTGGTCCGTTATGCGGGCTGGGCCCTTTCTGTGGGTCTTCTCGCAATCCTGGCTTATGGACAGATCGTATCGTCGCTTTCGCCAAAACCCGAAAGAATGCCGGCATCCTGTGAAACCGGCGTCAATGAAGCCTTCCATCCGCCCGCGGCGCCCACAAGAATGGCACCAATCGAAAACCAATGATCATGAAACACAAAGCCCAGCCTACGCCTGAAAGCGCGATCCACTGCGCATAGTGCGCCGGCCATAGCTGCGTCGCGATCAGCCTAAGAAACGAAGCGAGGAACATCAACCCGAACGCGACCCGGTCGGAAAAAGTGAATACCAACGTACGCCCGGTGTGCCCCTGACTGATTCGGATCAGCATCGCAGGGATCACGACTCCCATGCACAAAAAAGTAAACACATGTACGGCGATCGAACCCACGAACGCCGTCGCTATCCAAGGACGAAGTCCCATCAACAAGAGATGCATCGTCAGCGCCAGATAGCCGACATACATGACCGCGATTTCAAGTCGACGAAACCCGGCAAGCGGGCTCCACAGAAAGAACCGCACCAGCAGGAGAGACGCAGCGGAAAGTAAAAACACGGCGCCAACCGTGCCTGGCCATTGCGCCTCGAAAGCGGAGAGCAAGACGAGCGCTTTTATCGACGTATCCAACCAGACATTCCGAAACAGCTGAACACCTTCCGCGTTCTTCATAAATTGCGTCATCGTTCGCTCGAACATGACCGCGAAAGCGACCCGGAAAATACCTAAAGACAAAGCCCATCCCTGAGCGTATGTCTCCGGATCCAAGAGCCAAGCTTTCGCAAGCAAAAGGACCGGGAGCGCGAGTACGAAGAAGTAGTTATCCTGAAAGGAATCCTGCTTGCGATATTTCACCAGACAATACACGACGTAACCGACAACGTAGAACACGGAGCCGCTGACCAACAAGTAACGAATCCACGGCGACCACGCCGAGGCGGAAAACGCGCCCGCCATGATCAAACGTTCAAGACACCACAACGCGACCGCAAGGGCCAACGGCCCACCATGGAGGCCGCGGATCTTCAGCCAATTCTTACTTGCGGTCAGCAAGAAACCGGCAAGAACGGCCCAGCCGAATCCATAGAGCATCTCATGAGAATGCCAAATGAGTGGCGAACTCGCGAAGGACGCGGAACCTCTCCCACTCACGTACACAAAACCCCAAATCAAAGGCAGCAGAGCACCGCTCAAAAAAGCCAGAGTGAAAAAAGGCCGAAAACCCACCAGCCAAATCGCATGATGAAAAAAACCAGATATTTTCTCTGGATGAGGTTGGTTCATTTCGATTCGCTCACTTCGATGAATTCGGTTCGACATCGCGAGCACAGCGGAAGCCGAGAATTTGACCGGCATAATTCGCCTTCATACTACTGCGATAAGCGAACCGCATAAACGTGGCATACTGCGACGGATCTTTCGCACGGAGGGATCCGGCGCCACAGAACAGATCCTTGCTTGTGTCGTTGGAATCGCGCGAGTCACCGGCGATGATGACCGAGCCATAATCTTCGACCCACTCCCAAATCAAGCCGTGCATGCCGCGCAGGCCTCGCGAGTTGACCACTGCCTTTTGTACATCGGTCAGCTGATTCGGCTTGGTGTACCAATCCAAAATCAGACTGAGGTTCTCCGGACTTTGTGCGTCGGCCACGAATTCCCACTCATCCACGGTCATCAGACGCTTTCCCTGACTCTCGCAATATTTACGAGCTGCGAACCAAGTCACGTTCGTCACCGGTTGCCGCGCCAAAGCCGCATCGAAAGACACCGCGTCTTTCCAGTGCTGAAGATAAGACTTCGAGGAAAAAATCGAAGGAATGTTCTGCCGCTGCCACTTGGGATTCTTTTTCAGAAACTCCGCGAACTCCGCATTGGTCACCGGATCACGATCCACCCACATGGCGCTGACGGGCCGGTCGGCTTCGCCCAATTCACGAAAAAAGGGGCGGTAAAGCCCCTTTTCGATCTTCACTTCCCCGGCGGCGGTCGACGCATGCGCCGATCCACTCGCCAAGAGAAGCATCAAAATCACGAACATGGACCGCCAATTCTTCACTTCTTGCTCGCTCTGACCTTTTTCACGTCATCCGGTGTGGTCGCAGGACCTTTGTTTCCGAACGAATTCATGACGTAGGTGATGACGTTCGCGACATCCTCATCGTTAAGCCCGAGCGCCGGCATCACACTATCATACTTCTGACCGTTGACTTCGATCGGCCCGCTCAAGCCATGCAACACGGCACTGATCGCGCGCGATTTGTTGCTCAACAGATAGTCCGAACCCGCCAGAGGTGGGAACGCACCCGGGACACCCTTGCCATCCGGTTGGTGACACGCGGCGCAGTTCTGTTGATAAACGGACTTACCGAACTTCATACGGTCTTCCATCGACTTCGCGACAACCGGTGCCGGTGCTTTCTCTCCCGGAATCGTTTGGATCGCGCTGCCCTCCGGCAGGTAGACATTTTCAGCAGTTTTGCCCGTATAAATCAACGGATTCCGCTGACCTTCCACCTTCAACATACCCAAAGAACCTTTGTTGAAGGTTCTGAAAATCGAGTGGTCGACCAAGATAAAGGTGCCTGGAACATCGATGCGGAAATCGACGATCGCCGAGCCGCCGGCAGGAACCAACGTCGTTTGAACGTTCTTCTGGTTTCCGACAGAGCCACCTTCCGTATAGACGGTGTCAAAAATCTCACCGATCACGTGGAAAGAGGAGACCAGGTTCGGTCCGCCGTTTCCGACAAACATGCGAACTTTCTCTCCGACGTTCGCTTTGATCGCATTGTCGCCAGCCAAAGCACCAACGCTGCCGTTGAAGACAACGTAGTCCGGCTGTTCCTTGATCGCCTTTTCCATGTCAAATGGCTGCAATCCGCGCTGACCGTATTTGCCCTTCGTGTAGAACTCGCTCTGCACGATGTAGAACTCTTTGTCGACTGGCGGCAGGCCCTCTTCCGGCTCGACGTAAATCAAACCATACATCCCGTTGGCGACGTGCATACCGACCGGAGCTGTCGCGCAGTGATAGACATAAAGACCCGGATTCAACACGCGAAAAGAGAAGGTCGAGCTGTGGCCAGGAGCCGTGAAAGAACCCTCGGCGCCGCCGCCTTGGCCAGTGACCGCATGCAAGTCGATGTTGTGTGGCATTTTGCTGGACGGATGGTTCTTCAACGTGAAGTCAACGTAGTCACCCACACGCACGCGCATCATCGGGCCCGGCACTGTTCCACCGAACGTCCAGAATGTGTATTCAACCCCGTCCGCGAGTCGCTTTGTCACCTCGACCGTTTCGAGTTCGATCTTCACCCTCGCCGGTTTTTTCCGTTTGATCGGAGGCGGTGCCTCGGGCGCATGAGTCAACTTCGCCGTTTCCTGCGGCAAAGTCGCCG
>JAMPXM010000281.1 GCA_023701225.1 Pseudobdellovibrionaceae bacterium | reverse complement strand
GCGCGTCGTTCGAGGAAATCGCTACCACGCCGACGTTCTTTGTCCGCATTTCCTCTCCGAGCGTGATTAAGCGATCTTCAATCGCTTTGACATAGGGGCAATGGTTGCAAATGAACATCACCAGCAACGCCCGGGATCCCTGGAAGTCATTCTTCGTATAAGTTTTGCCGTCCACTCCAGGGAGTTGGAAGTCCGGGCAAGCCGCACCGATGGATGGATTCGGTGTGTAAGTGAGTGCCATGCAGTCGCCGCCTCTCTTAAAGAGTTTGCCAGTCGATCACGCCGCGGGTTGTATGAAGCTCACCTTTGGGACCGATCTTGTTGATTTTGTCTTCGAGGTTCGGTCGCCGGTTGAGGGCCTCGCAGAGCGCTTTGGCATCGGCCTTCGACAGCTCGACTTTGTGCCCCGCTTGCAGTGTGGACATGAAATGGATGAGAAGCGCTTGCAGAAATTTGCTCCAATCCGCTTCCGTCACCGGGTCCGAACTCGCGGTATCCGTGCCACAGTTTTTCAGTTCCTGTGCGAGAGACGTGGCGGTTGGAATGCTTTCTGGTGCGGACAGGACATTGAATCCTAACCCCACGATCGTGCGTCGCTCTGTTCCGCGCTCGATCGTCTCAATCAAAAGTCCCGCGACTTTTTTTGAACCAATATAGAGATCATTTGGAGCCTTCAGGCTCCAAGTCAGCGTCGGCCATACTTTTGAGGCGGCATTATAGACAGCCAGTCCTGTCAAAGGCGAAAAAATCGGTTGCGGCGGTTTGCCCTGGTGGAAACTCCACGAAGAAAGAAGCGCGCCTTCGCTGCTGATCCAGGTATTCGAACCGCGTCCACGGCCGTGAGTTTGGTGGTCCGCGATATAAAGAACGGGAGCCAGCTTGGATTTCGCGGCCGCCCCCAGATCGTCGCGTGCGACGGCGTTCGTACTCGCCGTTTCAGGGCCGTGCCAATGCTGAACTCCGGAGCGTTCAGCCCAAGCGCGTGTCCAACCTGCAATTCGATTTGTCATATCGGCGCCATTTCCGACTGCTGCCAATCAAAAAGAAGGCTCACATCCGCGGCGGGCGCGGAGTGGGTGAGGGCGCCGACGGAGATGTACGTGACGCCGATCTCGGCGACGGACTTCACGCGGTCGAGCGTCATATTGCCGCTCGCTTCGGTTTCGATGTGGGATGGAATGATGGCCAGTGCCTCTCGGAGACGGTCGTTGTTCATATTGTCTAAAAGGATACGTTCGACTTTCAGAGCGACGGCCTCGCGGACGTCATCCAAGGTCGAGCACTCGACTTCCAAATGAGACTTCGTGTGTTGCCGGATGCGCTCGACGGCCTTGGACAGTCCACCGGCGACGGCGATGTGATTGTCCTTGATCAAGATCGCGTCACTTAAGGACTTGCGATGGTTCTGACCGCCGCCATGAGCAACGGCTCGTTTTTCAAGTTCGCGAAAAGCCGGCAAGGTTTTGCGCGTGTCGAGAATGCGCGTTTTCGTATGTTCGATCTGCTTGACGAAGCAACGCGTGAGCGTGGCGATGCCCGAAAGATGACCGACGAAATTGAGTGCGACACGTTCGGCTTTGAGCACTTGGATCAGGTCGCCCGTAATGACGCAGATGACTTGCTTGTTCAGAACCAAATCGCCTTCGCGGAAATGCCAATGCACGCGGGCGTTGGGCTCAAGCAGGAGCATCGTTTCTTCAAACGGGGCCGTGCCCGACAAGACGAGATCTTCTTTCGCGACTAGGCGGGCTTGGCCAAAGCGAGGTGCGAGCGCCAAGGAGTCCGTCGTCAAGTCACCCGCGGGCATGTCTTCTTTTACCGCGGCGTGGATGAGATCCAGAAGGGTCATCGCTCGTCTCCGATTTCTTAGATCTGATTTCGTAGATCCAGGTTCTTAGATCAAGTCTCATTCATCAGGCGTTCGAGCTCTTCCTTGATCAATTGGGTCGCGATTTCGGGAACGATTCTTCGAACCAGGGCCTCGATGATATCTTGGCTTTGCGCGCGCACGATCGATTCGAGCTGATCGAGATTGAGTTGCGGGAGGGAAGCACCGATCTGTGTTTGTTCAAATGCACCGGTGTTGCCGACCACTGTTCTCGGGCCTGTTTCATCGAGACGCAAGTCCGGACGTTCGTCTTCAGAATGTTCGAATTGCGAAATCATTTCGCCATCCGCGTGCCGAATTTCAGCGATCGGCTGATAGCGCTCTTCGGGCGCGAGGGCAGGCGTTGGACCGGGCGTCGATTCAAGTTCCAGAGGCCCCGCGTCTTCATCCTGAAGATCCAGAGCGGGGTTCGGGAGATGATCCTCCGCCGGCGGGCGTTGGATCGTGGTCGTCGTTTGCTGGCGAATCTGTGTTGAAGTGCCCTCGGGCGAAAATTCCTTCGGAATTTTGATCCGAGCCGAGGTCCGGCCTTCTTTGACCGGAGCGTTCCCGTTTTTTTGCGCGTTCAGGAGAAAATCTTGGTTTTTCGGCGCTTCGATGTCGTCCATGTCAAAGACGATCGAAATCTCATCGCTATGGAGATCGCCTTCCGGGATATCGAGTTTGAATCGAGCGAGATCCTGATGAGCCCACGGATCTCCGCCGACTTCTTCGCTCTTGCTATCCGTTTGGCTTGCTAGATTGGGATCGATACGGATTTCTGTACGAGTCGCGGCGTGGGTGGCTTCCGCTTTGGCGATTTCCTGGGCATGGGTCCCACCGCCGAGTTTGGTGATGCGAACCGGCTCTTCGACTTCATCATCGTCATCGCCGAATGCGTTGTTGAAATCATTGGCGAACTCACTGGCGAAATCACTGCCGAACTCAGAAGTCAACGCGTTCGGAGCGGGCATTTCCGCCAGCGCCGTGGCATGGACGGTCGTCTGGATGTTCGTATGAGCCGCCGTTTCCTCGGCTTGTTGGAAGGTTTCGCTGGCGAGATCCTTCAAGCCTTCGAAACTTTCCATGCTCCAGCCTTGCGTGCCGAGATCAGGTGTATCGTCCGCGGCTCCGCCGAGTGAAGGCATTTTGCCCTTGCTCATGAGAGGCGGTAAGCCAGCCAACGGATCCGCGAAAGACTCCGCTCCGAATTGGGGGGCCGGATTCGGCTTAGCGACGGGCTCGATGCGCGTGTGAACGGCACCCGAGGGATCGGTTTGAGGAGCGACTGTCGTGGATGTCTGGCGAGATGCCGCGGCTTTTTTTCCGGCTTCCTCGGTCTCGAGCGGTTCAGCGACCGCCGCTGGGAATCTGAGAAAGTGGGCGAGTCGTTGAGTTTGAGTTGTGGGCACCAGCTCCAGGATCAGCCCGCGCAAACTTTCGACGTCGAAAGGCTTCTCGAGTTTGCCGCTGGCGCGTGCGTTCAGATACGCCTTCTCGTCGAGATCCATGAACGAGCTCCACATCAGCACGCACGGGATCGCTTTGAGACCAGGATCCGATTTCAAGTCGGCGCAGACATCATAACCGTTTCGCTTCGGCAGAAGCACATCGGCAAAGACAATGTCAGGCTGGAACGACCGTGCGACCTCGAGAACATCGAGGCCGGAGTGAACGGCTTTCACCTCGACCGCGAAGTCCTGCAACGCGAGCTGCATGACCTTTTTGATCGTCGTGCTTTCATCAGCGAGTAAGACGCGTAACGCCATGGTGGAAGTTAACGATTTTTGTACAGTCGAGTCAAGAAAACCCCCGTTGATCCCGCTTCAGTTGCGTCGGAGCCTGGCTGAGGTAAAATCGTCGTGTGTTCTTCACGTTGATCGACCGTTACATTGCGCGCCTCTTTGCCGGCTTTTTCATTGCTGGTCTGCTGGTATTCGTAAGTCTTTTCATTACGGTCGACTTTATGTCCAACATCAATCGGTTTGATGCCCCTGTGGAGGCCGTCGGGCGCTTTTACGCGTATGCGGTGCCGGGCATCATCTATCAAATGATCCCGGTCGCCTGTCTGTTGGGCACGATTTTTACGTTGAGCGCTCTCAATCGGAATAACGAACTGGTCGCATTGTTCTCCAGTGGGATGAGCCTGGCG
>JAMPXM010000280.1 GCA_023701225.1 Pseudobdellovibrionaceae bacterium | reverse complement strand
TGTCGCCCGCAGTTCTTGAACAGCATCCACAATGCGACGGAAACGAACGAACGGCGGCGCAATGTCGTCCTCGATCAAGCGATCAAGTGAGGCTCGCGACGCGACAAGCGAAGAAGCCGATTTGATTTTCTCCCGGAACGCGATCAACATTCTGACGAACTCGCGCAACCGTTCTGCGTTCTCGAAATTCCCGTATAACGACTTCAGTCCGAGCTGAATGCCGCCGAGGCGCGATTCCACTAACATTGCCTGACGCTCGAGGACGTCTAGCAGATGAACCCAATCCGCTGCGGTCGCCGAGGGATACACGCGCCGCAAGAGCCGCTCCAACCGAACCGACTCAGTACCGATTTCGCCCCAGCCGCCTTGATGGCGCAGTCGCTCTTCTTCCAGCTGCGCCTTCTGCCCGCTCATCCATAACCAACGGGCGACATTGACCTCGCTGAACGGCTCCAGGACCGAGTGCGCCGCCCAAAAACCGCTTTCCTCGATTTCCACACAAAGGATTTCGACCTCATCGGCGAACTCTTGGGCGATCACGCGCAATTGGCTCCGCTGGTTCGCCACCACTTCGCTCAACACCATCGCCACCGCTTCCGGGCGGATGCGCGCGGCACATGCGTGCATGTCTCGATGACAGGCCTTGCTATGCGGACACGGGGCACAGAGTTCGCGAGCCTGCACGATGATACTGTTTTGCAGGTACGCCCCGGTGCGCCGATAGTCGCTGCTACCGAGGCTCAGTTCCACCAGCGGAGTGCCGGCCGCGCACGCCAGGTGTTTGATCGAAGTGTCGCCCGTCACAAGACCCGCGGCGCGAACCAAAAGACTGTAAGCGCCGGCCAAGCTGCAGATCGCCAGGCGTACGGGGAGCCCTTGCGCCGCGAGGCTGTCGACCATCGGCTGCAATTTTTCCCGCTCCGCAGGCGACCCAAGAACCACGACATCGAACTTTTCATGGCGCGCGCAAAAGAAACGAATCAGTTCGTGAAACCTTTCAAGTCCCCAGTCTTTTTTCGAATCGCTCGTCAAAGGCTGAACGAGAAGAAGACGGCGCCCCTCTTGAGGCAAGAACGCTTTTGCCTCATCTTGGCCGGCCGGACATTCGTGCAGAGACAGACGGTTAGGACCATCCTCGAGGCCAAGTGCGAATCGAAAGACGTCGCTGTAATGGAACACCAGATCACTGTCTTCGTCCGCTTGGGCGTTCAGATATCGAAACCAAGGGGAGTTGAACGCGGCGAGCCCTTGTGCGGTGAGCGCCAGACCGATTTTAACAGGGCCTTGGATCATGCTCGTCAAATAACCGCTCAAACGATTTTGTGTCAGGTTAATCACCTGCGTGTATCGTTGGTTTTCCAAACGCGTGATCAATGCCCGCAATCGCTCGTAAGGTTCGAAAAGGCTTCGCCCCGCTTCACCCAAACCTTTTTGCATGTCCGCCCGATCAAAGAGGTGCACATGGTCGACGTAAGGAATCAAATCACGAATCTGGGCGAATTGACTGTTGATAAGGATGTGAATTTCCGCGTCCGGATGACGCTCTCGCAAACCGCGCAGCACCGGAGTCGCCAAGATGATGTCACCGAGGCGCAATAGGCAGAGGGCGAGGATTTTCGGCTTCATTTCACGAGCTCCCCGAGAATCTTCCACATCAGGACCTCTCGCTCCTCGGCAGAGTCTGGACGCAAAACGTCCAATACCGTTTTAATCGAAATGGGCCCGACCGGAATCGCCTCCAACTTGTCGCGCGCGACAGAACGAAGCAAAGCCGGGCGATCACGCAGCTGAAGAAAAAAGCCGGCACGGTCGCGCGCCAAGATCAAAGCTTCGGCGCGCTGATAGAAAAGGCAGTCGAATTGACAACTGGGCGCGTGCCTCGCCACCACAAAGGGAATGTGTGTCAATGCGCGTGCACGCTCATGATCTAGAAGTTGGCTCCAATCGGATTCAACGCAAACGATCTTAGCCGGAATCTCAGGCATCAGCCGCAACACGGCTTCCGCGACGCGCGCGTCGGATTCGATCACTAAAATGGTCAGCTGGGGCTCTTGCGCCATGAGCGCTCGGACGTGATAGCCGCTTCCCAAGCCGAGGATCGCGACCGCTTTGACGCCTCCCAAGGAAGCGCGACAATCGTGGGCCCAAGCTTCCGCTTCCCGCACGGGATCGACGCTGGATGCGAGGTAGCGGCCGTCTTTCGTGATCACGGGCATTCCGCAACGTGAGGTTTCAACTGAAATCACGCGTTCTCCGTGCGCCGGCGAAGACCCGCCTGCAACGCCGTCATGAGTTGCGCGCCACCTTCGATCATTGGATCCAGCCCCAACACGCGCTCCATCTCCAAAACAGCCTCTTGCAAGCGCCCAAGATGCGTGAGAATGCGAGCCAACAAGAAGCTCATCTCCACGTCCTCGCTCTCCATCTCGAGATAGTTGACCAAACGACGAACCGAGGCGGTGAAGTCGCGGTCGCTCAGATCCCATTCCGCCAACAGATGGAGCGCGGTCTTGTTACGCGGATTGATATCCAACGAACGCTCGACATTGGCGCGTGCTAACTCGAAGTCACCCATTTGACGATGCACCATCGCAAGTCCGACCCATCCCTTGTCGTTGGATGCGTTGATTTCGACGGCGCGACGAAAGCGCTCGACAGCTTCGGAAAAATTCTCCCGCTGAATTTCAAGAGTGCCGTAATTGACCATGAGGATGTCAGATTCGCAGCTGAGCGTGTTGGCTTTGTTGTAACACTCCTCCGCGGCCTCGAAGTCACCAGCACGGACATGAATGTTGCCGAGATTTTTGTAGACGTCGAAAAGCGCTGGGCTCGTATCGGTCAGACGCCCGAGCAGCCGTTGGTAGACTTCCACCGCTTCAGTGTCCCGACCCAACATGTAGAGCGAATCCGCATAGAGGAGTTGGGATTCGTCATCTCCCAAAAACGTAACCAACGCTTTGAAACACTTCATCGCGTCTTCGAGACGATTGGTTTCGCGCAAACAGTGTCCGAGCCAGCGCAACGCCCGCGGCTCGTTCGGCCGGCGCATCAGCACGTTGCGGAGAAGGTTCATTGCCAAACCATGCTCACGATTTTCGATCAAGACGAGCGCATTCCGGAGCAGCTGGGCGATCAATTCAGGGGCGTCTGGAACAGGTGGCAGAGCGACGTCACGATCGAATGCTGTCAGCGCTTCTTGCGCGTGCGTGACGGGAAGTGCGGGACCGGCGGCGACGTCGGTGCTCGCATGCGATCGGGCTTGATGACTTGTGGCCTGACTGCTGGTGGCCTCCCGATGGCCCTGGCGCGCGCGGCTCATCAGCTGTTCACCTTCCGTGATTCTCACCGACTCAAGTCCTGCCATTTCCGATCCTTCCGAAATGTGTCCTCACAACCAAGTAGCAACGCGAGTGCCACGCGTGAATTGAATTCAGCGAAGGAAGGCGGCAATGGAACGACGGAGCTTTGACTGAGGCGGCGGGTAAAGTCAGAATTTTGGCGCTAAAAAAGGAATCGACCACGCCTAAAGGCGTGGTCGATTCGTCGAAGAAGATTCACGCCGTCAGGCGGGTCGACTCCCGTCAGGCTTTCTCGTCGAGGGTGCGGTTCGATTCTCCGCTATGATAGCCCTGCATCGCTTTGCGGCCCTTACGGACGGACTGCAATTCGCGGATGATGTTGGATTTTTCTTTTTCGATCCACGAGATCACATGCAAATCCTGAGATAGGATTTTCGTCACCCACTCGTCCTTGCGGCGAAGGATGGCTTCGATTTCGGACTTCTGCAATGGCGTGCAGGCAGAGGTCGATTGCTCATGAAGCTCGTTTTCTTCGGCGAGGCGGTCGTCGATCGCGCGGATCATATCTAGAAGCTTGTCGCGCGTGCCATAAAAGACCTCGATATTTTCGAAATTGCCGGCATCGAAGCGCAGCAACTCCTGTTCATTGACCTCATGGAATTTTTCGAGATAATGGTTCTTCTCGCGCAAAAGTGTGATGATCCTCTCCATCGTCGCTCCC
>JAMPXM010000024.1 GCA_023701225.1 Pseudobdellovibrionaceae bacterium | reverse complement strand
GCGGCGCACCCTTTGGAGATGCGGTGCGGCTTTTGGCGCTTGGCTGGTGTGGTTCTGGTCTTTCTTGGGGCGGTGGGAACTCCGACAATGGAATCATGTTGAAGAGATTCATTGTGGTGATGGTTTGCTTTTTCTCGGTTCACGTCGCTCATGCGCAGATCAGTGGGATGCCGCGACTGCCGACCGGTGGTGGTGG
Source organism: Pseudobdellovibrionaceae bacterium (assembly GCA_023701225.1). Lineage (GTDB taxonomy): Bacteria > Bdellovibrionota > Bdellovibrionia > Bdellovibrionales > JAMPXM01 > JAMPXM01. The sequence goes on along the minus strand of JAMPXM010000024.1, from coordinate 19,351 downwards.
TGGTGGGGCATCTAGTGGTGGAGGTCGGGGCATCGGTCTGCAAGGGAGTGCGGGGCCGGGCTTCGTGGATTTTTCCGTGCTTTCGCCGAAGCAGGATTTTCGTCTGGATCGCGGGATGTACGTGTCGGGCGCGATCGAGCGTGGCTTCAATGTGCTGCATTTGTATTTGACGCTTGGATTGAGTCATATGACGGCCGATGGGACGTCGAATTATCGATATACGAATTTGTCGACGAGTACGACTTACTCGGTCAGCGACATCCGCTTTCGCGCGGCTATTACCGATTTAAGTCTCGGCTTGAAGTTGAAACTCATCGACGGCTATTGGTTTCGACCGTATATCGAAGGCGGTGGCCTCGGCGGTTATCACCAAATCACGTACACATCCAAGCAATCGGACCTGGCCGCCCAAGGATCGGATTACAAGTCGAAGGATGTTGTCATGGGCTCCGGCTATTACGGCGAGGCCGGAATCGAAGCGATGTTCTCGGATAAATTCGGCGTAAAAATTTCGGCACGACAGTCGCACTACTCGACGAAATCTCTGGAGACACTCAATAGCCGCCCTCTGCGTTTCACAGCAGAGACGTACTACTTCGCTCTCCTGTTCGGATTCTAATTCAGCCACCGACGACGCGCGATCCGTCCGCTCGTGAATTTACCATTGGCCGATGATGCCGAAGCCGAGCGTGAGACCGGTCACGGTGAACGGGTGAGCGGGGTCGGCGGACGGCTTCGGCTGCGGAAAACAGTTGGTGCAGTTGCTATTGTCCTGATCGGATCCGGTTAGAACCGCACGAAACGCATAAATCTCGGCGTTCGCGTAGAACCCAAACCACGAAATCCAGGCCGGGCGATAGTAGGCGTCCGCGCCAAGGGCTGCGCTGATGCCGTAATGTTCGATCTCGTGATGATAGAAGCTGCCGTCTTTTCCTCGCACGTTCATGTTGGTCGTCGAATACATGAGACCGCCGCGCGCGTACGGTGACCACCACCGCTGGTGATTCCAGCGCATCCCGGCTTCCAATGCGCTCAGCTCGATGCGCGCGCGGGATTCGCCAAGCGGTGGACAGTTATTATTGAAGCAATTCTCTTCTGGATGTTCGATCGAAAGAAAGGGCGTGGCGGCGACAATGAAAGAGCGCTCGCCGTTACGGAAGTGCATTTGGATGCGTCCGCCGTCCGTTTCCATGTCGGAATCGTCATAGGCTGAGTGGTCGTGTTTCATGCTGCCAGCGCCAAAGGCGGGGCCAATCATAAAGCGGGTGTTCGCAAGCTTCTTGGGCGCCGGTGGTTTCGTCAACGCCGCGCTTTCCTTTGGGGCCGGGCGCGACTGGTTCAATTGGTAGATGTCTTGCTGCGATGGCGCGGGACTCACGGGCTTCCATCCGCCACGCGAGGCCGAAAACACCTGCGGGGCATTGACCTTCTCGAGACCCTTGGCCTTGGGAGAACCGCGCAAAACCAGGAGACGATTGCCGGTGATCAGAATGTCGGTTCCGGCCGGATCCAAACGTTGATTACGAAACGAAATCGGTTGCATCTCGCTGCTTTCGGGACAAATCGCACGCATGGCATCCGAGCTGATTCGCCACGGCTTTTCTCGGTTCGGCGCAAGCGCTTGACCGTCGCCGTAGATAACGAAAACGCAGCCGTTTTTCAGCACGAGTTTAACGTAGGCGTTTTTATCGACGCGCACACGATCGCCTTCGTACAAGGCATCTTGAAAGTTGAGCGGCATTCGAACTTTGCGCGCGTCAACGCGCTCGGCTCCTTTGGTGGCGTACTGCACGATCGCGGCAAAGCGGATTTTGTCGGGAACAGTCGTCGCGCTGGCAGCGGGCACCGGTTGAGTTTCGTCAGTTCCTTCATTGGGCTCGGCATCGCCGGTTGCCGCTCCTGTCGAATCCGCATGGGCATCTGTGTCGGCATCCGACATCTCGACGCTGGTGGAGTCGTTTGTATCATCTGGTTCTTTGGCCTGGGCGTGCGCGGAAAAAGTGGCAAGCGTGAGAAGCGCGGCCATCAGCCCGAGTCGGATACATGTCATCATGTCGATATGATCGCTGGAGCCCTACGGAATTGCAACTTGCGGCTGAGTGCGGTGAGATGATGGCATGATGACGCCGATCGCCCGTTTTTCAGAAGGTCTGCATTTTCATTCCTACCAGCACTACCGGACCGGTACATTGACGGTCGAGAGTGTCGTGCTCAAAGGAAATCCGCTTCAGGATCCCGCGACTCGAGCGCATCCGATGCTTTTGCCGCGGACCTCGCCACCTCAGGGCGGATATCCGGTCGTGTTCGTCTTGTCTGGATTTACGGGCAATGGTCCTAACGCGTTCAATCTAAAAACATTCGAAACCAATTTGCCGGCGACACTCGACGCATGTCGGGCAAGAGGCGAGGCTCCGGACGCAGTATTTATTTTCGTGGACGCGATGACCGCCTGGGGTGGCTCGCAATTCGTGAACAGCGAGGGGACGGGGCGCTATGAGGATTATGTGGCGCATGAGATTCCGACCGTTTTACGCCAGAACGTCGCCGATCTCGCGACGGATCCCGCTCGTTGGTGTGTCATGGGTGGGTCTAGTGGCGGCTATGGCGCCTTGCACCTCGCGAGCGCCCATCCACACACATTCAGTACCTGCGCCGCCATTGCACCAGATAGTTTCTTTGAGGCGAGCCTCCTACCGGAGGTTTGGACGGCACTTCCTGTCCTGCACAAAGTCGGTGGCATTCGGGGTGTCCGCGATGAGATCAAACAGGGACGATTTATGAAACGTCGAGAAGCGCACAGTGTTCTGAATGCGATCGCGATGGGACTTTGCTATGCCCCTAAGGGCGATGGCGTGGAGTGGCCCGTGAGCGAAGTGACTGGGCAATTGCGAACGGAAATCTGGCAGAAGTGGAAGGCGCACGATCCCATCGAGTTCTTGCGCGCGCGCGAAGATCAGGTGGAACAGCTCAAATATTTCTTTTTAGACTGTGGCAATCGGGACCAGTATCATTTGCATTATGGAGCTCGTCAGATCCGTTCCGTTCTCGAAGACTTGGGCGTGGATTTGGCCTACAGCGAATTTGATGGCAATCACTTCGACATCGGTGAGCGACGACCGTTGGTTTGGAAATGGCTGAGTCGAATCTGGAGAATGTGAACGGGGGGCGAGAAATCGCGTCACGAGTATGAAGAGTGAAATGAAAAGCACAATGAACAAAAAGAAACTCATCACTGCGTTCATCGAGTATTTGGAAGGCGAGTTGCTCTCCGCTAAGGATGCCGCTCGCGCGACTTATGAGGCGGCCACGCACGAAGAAAGTAAACCGGAAAACGAGTATGATACGCGTGGCCTCGAAGCCTCGTATTTGGCCGGAGCCCAAGCCAAGCGCGCCGGTGAGATCGAAGAGGTTCTGACGCTGTTCAAGACTTTGGAGTTTCACGAATTTGCGCCTCACGACGTCGTTCAATCGACGGCTCTTGTCGAAGTCGAAACCCGCGGTAAGCGGACATTTCTTCTGGTGATGCCGAAGGGCGGAGGCTTTTCCATAAAACTCGACGGCCACTCGGTGCAAATCATGACTCCGAGTTCAACGCTCGGCGAGGCGATTCTCGGTCTCAAAGTCGGTGAAGTGGCGGAAATCGAGGTCAACGGTCAGTTGCGTGAGTACGAGATCATTTCGCTGGCATGAGTTCGTTGGCATGAAATGATTGGCATGAACGCTCAGCGAACGCGTTCACTGGGATCGAAGCAGTATTCGCTGGGCAGGTTGCGATTCGCACCGTGCACGACTCCGGTACCACGAATGATCGTCGACTTGCGCGCACGGACGTCGTTTTTGTACTGTGGGCGCACACTGGTGAGGCGGATCTCAAGCAACTTGAGAAGTCGTTGTGTTTCGGTCGCGCCTGGATTTTCTTTATCGTAGGTTTCAAACAGGGCGCGGTGAGTGGCGTTGAAACCGCCGTTTTGAACGACGAAATCATACATCGTCAAAAACGAGCGCATCTGCGTGAAGCGGAACGTCTGCGTGTATCCTGCGGCGCGATCGAACATCGTCAAAGCCGCGCGAATTTGCAAACTGCGATAGGGTGCGGTGACGGCGAGATTTTGAAACGCGGTTTTCCAGGCCGGAATGAATGTGACACCGGCATCTTGAAAAAGCGTATCGACGGCCCAGGCGACGCTGCGCTGATTGGCACTCGTGTTCATGGCGATGACGCCGGGTTCAGTTTCGGGGGCGTCGTCGAAGTCGAGCGGAGAGAGATGTTCTTGATCTGGGAATAAAGGCGTCGCGCGGCCGCTATGGCCAAGCGGGTGGAGTGTGCCGCCCGACCAGTCGGCGAGCATTTGATCCATCGATGCCAGTTGCGTGCGCGTGAAGAGGCCGCGCAAAACGTCGAGGTGCTGATCGAACATTTCCGTCAGCAGTGGCTGCAAGCTCCCTTGTCCGAAGTTCTGTTGGAGAAGCCCGAGGCTCATGCCCTGGTCATCGAAGTTATTGGAGATGTTCGCCCAACCGCGATGTCCTTCGAAGCTTCCGCTGATATTGAGGCTCAGCGCCAAGGCCTTGCGCTCGAGTTCTACCAAGTGAGATGGCCAAACGACGTTTTGAAAATCCAGTCGACTGCAAATGAGTTGGCCGATCGGATCCACGACTGGCGGCGGGGGTGGGTTCTCCGTTTTTCCAGGATCGACAGGTGTTTCGGGGTCCGACGGAAGTCCGGGCTCTTCGGTGATCGGCGGGGCGGGCACTGGTTCTTGCTCGCCGCCCGAAGATAAGTTCGTCGACACAGCCGACGGCGCTGAGAACTGTGGGCCGCAACCTGCCAACAGCAAAAAACCGAGCCATACGAGACAATGCCTTCCGTGCATGTCCCTGTGTCGGCATTTGAGACAAAAGCTTGAGGCAAGGCTTGGTGATCAAGGACTCGGACGAAGCGGCGCACACCGTTGGTCGAGTCGAGGTTCACACCCAATGGTGATTTGAAGAGCCGATATGAAAAGTCGCATAACAAAGACTCGCTGACAAAACGAGCCTCAAAGAAGCGCGATTTTCTCGAGCAGTCCGGGAACCTGCAGCGCCTTTTCGCCGCCGCGAGCGATCGCCAGAAGCGGAGATGTGCCGATACGCACGGGCAGCTGAATTTCCGCTTCCAGGCGTTCGCGGAGACCGTGCAGAAGGGCACCGCCGCCGACAACCACAACGCCGTCTTGAATCAGATCCGGCATCAGCTCCGGAGGAACCTGTTCGAGTGTCCGGCGACCTGCTTCATATATCTTGCGCAGCTCCGGCAAAAGGGCGTCGTGTAATTCGGCAGCGGTCACGCGAATGGCTTTAGGAAGGCCAGAGGCGAAATCGACACCGCGAATTTCAGCCGACATCTCATGTGCGCCGGGGATCGCGGAGCCGATCCGCATTTTCAGTTTTTCCGCTGATTGCGGACCGACGACGAGATTGTGGCGTCGTCGGATAAAGTTGATGATCTCTTGGTCAAACGAGTGCCCACCGACGCGTACAGCTTCGCAGTGAACGATTCCGTAAAGCGAGATCACGGCGACTTCTGTTGTGCCACCACCGATATCGATGATCATGTTGCCTTTGGGTCGCTCGACCGGCAGATCGGAGCCAAGGGCCGCGGCCATCGGTTCATCGATCAGCGTCACTTCGCGTGCGCCCGCCGAGAGACCCGCGTCGCGCACCGCCTTTTTTTCGATGTCGGTCACTCCATATGGCAACGAAATCACGACGCGCGGTTTGGAAAGCCGGAACCGCTCCTTGGCGCGAGTCATGAAATATTTGAGCATCGCCTGCGTCACGTCGAGATCGGCGATGACCCCGTCTTTCAGTGGATGATTGGCCACCAGTTGGCCAGGCGTGCGACCGATTTTTTCCTTGGCTTCGTTACCCACGGCGATGATCGTGCGCTGCTGCCCATCTTCGCGATAGGCGATCACGGACGGTTCATTGATGACCAATCCGCGTCGTCGCGAGACCACCAAAGTATTCGCCGTTCCCAAATCGATGTAGTAATCGGCGTTGCCGCCTTCAGATCCAAACCATGCCATAATGGAATGGATGCTAGCAGGCCCAGCCCTGCGCCTCAACGGAATCGCGCTGCGCCAGGTAATCTCCTGAGCACAAAGATCCGGTTCAGACGCTAGTCGATTTTCGAAAATTATCGGAGCGGACTGAGGAAGTCCCAAGAGAAGATCTGGTGCGTCCAAGCTCCAGCCGGAGTGGAGAGAAGGAACACCCGACGCGAGTCGCTGGAGAAGAAGATCTGACCGCTTCCGCTGTGTGGCTGAGCCGAGGCCGTGATCCCGACGGGAATTTCGCCACCGAGTGGGACGCGGTAAACCATGAAATTCAAAGCTCCGCCCAATTCGATATTGGCCGTGAAGGTGAGAGCGTCGCCCGAGGGGCTGACGGCGGCTGAGAGCAAACTCGAGGCACCTTCGAACGGCATCGGAAGGCGATTGCGAACCTCGCACGTCTCTAAAGTTCCGGACAGTTCCAGGACCTGTGTTTGTCGGAGATCGGATCGATAGACTAAGGCGACGGCTTGGTCCGCGCCCTTCGGCAGAAGGCTGAGTACCGAGGTCGAGGAATTGAAGCCGCACGGCTTGAGGGTTTCGCCGCTGGAACGCACGCCGAAAATTCCTTGGTTTTCCGCTGCCCACCATAAGAACCGGCTATCTTCCGAGAACACGCTGAGGTTGGGAGAGAACGTCGTCGGCAGAGCAAACTGACCGAGAGGAGTTCGGAGATAGATTCCGCTCGAAGTTTGCATGAGCAGGCTTGAATGGTCGCGACTCGACGTGAGCCAGGTGGTTCCGGGGCCCGAGGCAAGTAAGCCACCACTGCTCAAGTGGAGAGAAATGGCCTCTTTCATCACAAGGCCGCTCACGGCATCCTGTGAGACCTTTTGCCAAGTGAGAAGATCGCCAATCTCAGCACCGTCCGGCGGGACGATCGGCGTCGACGTTGCGTAGCCGCGCAGACGAATTTGAAGGAGACCCGTGTCCACCGAAAGAGAGAAAAGATCCATGCTGCCCGGTTCTGTCGCACGACGCACGAAAAGCAATTGCCGATGTTTGGCGGAGTAGGCGAAGCCAGCGAGTTGCCCTGCGATCAGTGGTGAATCGATGAACTTAGGCAGCGCCAGAGGTTGAGTTCCCGAAATATAAGCCAATCGCGCCGGCTGATAACTGTTGAGATCGCTGATGTAGACAAGTGTCCCATCCGAAAAAATCTGAAAGCCTCCGCGGAACATCGCACGAACGCCACCACCGTCGATGCCGGCTCCAGCCAACCGGCGGTTCGTCTTGGTCGCGAAGTCGTACTGATAAAGCGCATAGGAATGGGCTTTCTCTTGGTCGGATCGGTAATAGAGGAACCGGCCGTCCGGGCTCATTCGAAATTCGCCGAACCCCGTGGAACCGGCGACGCCAGCAAAATCCAATCGCAGATGAGAGTTGGCTTTTTCAGAGAACACATAAAGGTGATCGCTCTCCGTATAAGAGGATTCGCCCGAATCCTTCATCAGGTAGGGTGAGACAAAGCCGAAGCGCCGTTCGCCGCTCTCGGCCCGAGACGCCGAGAAGGCCGACTTTTTCACGAACAGTGACGACACGGACTGAAGCGGCCAGAGTCGAGGATCCAGTTCACCGCCCAGTCGGCACCGTAAGCTTCGCGAAATAGATTGGCCATCAAGTTCGCCTTTGAAAGCGCCCAGAAACTCTCCCGGTCGATTGGGGAAAGCGGCATCACGACGGACGCTCAGCGAGAGGTTCGAACCTTCAATCGTGACGTTTTGGTTTTGAATCATTCGCGAAACGGCGAGTTGGCTTGTCACGCGAGGTTTCGTGTCGGGCGTGGAAAGGGTGATCAACTGGGCGACCGCGGATTTCTGCGAGCGATTGTAGTGCACGATCATTTCGAAGTCAGACGGTGCGTTGGGGGCCTGGCACCAGACTTCAACCAGCGCCGCGGGAATCTCTTTCGGTGTTTCCGAGAAGTGCTCGAAAATACCTTCTTTGTAACCCATGATCGAGGTTTGTAGCGCCGAGATGTCCAAATCCGCGAGGGTCAATTCTGACTTTTGTGCTTGGCATTGAAAAGGATCGTTCTCTTCATAAGTGACTTGCGTACCGTTGACCACGAGTGAGGCGTAGGGTTTGGATTGGCCTTCGCAAGCGAACTCGGGGAGATAGCGAAGATAGGTGCCGTCAGGCTTGCCTTCAAATCCGACGCCGTCGCCGCCAGTCATTTGCGTGTGCGTACCGGGAGTCGCGGTGGCGGATTTTGCGTTTGGCGCGAGCGGGCGAAGGAGTTCGAGTCGTCCGCAGTTGTTGTATAGCAAAGACAGCGCGGCGCCGAGCACGCAGATTGAAAGCGTGCGGACGACATGGCTTCGCCATAGTTTGGGCCACAGATTCGCGGTCTTCAATTTCTATCCCTCAACCCTGTCTATTGTAGCAGGTGAAGGAGCTGTTGACGCTCTGAAACTCGAGCGACGGCTCGTGCCGTATATGATGCTCTCAAACTGAGACAAATCTCTTTGTCGCCGGTCATGCCACGCGGGCATGAGGAAGTCCGAGTCGCGCTTGATATTGCGTGGCTCTGCCGTTACCACGTCGTATGACCCATCCGCTGGCATGAGCCATGTTCAACAGCCGCTGCGCGTTTCGAATTGAGATGCGCAGTATGTCTGCGACATCGCTGCAGGAAAACGGCGAGGACTGAAATCGCGGATGCGAAAGAAGCCAGTCATGGCGCGGATCCGCTTGGCGCAGTGAGAGGCGTTTGGTCGTCAAGCGAATCGCGCGTCCCATCTCCGCCCGAAGTTGAAAAGAACCATGGACGACCTGCACCGACAGCCCCCAATCGTGAAGACGGCTCAATTCACGCAGACGGTAGACGGCTTGCTCAATTCGATGTTGTGAAGAAAACGGATCGAAATATTGCCCAGGGTAGAGCTTGGAGAAAAGGGTCCCGATTCTCAGTGGTTGATAATGGTCCGTGAGGAGCGCACGGACCAATCGCCCGGAAAGGCTCCTTCCTGAGACAGTGTCATAAATCGATAAAGTTTTGTCACCTTCGGCATCCCCGAGCACGAGAGCCTCTGGATTGGGTGAGACCGGGCCGTACTCGAGCTTGATCTTTCGGCGGTAGCTTGTGAAGGGGCTTCCCCAATAGACGCTCCAAAATCGATCGTCCTCCCGCAATGTTTTGGCGAGGTGAAAATCGATGTCGCGAACGTTTTCCCAGTAACCCTGTTGACTCCACTGAGACCGAAGTGCGTGCGCCTTGGCGACACTCTCGGTGCGGGACTCTGGTGAGCGAAGAGCTGTGATGACATCCCATTTGTCGATCAGTGCCTGCGGCGCGTGCGCACCAGGCGCCGTGATGGCGCGTGCGGAGCGGAGATGCTGTCGGGCGAGTGCCAGGTTGTCTTGCGCGAGAGATGATTGCGCGGCCAGAACGAAGTTATTGCTCAGGAGCAAACGATAGTCACCGGTTTGGCAGGCGCGAATGTTCTCCGCTATGCAGGCATCGGCGTCTTGGTAGCGGCCACGGACGATGAAGCTTGCGGCGAGGTTGGTCACTCCGACCCGGTAGGCATAGTCATTGGTGTTGAGAGATTGCAAGTAACGTTCGAGGGCCGGGATCGCCGATCCGTACTTCCATTGAGAGATGAAGCCGAGCGAGCGAAAAAATAACGCTTCCGGAAATTCCGCTGCCGGAATCGTCTCGAGTAGCGTCATTCCTTCGTGGGTCGCGCCGATCATCAGCAGCGTGGCTGCATAGGAAAGCCGCTCCTCCGCGCTCGCCGGGCGCTCCAATATTTTTTGCGGGCGGATCAGCGGAGCCAGCAAACGTAACGCGAAATGATGAGCTCCGCATCGCCGCGCCAAGTTTGCTGTGCGTGCAGTCAGCACGCGCGGTATTTCGGATTTCGGAATTTCTGTGAGCAGCGTGCGTGCTTGGAGCATTTGTCCGGAGCGAATCGCCGCCTCAATTTGAGACATCCGCCGCTCATGAGTGCTTGCATCCATTCTCTCATTATGAATGCAAATCGCCCAACTTCCTAAATCGATTTCGATTTTGTCTTGAATCGCGCCATTTTCGTGAGGACCGGCGTCGGCTCCTCTTCTTTAGTCTTAAGTCATGGAGGTGCTTGTGAGTTACAACATCTGCTTTTTTACCGATGACTACCTTCCGTCCAAAACAGGTGTCGGAGTGAGCGCCTCGATGCAAGCTGCCGCACTCGTGGAGCAAGGGCACCACGTCGTCGTACTCACCACCGGCCGTCCCGGGCAGGCGAAAATGGAAGTGATACAAGGGGTCCAGGTCTATCGGTTGCCGAGTGTGAAGCTGTTCGGCTTTTATCAGGCGATCGCACTCCCGTGGCAGGTCAAAACCATATTAATGAATCATGAGATACAAATCGCACATTTTCACTATCTGGGCATGCTCTCATGGGTGGGAGCTCGGGTGGCGCGGACTTTGGGAATTCGGAGCGTCTACACTCATCACATGACGGTGGACCATCTCACGCAGCCGATGGCGATGCGGCCCTTGCGTCCGCTGCTCTCTCGCTGGATTCGGCGCTTCTGTAATCATATGGAGGTGACCACTGCGCCTTCGCGGAATTTCGTCGAAGCTCATCAGGGCGAGTTCCGGTCTCCGATGCGTTTCATCAGCAATCCGCTTCCTTTGCGCGGCATCGATACGGTGGAATTGGCGGGCGCTCAAGAGGTCCGTGCTGATGGTGTTTTCAGTCTTCTCTTCGTTGGTCGTCTGGATCCGGAAAAGAATATTCCGTTTCTGCTGCGTGCGTTCGCGCTTGCCGCCCGTTCCCGTCCTGAGTTGCGTTTGCGGATTGCCGGCGATGGCTCGCAGGCGTACAATCTGCGTCACTTAGCGCGCGAGTTGGAAGTGGAGTCGAAAGTCGAATTTCTCGGCTGGGTGGATCGTCAAAAGATAGGCCAGGTTTATGCTGGCGCTGATGCCTTCGTGCTGCCGAGCCGTGTAGAGACTCAAGGCTTGGTCGCGCTGGAGGCGATGATGTACGGAAAGCCGGTGGTCTTGGCGGATTCAATCGTGACCGCGACTGAACTGGTGACTCCGCTTGAGACGGGATACATCGTGAAAGCGGATGCCGACGAGGAGCTGGCCAGTGTGCTCGTGCGTCTTGCATCCAACCCAGTCGCTGCGGCAGCCATGGGATTTCGCGCTCGCTTGCGTGCGGCTTCACTGAATGTTTCGCTGGCTGCGGTTACCCAGCAATGGAATCGCTTGTATGGATCAGTCTTGGGATCTGGCGTGAGCTCACAGGCGGATATCTCAAGAGCCGGGTCGGTCACTGCTGAGGAAGTTTCCACTGGAAGAGGTGCTTCGCGCCCGGGTCTAACTGAGGGCCCCAATAAATGACGCTTTTTGAATCCCAGTGGAAGAGCGCGCGGTCGATCACGCCCCAAGATCCTACCGGCGCATCGACACGAATCGCGGGCTGGCCATCCAGCGGGATCCAGAGAAGGCGGCTTTCGGATTGAAGTAAGTCGAGTCTAGTGATTCGAGATGTCAGGAGAAGCGACTGGCCGTTCGGGGATAGATCCCATTTCAAAGACCGTGACTTGAGCGGGACGGTGGGATCCACGCTCGACCAGTTGTTCGGCACAGGGATGCGATTGACAACTTCACAGGACAGGCCTTGTATGCGCAGGAGATTCCAATGGCCCGAGGCTTCTTCAAGAGCGAACATCTGTGAGTCAAAGTATGGAGATGTCTCTACGATTTTCGCGCGTTGAGCGCATCTGTTTTGCACCTGACCCGTCGTTACATCCACGCTCAAGATTTGTCCGCTCGCCGAGGTTCCTATGAGCGTGCGTGAGTCCGGGGAGAACCTTGCCGCTTGGAGCACAGGGACTTCGATTTTTCGCCACGTGCCCATCGTGACTAAATAGGACTTACTCAATGTCACGACGCCGCCCAGCTGTAATCCCACATCGCTTGAAACCTGTTTGAGATAAACGGCGGAACCGTCAGGGGACGCTTGGAGATCGAAGGCGAACTGAATCTGCAAATCAACGACTCCCGAGCCGTCGAGGGCTGCGGCCACCAAGTTTTGCCTGAGCCGATTGGTGTCATCGACCGGAACGGAGTACAATAAGTATCCAGGTGATCCGTCCACGAGCTTCGTGATCAGATAGGGGTTGTAGAATTTGGAGGACTCCTCTCGCGAGATTTGGACGTTCTGGCTGCCATCGTAGTTCGCAGCGAACCACTCTTCTTTGAGGTCGAGCGAGACCGCGGAATAGACGACGCGTTTGGACTTTTCGGCAATGAAGTACCCACGAATTTCGTAGTCGCCATTGAGCGGCAGCGTGTGGTTCACCTGATACGTCGGCGGGTTCTGTCCAAGGTTCAGTGGCATGGACCAAATCCAGGGCTCGATATCGGTGCCAACCTCTTCTTGTCGTCCGTCCCGGTAAAACACCCAACCATCGGATGTGAGATGATAGTCTGGAGTCACTTTCTGGGCGGCATTGAGCAACGGCGAGGAGATCATTTGCACCATTGACGAAGTCAAATCCAAATGCGCCATGCGATACATGGTGCGTGCAGTGGATTCTTGGTCCGAGCGGAAGAGCAGTCCGGAACGGTCCGGCTTGACCTGGAAGTCGGCGACGCCGACAAAGGCAGGCTGCAACGGAGTGAGCGCGCGGCTGACGTCGGTTGTGAAATTGAGATCGACCAGCACGCCTTCCCAGGGTTGATTCGCGAGTGTACGCGCGAGCGATCGCTTCCGAAGCAGTGTCACCAATCGATTCTGGCTTGGAAAAACGTCGAACTGAGCGATGTTTCCATCGGCGAGCAGGCGTGCGGGCCACAGGCGCGCGTCGAGGTAGCCACCCAGGCGACAAGACAAATTCAACTCAAAGCTGCGTCCCTGAATAGAAGTCTTCAGCGAGCCGATGTATTGACCGCTTGTCGAGGCAAGATTGTCTTTGTTGACTTTCAGCTCATAGTTTTGCGTTTGGTAAAGGACGGAGCGCTGTTCGACGAGTCGGGCGATGCCGGATTCGGTTCGTGCGGCGGGTGTGCCATCCGGGGTGAAGCCGAGCACTTGCAGCGAGGTCGTTCCAAGACGCCAGTTGTAGCGGTGGATCACTTCCAGAGTTTTCTGAACTGGGTCGTCGAAGCACCACGCCTCCATCAGCTCGTCGGGAATCGCGCTCGGGGCGCTTTCCATTTTTTCAAAAATCATGTCGCGGTAACCAAGGAGGTGACCGTGATAACGAGATTGGTCGAGCACCGTCTCGCTCAGCGGCGTGCCATTGGCGCCGCATTGAATTCCGATATTTTCGACGTGTGTGATGCCACTGGCGGTTGCGTGAATTTCGTTGGCGGGCGATTCCTTGCCCTCGCAGCTGAAGCCAGGAACGAAGTGGAAGTAATGTCCGTCGGGCTTTCCGCCGTAGCCTTCGCCGTTACCACCGCCGAATTCCAACCCGCCTTTGCTGATGATGGACGAAAGCGCCGTGAAGCGGACGGCATTGCCGCAGTTTTGAAATGCGAAAATCAAAATTGGAAAAAGAATAAGCAAGAGAACCAAAATCGAAAAGCGGTATGGCTCCCTAGGGTTGGACTTCTTTTTCATTTGCTTCATTCTAGCACGGAGATCTTACGTCCGGCTGAACAAACTCACTGCGGTGTTTCGTTTTGAACCGGTGTTGTGAGGAGTGGCGGCGCGAGAGTGTCTTTCTTGCGTGTTCCTGCGATTAAGGGATCATCCTTGAAAACCTGTTCCATGTTCTCGAGGATTTCCACCAGGCGTTGAAAGACACGTGCGGCGGGCGCGCCCGCCATGAGTCGGCGATCAAAGACCATCACAACGTGGCAAGTGGTGGCCGCGCGAAGCTGACCTTTGTCGACGATGGGGCGCGGTTTCACGAGTCCATACGAAAGTCCGATGGGCGAGGGCCAGGCAGCGACGACGGAGTCCACTCCATACTTCGCAGGAGAGCTGATCATGACGGCGCCGCCGCGGTACTTATGCCACATGCGAGGAAACGCATAGGGAAGCCGGATGAGCCACTGTGCGAGAAGTTTCGGGACATTTTGCATGATCGCGTGGAAGCTTTTCCACTGAGGGTTGTTGTCGATATCGTTGCGGAAGTCGCGCAGCCAAGCGCTGGTTTCCGAGAAGGACTTTTTCTCAGTGTCTCGCAAGATATCAAAAAACGCGACGTATTCGCGATCGGGAATGTTTACTTCCGCGGCGACCGAGATATCCACGGAGGAGAAGTTTTGAAATCGATGCGGTAGAAATCCGAACGGCCGATAGGCGCGACGGTTGGCGAAAGGAAACTCCTTCAGAGCTTGCGCGGCAGCCTTGGCGATAAAGGCGGTGAAGGTCGGGCGTTGGCCTTGCGGCAAGCGGTTCCGGATGCGCTCGATTGATTCGAAATTCACAAGGTTGGAGAACGTTACCCTGACGCCGGCTTGGGCTTCTTTTTCGATGACGGCGGCGCCTACAGAGAACAACTTGTTTCCCGGTTGCGTGGTATAGCGTTTCATCCCTCGCTCCTTTTGGTTTGCCGTGAGTTGCGGCAACCACATTCAGGATAGATGCGCGAGGCGTGAACAAATATCCTCATTTCAGACGCGATTCTTCCGAAAAGAAGAGAGAGAACGGGGAGTCTTGATTTTGACTCAAAACGGGACAGATCACTCAGCGTTGGTCGCGCAATTGGAGACTTGGACTCGCGAAGGCCAGAACCAAAAAGTATTAAGTGCTCTGCTGGGACTGAAGCTCAAGGCGATTCCTAGAAACTTCCGTTCGGACTTTGCGCAGATTGCACGGCGGATCAATCAGCCGTTGCTGTCGCTGCGATTTCTCAATTCCATCGTGCGTTCACCGTTCGTTCTTGATGAGCCTCCCAACGGTAAGGAGAAGGTGATTTATGCTACGACGCTGACTGCGCTTGGTTCGCTCGGCGAGGCCGATGAAATTCTAAGCGAGGTCAACCATGACGAAGAGCCGGATGTAAACCTTTATCGCGCGTTCATCTGCTTCCGGCGTTGGGATTATGCGCGCGCGATTCCGCTTCTCAGAACGTATCTTCGCTCTCCGGGTTTAAGCGAGTATTCGGTCGTTGTCGGCCAGGTCAACCTGATTGCAGCACTTGTCGCTGATGCCCGAGTCGCCGACGCCCGCGCTCAGATCCGTCCCGTACTTGAAAAAACGCGAAGGCAGGAGATGTGGCTTTTGCATGGGAACACGCTGGAACTCCTGGCACAGGTGGAAATGTTGAGCGGAAATTGGGTGAGCAGTCTGAAGCACCTTGAAGACGCGGAGAAAATTCTGAAGTCGACGAATGCGATGTACTACTTCTTTGTATTAAAATGGCAGGCGATCGTGCGTTGCTTGCAGCATCCGAACTCTGTGACGGAGCTGGCGCGACTTCGGGAGGTTCGTCGCCAGGCGATCTTTCGTCAGTACTGGGAAGGTGTGCGGGACTTAGATTTGTATGCCGCGAGCACTCGGCGGTCGGAGTCGGCCTTAATGGATGTTGTTCGCGGCACTCCGTTTTTGAGCTTTCGGGCACGGGCGGAACGTGTTTGGGGTGGACCTTTGCCGGGGCGAGAGGCTGGTCCGTATGCGTTGCTGGATATCGGCGGATCTGCGAGTGGCGGTGAGTCCGTTTTCGATCCGAGCAGTACGAGCACTTCGGTTTTGTTGGATCATCGGGATCTGAATTCTAAACCAGCTCGGGACTTGGACATGAATCCATTGCTCTTGAAGGCATTCGATGTCCTCATACGTGATCGGTATCGACCGGTCCCGTTAGGCGCGCTGTTTTATGAACTTTTTCCGGACGAGTATTTTGATCCATTTTATGGCCCGAAGAAAATCAGCAATCTGGTCGCTCGCCTTCGACGCAAGCTGGAAGAATGGCGTTGGCCGTTGGATCTCCAGGTCAGACGCAATGAGTTGTCGATACGCCCGCGTGCCGCCGGTGTGCAGGTGATGCGTCATGCGCGTCCGCTGGCTCGATCCACGGACTTCTGGTCGATGGCCAAGTCTGAGTTTATCGGGCGAAGTTTTACAGTGGCTCAATTGGCGCATTGTGCAAAAAGGTCGAGGAGTTATGCGCTCCGCTTGGTTCGTGAAGCCTTGCGCCGTGGGGAGATCATCGCTTCCGGACATGGCCCAGCGCGCGTTTATCGGTTCAGCCACCACCGGTTCAGTGAGCGTCGCCGACGCGCTTCGTAATGATTCGGCCGTTTGGTTTCTTAGATGAGATGGCCGTCCGTCCCATAGATTTTGACTATCAATTATTAGAAATTATCGATTTTATTTAAGTCAGGGAACCGACTAACCTGGGTTCAGTTTGAACAACCGGAAACAGAGATCGCTCTGGATCCCGCACAACATTTTCATGAGGAGAAAAGTACAATGCAAACCTTGATTAACACTGAAGTCCCGGATTTCAAACTCCAGGCGTTCGTGAACAACGATTTTAAAACGATCACCAAAGCCGATCTGAAAGGGAAGTGGTCGATCTTTTTCTTTTATCCGGCTGACTTCACATTTGTTTGCCCGACGGAGTTGGGTGATATGGCCGAGAAGTACGCGGAGTTCCAGAAGATGGGCGTGGAAGTGTACTCCGTGAGCACGGACACGCATTTCACACACAAAGCTTGGTGGGACACCTCGGAAACGATCAAGAAGATCAAGTATCCGATGCTCGCGGATCCGACCGGCCACCTCACGCGTGCTTTGGGCGTGCACATTGAAGAAGAAGGCCTCGCCTATCGCGGCACGTTCTTGGTGAACCCAGAAGGCAAAATCAAAATCGCGGAAATCCATGACAATGGTATCGGCCGCAATGCCGACGAACTCTTGCGTAAGGTGCAAGCGGCTCAGTTCATCGCGAAAAATCCGAACGAAGTTTGCCCGGCGAAATGGAAGCCCGGCGCAGAAACCTTGAAGCCGAGTCTGAACCTGATTGGAAAGATCTGATCGGTCGAAAATTTGACAAGCCCTTGAGTTTGAGTTCGGGGCGCGCTCCACGCGCTCAAAGGACGCCCGAGAAAGACACGAGGAGAAATTTATGTTGGATGCAAGTTTAAAGACGCAGTTGCAAGAGGCTTTCGCCGCGATCGAGAACTCCATTGAATTCGTGGTCGAGCCGACGCATCACGCGGATCAGTCGACTTTGCTTGAGTTCCTTCATGAATTGTCTTCCGTGCACTCTCGTCTTTCGGTGAGATTGGAGGAGCGGCCGATGACGGACGCTCCTCCACGATTCAGAATCGATCGCAACGGTTCTCCGACGGGTGTTGCCTTCACAGGGATCCCTCTTGGGCACGAATTCACATCGCTCGTTCTTGCGGTTTTGAACGCCGATGGCAAAGGAAAGTTCCCTGATGATCGGATTCTGGAACGGATCAAGAACCTCAAAGGTCCGATTCATCTTCGGACATTTATATCGTTGAGCTGCGAGAATTGCCCTGATGTCATTCAGGCTCTTAATCTCATGGCGTTTGTCCATCCCGATTTCACCCACGAAATGGTCGACGGCGCCTATCTCCAGGGTGAGATTGATGCGCTCGGTGTTCAGGGTGTCCCCAGTGTCGTGGCGGGGAAACGGTTGATTCATTCGGGTCGCATTCTGCTTGTGGATCTGATCGCAAAATTGGAAGCGGAATTTGGCGTCGAGCCGAATGCCCAATCCACTTCGAAACTCGGCACAGGGGCGGGTGCGAATGAGAAACGGCATGAAACACGTGATCTCGGTCATTTCGATGTGGCAGTTATCGGCGGCGGTCCCGCCGGCGCATCGGCCGCGATCTATAGTGTACGAAAAGGTTTAAAGACGGCGATGATCGCCGACAAGTTCGGGGGCCAAGTCCAAGAGACGAAAGGAATCGAAAATATGATCTCGATTCCCTATACGGAAGGGCCGCAGCTGTCTGCGCAGTTGAATCAACATATCGCGACTTATCCCGTGCGTGTTCTTGAGCATCGGCGTGTTTCAACGATCGATAAAAATGCGAAAATCATTTACATGGATAGCGGTGAAACGCTAAGTGCCGATGCAATTATCGTCGCCACGGGCGCGAAGTGGCGGGAGCTCAATGTTCCTGGTGAAAAAGAGTACCTCGGCCGTGGCGTCGCTTACTGCCCGCATTGCGACGGTCCTTATTACAAAGGCAAAAAAATCGCGGTTGTTGGCGGAGGTAATTCGGGAGTCGAGGCGGCGATTGACCTCGCGGGCATTGTGAGTGAAGTCGTGGTGGTCGAATACAACGATCAACTGAAAGCCGATGCCGTTCTCGTCAACAAGTTAAAGGCCTTGCCGAATGCCTCGATTCTCACGAGCGCCAAAACGCTCGAGGTCGTCGGCGACGGAAAAAAGGTCGTCGGCCTTCGCTATGAGGACCTGATAACGGGCAAAGCTCAGCAACTCGAGCTGGATGGCGTATTCGTGCAGATCGGGCTTCTCCCGAACAGTCGTTTTGTTCAAGAAGTTGTGGAGACGAATCGGTTCGGTGAAATTATCGTCGATGCCAAAGGTCGGACCTCCGCTCGTGGTATCTATGCCGCGGGAGATGTCACGACGATTCCGTTTAAACAGATCGTCATCGCCATGGGCGACGGAGCGAAAGTCGCGCTGGCGGCCTTTGAAGATCGCATGTACGGAGCTACGAGCGCCTAAGCCAGTGGCTTGTTCGCGATCGGAGGCTCCATTGATCGGTTCACTTTTCTTGCCGGAACTCCCGCCCAATCCTCGCCTGGAAAGATGACGGTACCTTTTGGTACCAGCGCTCCGGCCCAAACGACAGCGCCTTCGCCGACGGTCACGCCAGGCATGATGATCGCCTTTGCTCCGATCGTCGCACCATTGCCAATGAAAACCCGGTCGAGAATGACTTCATCGCGGGCGATGAGGTGACCGAGAATTAAACTGTCCTCGCCCAGAATCACATCATCACCGACGGCAATCATATAGGGTTCGATGATTTTTCCATTGATCATCGCATTGCGCCCTATTTTTGCACCGGTCCAGCGTAGGAACGGTGCGCGAAATGGCAATGGGATGACCTGTCCGAACAACAGCAAATTCATGCTGAAGAGGTTCAAGAACCCGAGAACACGCCATAGGACAACGGCGCTCTCATTGCCATTGAGCGGGAAACGACGCGGCTGAAGTGGCCAGAAAAAATGGATCGTGTGACTGATAAGACCGGCGAGTCCTACCAGGGAAAAAATGAAAACAATCGTGGCCGCGAGTGTTGCGGGCCCATTTGCGAAGGGCAGATGCGAATAGGT
>JAMPXM010000023.1 GCA_023701225.1 Pseudobdellovibrionaceae bacterium | reverse complement strand
GCTCACGATCGGAAGGGGAACTCTCAAGGGCCCTTTTCTTTTCTTGAGGACCCGCCCTCCTGGCTTGGCCCGCGTCTTGCCCCCATCCGTGGGGGCGCGCGCATCCTGCGCGCGGGAGGTCCTCAAGAAAAGAAAAGGGCCCTTGAGAGTTCCCCTTCCGATCGTGAGCGCCGCTGCCGAACGAATGACTGAGCGGTCCGAGGGAGGGGGCTTTGCTCTTTGAGAGAAGAGAGGACAAGGGGCTTCTCGTAGAGAGAGGGCCGCGGGGATGAAGGTCCTGTCAAAAGAGCGGGTCCTGTCGTCAGACGTTTGTGACGGTTTTGCCGGGTCGAGTTTGTTGGAGTGGGTTTAAATGGAGCATGGGGCGGAAGTTCGCCTGAAGTCCTGCTGGCACTTATGTTGCTCTGGTTCGAGTGTGGAGAACCTCGCACCGGGCATGATGCCGGGAGGAATCAGTGGCAGAAGAAAAAGCAGCGGCACCGGAAGCGCCAGCACCAGAAGAGAAGAAGGCGGGTAAACCGATCCTTCTTTACGCGATCATTGTTATGAATATGATCGGGTTCGGCGCTTTCAGTTATATGTTCTACAAAGGGAAGCAGAAGGAACTGCAGGAGCCGACCATTGACCATGTTGTCAAAGGCGAACACGAGGCTCAGGTCGAGGACAAAGAGAAAGCCGAAGAGTTCGTCGGTCGCACGATTCCGCTCGAAACTTTTCTCGTTAATTTGTCGGGCAGTCGCGGTCGTAAGCTCCTGAAAGTGAACATGGAGCTTGAGGTCGAAGGCGAGAAGGTGCAGGAGGAGATCGAGAAGCGCAAGCCTCAAGTGCGCGACATCATCATCATCCTTTTGTCGAGCAAGACCTACGGTCAGATTTCGTCGACCGAAGGCAAAGAGTTCCTCAAAGAAGAGATCCGCGACACGGTGAATTCCTTTTTAACGAAGGGAAAAATCAAGCGGGTCATGTTCACTGAATTTATATATAACTGAGGTTCACGGATGAACCAGGTATTGTCACAAAGTGAAGTGGATGCCCTGCTCGCCGCCGTATCGGAGGGCGAGCTAGCCGCGTCGACCGGAACGGATGCGGGTGCAGGTGGCCCGACGGACGATCGTGTCGTCGTCGTCTACGATCTGACCAGCCAAGACCGAATCATTCGCGGCCGGTTGCCGCAACTCGACGTCATCTATGAAAAATTCATGCGCGCTTTCCGCGTCTCGCTCTCCAGCGCCTTGCGCAAAATCGCGGCGTTGAACCACGCGAGTACGGATTTCTTGAAATTCGGAGAATTCATCAACACGTTGCCGATGCCGACGTGCATGAGCGTTCTCCGTTTCAACGCGCTTCGCGGCTCGGCTCTATTGGTGATCGAAAGCAAACTTGCGTACGCTCTCGTGGATAGCTTCTTCGGTGGAGACGATCGTCCTTATACGAAAATCGAGGGCAAGGACTTCACGCCGATCGAATTATCGATCGTCAAAAAAGTCGTCGAGCTCGCGATCGATGACCTTGAGAATGCGTGGGCATCGGTCGAAAAAATCGATTGCAGCTTCGTGCGGACCGAAGTCAACCCGCAGTTCGTCGGTATCGTCCCACCCACGGACGTCGTGATCGCGTCGACTTTCGATGTCGAGCTCGAGAACGCCAACGGAACGATCACGCTCGTGATTCCTTATTCGACGATCGAGCCGATTAAGCAGAAACTTTCGACGGGCTTCCAGGTCGAATCCGATCAAACAGACAAAAAACTCTGGACAGCGGTTCTTCAGGATCAGCTCCTGGAAACCAAAGTCGACATTCATGTCGAACTCGGACAGACGGAGATCACGCTCAACGATCTCATGAAACTCAAGCCGGGTGATGTCATCACGCTCGACCAGGACGCCAATGGCGAATTCGATGTCCAGGTCGAGAACACGAAAAAATTCAAAGGGTTTTACGGAATCAGTCATGGCTCGGTGGCGGTGCAGGTCAACCGGCGTGTCACGAAGGATTGAGGGGAAGGTATGGCGGAAGACAAAGTCACGAGCATCACAAGCGGCCTAGAGGCCGAAGCGATGATGGGCGGCGATGTTGAAAGAGGTGGAGAACGCCGAGAGCGGAACCTGGACCTGATCCTGGATATTCCGCTCAAGGTGACCGTCGAGCTTGGTCGCACCAAGATGCTCGTCAGCGAGCTCTTGAACTTGGGTCAAGGCTCGGTGATCGAACTCAACAAGCTGGCCGGTGAACCGATGGAGGTTCTCGTCAACGACAAACTCGTCGCACGCGGTGAAGCGGTCGTCGTGAACGAAAAGTTCGGCGTGCGTTTGACGGATATCATTTCGCCGGCTGAGCGAGTGGAACAGTTGAAGTGAGTGATTTGAAAAGCAAAGGACAGGGGGCCGCCATGCAAATTTCGAGTCGAACTCTTCTCATTTTCTTCGCCGCCCTGAGTATCGGTGCGTCCGCGCACGCGAAAAAGAGGGACGTCGTCGCTGACTCCATCGCCAAGGCACGGGCCGGCGAGCAAGTCGAGATCAGCGTCGATCAGGGCGCTGACTTGAAGGATTTACTGAGCGGAGCCAAGCTGGTCGCGAAATCCGATACCACCGAAACTGAGGCCGCCAAAGCCGCTGCTGCGTTCATGTCCTCGGGAGAAAAAGCGTCGTCCGGAAGCGGCGACATCGCCGAAGAGATGGGCAACGAAAGCGGAGCCACCGCGGCCGTCGCGCCCGTCGCCGCGGGATCCGATGAGAGCGCCGTCGCGGCGGGCGAAGCGGCGGTTCAAGTGGCGTCCGGCGCGACCGCTTCAAATCCAGCGAACAAGCCGGATGTTTCGAAGATGAACGAAAAGGACATTCCGGTTCTCGAGTCCAAGCCGAAGGCGGCCAAGAGCGGCGCTTCGATGATCGCGCGTGTACTCGCTTCGCTGGGCGTGCTTCTATTGCTCGGGCTGAGCGTGACGATCGGATTGAAAAAGTACACTCGGCGTGGAAATCAAAAAGATACCACGACCAAAATCAAGATTCTCACGCAGCACCACCTCGGAGCGAAAAAAAGCATCGCGATTATTCAGGTCGCGGGGGAGTCGATCCTGGTGGGTATTACCGATCACTCGATTACGATGCTCAAAACCCTCTCGCTTTTAGATGAAGAGATCCCCGAAGAGACACCACGCGATTTCAATTCCGCTCTCGGCGGATTTGAGTTCGATGGTGATGACTCGGTTTCTCGTGCGCCTCGCGGTCATGATGACTTCGCGATGCGCGGGCTTTCGGACATTCGAGATTCCGTTTCAAAACGCTTGAAGGGTCTCAAACAGATCTGACTGTCTCGCACGATGAACCCGCAAGGACGCGGGTGAGCTGACCCAAGGAAGGGCGACACGAGTGAAGGACGGAAAAACGGGATTCAACTGGAAGCGAATGGGTCTGCTCGGGGCCGTGCTGCTACTGGGTGGCGCGAGTGTGGCGAGTGCTCAGGGCGTGACCTTGCCGACTGTGAACTTCGGCTTCAAGTCCACCGACAATCCGAACGAAGTCGTCAATACGATCAAGATCATCTTGATGTTGACGGTGTTGACGCTCGCTCCGGCGATTTTGATCATGATGACGAGCTTCACTCGTTTGATCATCGTCTTGTCGTTCTTGCGTCAGGCTTTGGGCACACAGCAAATGCCACCGAACCAATTGCTGGTAGGCCTCGCTCTGTTTTTGACGTTTTTCATCATGGGTCCGGCATTCGAGGAGATCAACACCAAGGCGGTCCGTCCGTATCTGGCAGGAACCATGAGTCAGGAAAAGGCGCTTGAAAACGGCTTGAGCCCGCTTCGCAAATTCATGTTCGCGCAGACGCGCGACACGGATCTGGCGCTCTTCGTTCGTCTGTCGAAAATTGAAAAGCCGAAGAACCTCTCCGAAGTTCCGACCACCGTTCTCGTTCCGGCGTTTGTGATTTCGGAGCTAAAAACGGCGTTTCAGATCGGCTTCATCATCTATTTGCCGTTTCTTGTGATCGACATGGTCATCTCGGCCGTGTTGATGGCGATGGGCATGATGATGCTTCCTCCGGTCGTCATCTCTCTGCCATTTAAAATCATGCTCTTCGTGTTGGTCGACGGCTGGACGCTGCTGATCGGCTCGATGGTCCAAAGCTTCGGTTAAAAAAGGGAAGTCACCCGTGAGTGAAGATCTGATCATGCATCTGAGTCAAGAAACCTTGAAGACGGCGGCATTGCTGTCGGCGCCCCTCTTGGGAGCCGCTCTTGTCACGGGTTTACTGGTCTCGATCCTTCAAGCGGTCACGCAGATCAACGAAGCTACGCTGACATTCATTCCGAAGATGATCGTCATCGGCATCGTCGTCATGCTCGCCGGCCCCTGGATGCTCGATGTGATTTCAGGCTTTACGCATATGCTGTTCGAAAATCTCGCGACTTATGTGAGGGAGTAACGTGTTTCCGTCTTTCGCGATGAACGAAAACGAAATACTCGCCTTCGCTTTGGCGCTGATTCGCATCATCTCGTTTCTCGTCTCATGGCCGGTGTTCTCGGTTTACTCGGTGCCGAACCAGGCCAAGGTTCTTCTGGCCGTCCTGCTGACCATGCTCATGTTCCCGACGATCGGGCGCGAGGAACTGGCGGGAGTGAACCTCGGCCATGAAATTCTGTGGCTGGCGGGGAAAGAAGCGGCGGTCGGCGTGAGTCTCGGATTCGTCACGCGTATGCTGTTTTTCGCGTTCGGCATCGCCGGCAACCTGATGTCCACCTACGTGGGACTCTCCAGCGCGCAGGTCTTCAATCCGTCCTTGGGTATGCAGGCCACGACACTCGAGCAATTTTATCTCACGGTCGCCACGTTGGTTTTTTTGGCGCTGAACGGGCATCACATTTTCTTGGAAGGGCTCGCGCAGAGTTTTCAGTCGATTCCGCTTTCCATGCAGGGCGTGAATCTGAGCGCGTTCACGCAAATGACCGATTTTGTGAGCGACGTGGTCGTTGCCGGCATTCAGATCTCGGCCCCGATCATGGTCACGATCTTCATCCTGAATATCTTCATGGGTATCTTGGGTCGCACAGTGCCGCAGATCAACGTCCTCGTGACGAGTTTGCCGGTGAACATTCTGGCTGGGATCGGGGTGATGATTCTTTCGCTTCCGGTTTTGGTTCCAGAAACGGAGGCGATCATGAATTCGATGGCTGAACACTTGTTCTTAATGTTGAAAACGCTCTGAGGTAAGGCGACGGGATGGCGGATACCGAACAGGAACGGACAGAGGAAGCGACACAGCAGCGCCGCGATGATTTTCGCAATCGCGGTCAAGTCGCTCAGACGCGTGAGCTTGCCACGGTCTTTATTCTGCTCGGATCCGCGTTGCTGATGTGGATGATGGGACGCTTTTTCCTTGAACAGGTCACGGGTGTGTTGACCGCGTCGCTGGGGCCGTTTGTCGTCGAGGCGGCACGTGGCGGAGACTACGTGCCTGCCGTGCTCTTTGCCGCAAAGTCGGGACTCTTCATTCTCGCGCCAATGCTGGGCATGGCGGCGATTCTGGGCGTCGCGAGCACGGTTCTGCAAACCGGACTGCTCAATAATGAAGAGGCTTTCGAATTCAAATGGGAAAAGGTGAACCCGATCGAGGGTTTCAAACGGATGTTCACCGTGCGCTCTCTGCTGGAGGGCGTGAAGGCTGTCGCGAAAGTCGTGATGATCTCGGCTGTCATGGCGATGGTCGTCAAGGATCAGGTTTTGTCGGTTCCTGCTCTGGTTCAATTCAGCGTCCATCAGCTCTTCGCGTTCTTGGGCGATCTCACCATCCGTATGCTCGGGAGCATCGGTGTATTCATGGCAGTCTTGGCGGCTGCGGATTACTTCATGCAGTGGTGGGAACTTGAAAAGCAGATGCGGATGACCAAACAGGAGATCAAAGAAGAACATAAGTCTCGAGAAGGTGATCCGCTCATCAAGGCCCGCATCCGCCGCGTTCAACGTGAAATGGCCAACAAGAGGATGATGAATGATGTTCCCAAGGCTGACGTCATCGTCACCAACCCGACTCACATTGCGGTCGCACTTCGCTACGACCCCGCAACGATGGCCGCACCACAGGTGATCGCCAAGGGTGCGGGTTTGATCGCGGAGAAAATCAAGTCGCTTGCTCGTGAGAACAATATTCCGATCATGGAAAACAAGCCGTTGGCGCGCACCATCTATAAGACGATCAAAGTCGGACAAGCGATTCCGAGAGAACTCTTCACGGCCGTGGCTCAGGTTCTGTCTTACGTCTATCGTTTGAAGAGAAAGGTGTTCAGGTAAGATGGAAGACCTTTTTCAGTTTTTAAAAAAATTCGAGAAGTACACCAAGAACACCGATTTGATGTTGGCCGCCGCCTTGATCGGCATTTTGACGGTCATGTTGATTCCGCTCCCGCCGATGCTCTTGGACATCGCCCTGACGATCTCGCTCAGTTCTAGCCTCTTGATCTTGATCGTCGCCCTTTATACGAACAAGACGCTCGACTTCAGTATTTTTCCGAGTTTGCTCCTGATCACGACGCTGTATCGACTCGCCCTCAACGTCGCGTCGACGCGATTGATTTTGAGCGAAGGCCATAACGGCGAGAATGCCGCGGGCGCGGTGATCTCTGCGTTCGGTCACTTCGTCGTCGGAAACAACTATGTCATCGGATTCATCGTGTTCGTGATCCTGGTCGTCATCAACTTCGTGGTCATCACCAAAGGTTCCGGCCGCGTCGCGGAAGTCGCGGCTCGTTTCACTTTGGACGCCATGCCCGGTAAGCAGATGTCGATCGACGCGGACTTGAACGCAGGTCTCATCAACGAGGACGAAGCTCGTCGCCGTCGCAAAGAAATCGAAGCGGAAGCCGACTTTTACGGCGCCATGGATGGTGCCTCCAAGTTCGTGCGAGGTGATGCGATCGCCGGCATCATCATTACGGTCGTCAACGTCGTCGGCGGCCTTTTGATCGGCGTGTTCCAAAAGGGTCTGGAGATCGGTCAAGCGGCCGAGCTTTATACGAAGATGTCAATCGGTGATGGTCTCGTGGCCCAGATTCCCGCGCTGATCATCTCCACAGCGGCCGGTACGATCGTGACCCGCAATTCCAGCGGCAAGGCGATCGGCACGGAAGTCGTAGGACAACTCTTCGTGAATACGAAGGCACTCTTGATTGTCGCCGGTACGATGGCGGCCCTTGGTTTGGTTCCCGGACTTCCGACGTTGCCATTTTTCACGATTGCAGCTGTCTTGGGCGGGATCGCGTGGGTGATCATGAAATACCGTCGTGAAGAAGAGGCAGAATCACGCCGCCGGTCCGAAGAAAAAGCGGCCAAGCCTGAAAAGGAAAAGATCGAAACTCTTTTGCCTCTCGACATGGTTGAGCTCGAGGTCGGTTACGGTCTGATCAATATCGTGGAAAGCGATCAGAGCGGAGATCTTCTTGAGCGCATCGTTTCCATTCGCAAGCAATTCGCGCTCGATCTCGGCATCATTGTTCCCAGCATCCATATCCGCGACAATCTCCAGTTGGACCCTGGCGAATATCGCCTTTTGATCAAGGGCAATCGCGTCGGCGGCGGGCATTTGAAGCCGGAGTACCTCTTGGCGATGGATCCGGGAAATGTGCACTCGCGAGTCGATGGCATTCCCACCAAAGAACCGGCTTTCGGTTTGGACGCGCTCTGGATTTCGAAAGCGCAGAAAGAAGAAGCCGAAATCGCGGGTTATACCGTCGTCGATTTGTCCACAGTGATGGCGACGCACATCACGGAGATCATCCGCACTCACGCGCACGAATTGTTAGGTCGCCAAGAGGCACAGACTTTGGTGGACAACTTCAAGAAATCATATCCGAAGGTGGTCGAGGATTTGATCCCCGAGCCGCTCAGTTTGGGCGTGGTCGTCAAGGTTTTGCAGAATTTGCTGCGTGAACAGGTCTCGATCCGCGATCTGTTGACGATCTTTGAGACTCTCGCGGACGATGCTCAGCGTACGAAGGATCCGGAAATCTTGACGGAGTCGACGCGTAAGGCGCTGGCGCGCGGCATTTCCGCTCGTTACCGTAGTGACGACGGATTCGTGCCCGTGATCAGTTTGGATCCGCGGCTAGAGGAGTTGATCGCCAACTCGCTTCTGCAGACGGAACAGGGCGTCCAGTTGGTCATGGACCCACGCGTGGCCTCGGCCATGATCGAGGGCATCGCGCACACGATCGAAAGTCATCCGGAAATCGCCGGTCAGCCGATTCTCATGACGAGCCCGACCGCGCGTCGTCACTTGTTCAAACTCACGCACCGATTCATCCCACAGCTCGTGGTGCTGTCTCACAATGAACTCTCCGCCGACACGCGCGTGTCGAACGTAGGGGTAGTGGAGTTGTCGCATGCGGGTTAAGAAATTCGAAGCTAGAACAATGAAGGAAGCTCTGCTCATGGTCAAACACGAGCTGGGCCCGGATGCGGTGATCCTCGCAGCTCGCGATAACCGCAAGTCCTTCGGGCTCGCTGGCGAGGGCAGCGTCGAAGTGACGGCTGCCGTTTCCGAAAACACGTTGCATCGCAAGAAGTTCGTTGAATCCCGTCTTCCCGACAAGGAGCGCACGCGCTTCCAGCAGAGCCCGGCTCGCACGCAGAAACAGATCATCGAGAAAATGACTTCGTCGCGGCTTCGTCAACATGAAGAAGAGCAGGAGCGTCGCCCGATCACCTCGACAAGTTATATCGATATTCCGGACGAGGAGCTTCACTATCAGCACGCGGCTCGTGCCCGAGCCACCCGCCCGGCGGCAGATGCGATGGTCGGCCAGACGAACGAGGCGCCGCGCACGGTTGTCGCGCGACCTGCTCAGCGTCCCGCGGCCGCTCGAGCGCAGGAATTGGCGATCGAGCCGTCGTCGCGTCGACCTGGAAACATGTCCCACGTCAGCGGACGCAACGTCGCCGACTTGATGGCGGATTTGCATGAAGATGACGCCATGCCGGAAACGAACAACACGCCGCCGCCCATGCCTGAGCGGGCGAAGGCGCGAATTCGGAACGCGGTTCGCGAAGCTTGGCGAGCCGGTCTTAGCACCGAAGGGCAGGAGTTGGTTCGCGAAGTGCCGATCAAGGATCGCTCTGGCGGATCCGTTCCCCCGCCAGCCCCGCGCGCGCCGGGCGCGGCAGACGCCGGTCGTGAGTTTGAACTCATCAATTTGAAAAACGAAGTCCATCGCTTGCAAAAAATGGTGGATGGCTTCCAGAAAGTGCCACAGACGTTCGTGAACGCGCACCCAGGAGCTGAGTATGGCATTCACTACGACCTGAGCTTCATGTTTCAGAAGCTACACGATGCCGGAATCAGCACGGAGAACGTCGTCGAGATTTTGTCTTCAGCTCAAACCCAAATGGATCCGATGCAGATCAAAAAGCGTCCTCTCGTGGATGCGTTCGTCGCGCGTTGGTTCTTGAATCACATTCAGGTGTCGGCGCAGCCGCTCGCGGGCCGAGTTCATTGCTTCGTCGGCGGCTCGGGTTCCGGCAAAACGTCGGCGCTCGTGAAAATGGCGAGTCATCTGGTGGTGCGCGAGAAGAAAAAGGTCGCGGTGCTGACCACGGACTCGTTCAAAGTAGGCGCGGCGGATCAGCTCAAGATTTATTGCCAAATTCTCAATGTCCCTTTCGCGATCGTGCGCAACGCGCACGAATGGGAGTGGGTGCTGGCTCAACTCGGACACGTCGATCACATCTTGGTCGACTTCCCTGGGTTGCAGCTAGGCGACCTCGACGAGATTCATCGCTTGAGATCCCTGTTGCCCCCGGTTTCTGCTGCGGCCGCGTTCCATCTCGTGATGCCCGCGACGGCGAAGGACACAGACGCGGCTGAGATCGCGCGCCGCTATAAGATCACGGATTTCGCGGACTTGATTTTCACGAATCTCGATCAGTCGATTCAGCACGGAGTGATCTACAACTTAATGAAAAAAACGATGAAGCCGCTTCATTCGTTCGGGACCGGCGCGCGGATACCCGAGGACTTCGAAACGGCGACAAAAGAGAGAGTGCTCGATTTAATCTTCCGCCTGACACGCATCCGTAAGTGAGGAAAAAGGAAATGAGTTTGAACAACACTTCGCACGCCAGTAGCACGCAAGGTCTCTCGGTCCACAGTCGCGGCACCCGCACGATCAGTATCACCTCGGGAAAAGGCGGAGTCGGTAAGACCTCTTTAGTCGCAAACATCGCGCTCACGCTTGGTCGTGAAGGCCAGCGCGTGCTGATTTTGGACGGAGATCTGGGCATGGCCAACGTCGACATCATGTTCGGCGTGCGACCGGAGAAAACTATCTTGGACGTGGTACACGGCGAAGCCGGTGTTCGAGACATCTTGATCGATGTCGCTCCGAACGTGACGTTGATTCCGGGAGGAAGCGGCATTTTCGATTTACAGAACCTGAACATGTTCGAAAAGCAGAACTTGCTCGATCAAGTCAGCTCGCTCGGCACCGGGTATGATCTGATGATCGTGGATACCGCGCCAGGCATCGCCGATAACGTTTTGTACTTGAACGCGGCCGCGCAGGAGATCAACGTCGTTGTGACGCCCGATCCTGCCAGCATCGCGGATTCCTATGCGCTGATCAAGGTTCTCCACCAGCGCTATCGCGAGAACCGATTTTCAATCATTTGCAATCAAGTCAAAGATGAGACTGAAGGCCTGCGCCTCTTCGAGCGTTTGAACGATGTTTCCGCTCGCTTTCTCAATGTGGGCTTGGATTACAAGGGATCGGTGCCCATGGATCTCAATTTGAGACAGGCGACGAAGAGCCAGCAGCTCGTCATGAGATCTCATCCGGAAACGGCCGCCGCGACGGCGATGCGCAGAATTGCTCACAAATTCCGGTTTTATGCGGACTCCGAGTCTCCCAAGGGCAGCTTGCAATTCTTTTGGGAGCAGCTGGTTGGCGTGGCATGAAAAGATCAGGACTTTGTCGGGGGTTCTCGTTTTGATAACCTGTAATCGGGCGTGCGTGCGACTCGAACGCGCATTCCAGCGTTTCCAATGCTAAGGGTGGGCGGAAATGTCGAATAACTCGTCTTTGCTTCGAAAGTATAAAGAAGAGCCGACGAAGCTGACATCGGACCAAAAAGACAAACTGATCATGGAGTACGCTCCGTTGATCAAGTTTATCGCGCAAAAAATCGCCGTTCGGCTGCCATCGAACATCGAACTGGATGACCTGATTTCCAGCGGCGTGATCGGTCTGATGGACGCGATTGAAAAGTACGATCCCACGCGCGACAACAAGTTTAAAACCTACGCCGAATTCCGTATTCGCGGCTCCATCCTCGATGAGCTTCGTGCGCAGGATTGGGTGCCGCGTTCCGTTCGTGACAAAGCGAAGCTCTTGGATCGTACGGTGATCGAGCTCGAAGCCGAGTTCGGCCGCACCGCCACGGATGAAGAAGTCGCCGAGCGCCTGAACATGACGATGGACGAATTCTACGATTTAGTGAATCAGGTGCGCCCCGTGTCGGTATTATCTATCGACGATGCGGCCACGTTCAGCAACGTGGATAAGAAGTCCATCCTGAACATCCTCGAAGGTTGCAAGCTGAACAATCCGTTCACGCAACTGAATATGAAGTCCGTCAAGGACGTCGTGACCAAGGCGATCGAGGAATTACCGGAGCGGCAACGCCTGGTGCTGTCGCTGTATTATTACGAGGACTTGAACCTCAAGGAAATCGGCAAGGTTCTGCGTGTCACGGAGAGTCGGGTGTCACAGCTCCACGCTCAGGCGATTTCCCGCTTGCGGGGCAAGCTGACCCAGGTCTTCAACGACCACGGCCCGGAAGCTTCTTAATTCGGCGGGCCATTCGGCCCGCATCCTCATCCGATCATTTTCTTGCGAATGCGTTGGACGCGTCCAAAGTCGTCGGCCGCGTTTCGTTCGAAGTTTTGTCGAGCGCATCGTCTTGTGAGCCGAGATAAATCACTTCTCCGGATCGTCGCACGATATCAAAAACTTCGCGAGGCGTTCGCTGCCAACATCGGGTTTCGACCGGGTTTCCTGTTTTTGCGGTCACGTCTTTTTCCTGTGCAACGAGCCAGTCAGTCGCGTCGCAAGCGCGGAGCGCGTTCAGCGCGTTACGAGCATTGGCGGTCAACGGTTTGATATGAACGGTGTCGAGACGGAGATTCAAATCGCGTGCGTCGTCATGGGCTTCTCCGCCGAGAAAGAACGCCCCGGATTCCCGCACTTCAAGCACGGGCTCGGTGCAGTTTTCTGCTGCGGACAGTGTCGTTGTCTTCGTCATGGTGGGGCTGAAGTCATATCGCTCAACGGCTGAGATCACGCCAAAGGTGTCGAACCGCAACGGACGACACGCGCTCTCCCACTGATCTGCCAGAGAGAACTCGCTGACTTCCGTTTCGACTCCATCGGGTTCGGCTTTGATTTTGTCTTTCTCGGCGCAGGCGAAGAGCCCGGCCGACAAGGCGAGAATGAGACAAATAGCTTTACTGCGAACACGGGATCCCTGGCACTGCATCCGAAGTCTCCTTGGCTCGAGCCACGGTGACTCGTGACTCCAAAGAGGCTCATATCGCGCGCGAGAGCTGAGATCATCCGGCCCGTTTTGAAGAGTCTGTGGATTCTCCTTCAACAAAACGAATTTTCAGAAAAGTCGTCGGCTTTCCATTTGATGCGATTCGATTTCGCTTGCCGCGAGACGGGCAGACGTCAGAGATTGTCGGCGTCACCGCGTTGACGTGTGTTCGTAAGGGCGGGCGCATCGAGGCTTTCGGTGAAGGCCAAACGAATCCGGTTGATCAGCCGCGCCTCGATTTGGCGAACCGCTTCGCGAGTCACTCCATAATGCTCGCCGATCTCTTGCAAAGTCATCGGCTCGTCGGCGAGCACGCGATTTTCGAGGATGTAGAGTTCTTTCTCATTGAGGTGCGGTCGAATTTTCTCGATGTTCTCGCGCAAGACGGCCAATTGCTCGGCATTGCCGATTTTTTCATCGACGCTCATATCGTCGCTCGCGGCGAAATCCAATAGGCTCGAGGGGGATTCGACGTCCAAAGGTTGATTGAGACTGATGTCACGTCCCGACAAACGTTGGCTCATGAGTCGGACTTCGTCTTCCGAAACTCCCAGACGACTGGAGAGTAAGGGCACCGTCGGCTCCTGGCCCATCGAATCCAAACGCATTTTTTCTTTCTGTAGCCGGTAGAACAGCTTGCGTTGATTCTGCGTGGTACCGATGCGAACCATCGAATATTGGCGCATCAAGTACTCTTGGATATAGCCGCGAATCCACCAAACGGCGTAGGTGATCAAACGCACGCCTTTATAGGGATTGAACTCACGCACGGCGTGCATGAGCCCGACATTGCCTTCCTGGATCAGATCGATCAGCTTGGCTCCGAAGCGCGAGTACTCGGTGGCGATTTTCACCACAAACCGAAGGTTGGCCGTGACCAACTGCTCGGCCGCGTTCGGATCTTTGTGTTCGCGGAAGCGAACGGCGAGATCGTACTCTTGCTCCTTCGTCAGCAATGGATATTTGCGAATCTCGGCCAAATAGGTCGTAACCGGGTCATCGCTTGTGGTGCCGGTTTCTTGCGTGACGGGAACCGGTAGTTTCTTTCGGGCCGCTGGCTTGCTTTTTTGTGGTGCCAGAACTTCATCGTCGTCGTCCGAGATGAGGTTGGTCGGCTCTGAACCTGTGTACGCTTCGCTGTCATCGACATGAGGAGATGTGGAATCTTCCAGCGGTGAGGCATCGATGATCTCCGCGGTCACCAATCGTGGTGAATCTTCCGTCTCGGAAGTCAGTGCAGGGTCGTGGGGCGAGCGAGCCGACTTTGTCTTGGCATTTTTGCTGGAGGCCGAGAGTTGCCTCTTGGCCGGAGCTTTTGGACGGACGGTATCGGAGCGAGGCTGTTTCCTCGTCGTCCGGTCGGCGGATTTTTTTGGACCTTTGCCCGTGCCCTTACCTTTGGTCGCCATGCCTTCTCGATTCCGTCGCTCAGGCGAGCGTTGACTCCAGCTTTTTCTGCAGAGTCGACTGCACGACGCCTTTCATTGGGCTCAGGATCAGCGGCAAATCGACCTCGATCTGCACCTGACTGCCGGTGCCGGCGGCGGCGACTTTCATGTTTGCTTCGAAGCGGCTGCCCTTGGCGGTGCCAGTCATATTGCCCTCGTTGAAGGTGCATTTATAACCCGCATCGAGCTTTTGCAGATCGCGATCTGTCTCGAGCATCTGCTTGATCTTCTTAAAGGTTTCCGTGGCGGAGTACTTGGATTGGCTTTCCACTTTGAGTTTCGGCATAAGCGAGAAGATAGTCGTTTTGTATGAGGCTGTCCATACACGCCGTCCCCTGGGTCTTTCGAGCCGGCGTCCGAGGCGTTTTTGTCGTTGGCAAAGCCACCCTGCTCCACTATTCTGAGTTGCCAGAATCTCGAGCGAAAACAAGGACATGAGATATGCAGAAAAACGCCCCCAAGTTCGTGAAGGAACTGAAGCGGACATCGTATTGCGGAGCGCTCAACCGGGAGCACGATGGTCGCGATGTGAATTTGATGGGCTGGGTGCACTCACGCCGAGATCATGGGGGCTTGGTTTTTATCGATCTTCGTGACCGTGAGGGGATCGTACAGGTCGTTCTTGATCCGAACCAGCCGACGATGGCGAGCGCGCACAGCGTTCGTGGTGAGTTTGTCATCGCCGTTCAGGGCACCGTGCGTGCGCGCCCCGCGGGCATGGCGAACGCGAAAATCAAGACCGGCGAAATCGAAGTCGTCGCCGCTCGCTGCGAAGTCCTCTCCGAGGCGAAAACGCCGCCGTTTCTGATCAACGACGACAATGTTTCAGAAATCCTGCGTTTGAAATACAGATATCTCGATATCCGGAGCGATCGTCTCACGCAGAACTTGCGGATTCGCCACAATGTCACGCGTGCGGTGAGAGAGTTCCTCAGCGACGAAGGCTTTTTGGAAATCGAGACTCCGATTCTCTATAAGAGTACGCCCGAGGGCGCGCGCGACTATCTGGTGCCGTCACGCGTGAACCAGGGTCAATTCTACGCATTGCCACAGAGTCCGCAGACATTGAAACAGCTGTTGATGATCGGCGGCCAGGATCGTTATTTCCAGATCGCACGATGTTTTCGAGACGAAGACTTGCGCGCCGATCGCCAACCGGAATTTACGCAAATTGACATGGAGATGAGCTTCGTCGATCAAGACGACATCATGGCGATCAACGAACGTATGGCCGTCGCTCTCTGGAAGAAATTCAAAGGCGTCGATATCGGTCAAATCCCGCGCATATCCTATCAGGAAGCGATGGATCGTTTCGGCAGCGACAAACCCGACATCCGATTCGGTCTCGAATTGAAGAACTTAAACGAACTTGTGGCAAACTCGGGCTTTAAAGTGTTCGAGGACGCGCTCGCGAAAAAGGGCGCGGTCAAAGGCATCGGCTTTGAAACGGCGGATCTTTCGCGTGCGTTTATCGACAAGCTGACGGATATGGCGAAGAAAGCCGGCGCCAAGGGCTTGGTATGGATCAAATCCGACGAGACGGGAAAGCTCAATTCACCGATCGCGAAGTTCGTTGATGAAGCGAAACTCAAGCAAATCTTCCACGCGCTTTGTCCGAGCGGCAAGGGTTGCGGGTTTATCGTTGCCGACTCGTTTGATACAACGTGTGCGGCCTTATCCGCGTTGCGCTTGTTCCTGGGACATGAGTTCAAATTGGTGGACACATCGAAGGACGCGTTCCTGTGGGTCGTCGATTTCCCGCTTTTTGAGTACGATGCCGAAGGCAAGCGCTGGGCCGCGCGCCATCATCCGTTCACCTCACCGCAAGATCAGTTCTTCGATGATCTGCTCGCCGGCAACGAGGCGAACTATGGAAAAATTCTCGCCAAGGCCTATGACCTCGTCTGCAACGGCTACGAGATTGGTGGTGGTTCGGTCCGGATCTACAGGTCCGAAGTCCAGGACGCCATGTTCCGCACGCTCGGACTGAGCCAAGAAGAAGCCCAAGAGAAGTTCGGATTCTTCATCGAAGCTCTGAGTTATGGAACGCCCCCTCACGCCGGCATCGCTTGGGGTATGGACCGTCTGGCCATGATCTTGTGCGGAACGGAAGCGATCCGTGAAGTGATCGCATTCCCGAAAACGGCCAAGGCCACGGATCTCATGGCCGATGCTCCGAGCCATGTCAGTCGCGAGCAGTTGATTGAACTCGGTATCCGTCTGGCGGAACTGCCCAAGGCCTGAACCGACATCATATTCATCTCGGATCGAGTGGAACTCGACCAGTGTCCCCGACCTCAGTCGGAGACATAGGTCGAGTTCCGCGTTGTACATAAAAGAAAGTGTACAGATCTGAAACACTCTGCCGAAAAGGAAGGGGAGAGCGCAAGGATTGCGCTCCGTGCAGACCACATGGAGGTGGATATGCAAAAGATCAGTGGAATTCTCTCAGGCTCGCCTCGAGTCACTTCCGTCGACATGAAAGACGCGCAACCAGTTCGCCCTGGAACGCCTGGCTTTGGTCGGCCGCAGGGAGTCTCGTCCCTGCGCGAACGCGCCGAGGGCGTGGATGCGCTCAGAAAAGCCAGGGAGCTTCAGGACGGCATGCTCAGTGCTCGTTCCAAGGAAGCCCAGCAAACCGACGCCGCGGCGCAAATTTCGGAGGGATTTTTTATGCGCAACAAACGTGATGCCGAGCCGGCTCCGGTTGGTGATTCGGAAGTCATCGTGGCGATTCCTATCGCCATCGAGGCCGTTGTCGCGGAGTCCAAGCCGACGGGATTCAAGACGGATGTGGCGGAAGCGGTCAAAGAGCCGACTTTCGATCCCGACGCTCTTTATCCGCGCGGCAGTTTTCTCGATACGGTCGCCTGAGCACACGTCCTGATTGCGAGGCGCACGAAACGCGAACCTCTTCGGGTCGCGTTTTGCTTCGACCTCACATCGTCCGCCATCTCAAACGATTTTCTCTAATAGAAATCCGATGTCTTCCAATGAGGCGAGACGGTAAATGCCTTCTAATTTTCTTTGACCGTCCGCCGCGCGCTGGACAACGACGATCGCGTGAAGACTCAGCAAGACCAGCGTGCGAACGGCCTGTTGGCTCCATTGCGCGGCTCCTAATTGGATCAACATCTCCAAACGCAGTAGTGCTTGGCGCGCGGTCTCGGCGTGCAGTGTCCCCATGCAGCCTGCGTGCCCCGTAGCGAATGCCATCAGCAGATCTTTGGCTTCGTTGCCACGGATCTCTCCCATCACGAGTCGATCGGGGCGCATGCGCAAGCTTTGTTTCAACAGCTCCGCCTGATCGATGTCGCGTAAATGGCCAGTCGAGTCCCGGCGCGTGAGCAGTTTGGTGCTGGAGCGATTCGGAACCGTGAGTTCGCTGGTATCTTCGATCACCACCGTGCGTTCGTGCGGTTGAAGTTCCTGAAGGCAGGCATTGAGGACGGAAGTTTTGCCAGAGCCGGTGCCTCCGACGATCAGGAAATTCTGCTTCCGTTCAATGAGCTGCCGCAGGCAAATCATCGCATCCAGTGGCGCCCATGCGCGGTCCTGCAAATCCTGCAGTCGCCAAGGGCTGGAAGGGTGGCGCCGAAGTGTCAGGGCCGCATGCGGCGAAGCGGGCGGAGAGATCAGATGCAGTCGGAAATTTCGCCAATGACCGTCGGTGAAAGGACAATCCAAGGACAGTTGCACGCCCGCATCGCGACAGACACGCTGAATGAAATTCCGATACGTCAGGTCGCTTAAGAAAATGTCTTCCCACATCCGCAGCCGGCCTGCGCATTCATACCAAATCGATTGCGGCCCATTGACGATAATTTCAGTGACGTCGTCGCGTTCCAGAAGCGCCTGCAGAGGACCAGACTCGAAATACTCGGCGCGAATGCGTTCGGCGTCCGGGGAGGAAAGAGGATTCGTCATCCGATCCACGAGTTCACGCACGCGCGGATTGTCGTCCCGGTAGGTGCCGTCGTCCGTAGCCGAATCCTCCAGAATGGTGCCAGGGTCCGAGAGAGCCAAATCCCTGAAGTGATCTTGAATTCGCGAAACGATATCGACGAGATTGACTTGAGTCATAGCGTCGCTCCATCGGCAGGCATCACTTCCGGAGTCACGAAAACCACAAGCTCGGTCTTGTGGTCCTGAAATTCCTTGCTTGAAAAAAGATAGCCGAGAATCGGCAACGAGGAGAGGCCGGGAAGTCCGGCAGAACTGGAGCCGGACTCGTGCTTGATCAAACCTGAGAGCGCGATGGTTTGCGCGCGAACGAGATCGAAGTGGGTTTCGATTCGATTCGTCAGCATGCCCGGTAAGCCATCGACGGAGCGATGAGGATCGAAGGTGGACACTTCTGTTTCGAGAGCGATGCTCATCCGACCCGAGAAATCGGCTTGGGGCTTGATCTTGAGCATGACACCGTACCGCTTCCAGACGACATCCTGGCGTTTGTTTCCGGAGACTTTGATCGGAAACTCGCCTCCGGCGAGAAACTGCGCTTCTTTGCCGGAGCGACAAAGGAGATTGGGCGAGGCGAGAATGCGACCCGCACCACTTTGCTCGAGCGCTTGGATTTCGACCGCGAGCGGAGAGCGACCGGGAGCTTGGAAAGAAGGAAGAGCTTGGGCCGTGGCTGAGGACGGCCAAGAGACGCCGAGTCTGCGCAGCATGGATTTGCGGATTTCCGTGACGAGAATTTGCACTCGCACCAATGGCTCCAATGTTAACGCCCCTTCGCTTTTCTCGATCGTAAATCCGTAAGGTCCGAGGACGGCGTTGACCCGTGCTTTCAGATCCGCGCGGTCCGCGGCCAGGCGAACGGTGGCAGGTACGAGCTGCAAATCCAGCGGAGGCAGGCCCGCGTCCCGGACGATCTGGGCGATCGACAGTTCCGCGTCTTGGCGGATCAAGACATCCGGTTCGGCGCGAAACGTATACCCTCCCGAACTCACCTCACTTGCCAAACGCTTCCAATCGGAAACACGAAGAAGTTTGCCTTCGACGATGACGATACCGCTTTCAACGTGGACCGAGAGACCTTGCATCTCCGCGGTCAAGCGTTCGAGTTGCCGGTAAACGTGAAACGCGCCGGCACTTAAGACGGAAATGAAGTGTGTATTCCGAGCTGTGGATACCGCGGCAAGTCCCGGCTTACGGCCTGTCAGGCGCACTCGGTTGCCTAAGTCTTCCGCCTTTAAGACGCGACCGTCGGACACTGTGATGGGTCCCGCTCCAAGTGCCGGCAACACAACCGATGTACCGACGCCGATCACATGATCGGGCAAGCCGCTGGGACTGTCGCCGCCGTAAGAGGGCACCGAGACAAGAGCAAGTCCCGCGCTGAGAATGGAGAAAAGAACGGTCGGCATGGGGAACCTCCGAGAGAACAAGCAACCGTCATGTTCATGAATCGAGTTATGAGTATGAGCATGACTCGACTCATGAGGTCGTTTGTCGTGGAGGTTCAATCCTGAGGCCAGCGTCAAGTGTCCGATCTGACGCGAGCGGCGTGGGCGGACGTCCGCCTCTCGGCCACGGGTTTGAGTTCAAATGAAACTTCAATGTCAGGTC
>JAMPXM010000279.1 GCA_023701225.1 Pseudobdellovibrionaceae bacterium | reverse complement strand
CAATCAACGCGATAACCACCGCTAAAAAGCAGGCGAGAGCAAAACCGGAATGCAGTAAAAAGCGAAGCATTCTTGAGTTCTATACCATATTTCTGGAAGTTCCAAATGACTTGCAATAACGAAGGTTTAAGGTATGTTTTGGCAACTCTTGCGGAGGCCTTTGGCGATGACATTACGTTCATTGGTTCTGAGCTTGACTGCTTGCTTCGCTGTCGGCTGCACGCCCTCTTCGCGGGCACCAGAAACATCACCAGCTGCGGCACCGGGTGCAGCGTCGGATAAGTCGAAATCCGGCGCGTCTTCCGACATGAAAGTCGGTCTCGTTCTCGATAAGGGTGGCAAAGACGACAAGTCCTTCAATAGCGCGGCTTTTCGAGGCGCGACGCAAGCGGTGCAGGATTTTCACATCGCTCTCAAAGATGTCGAGTGCCCGGACGACGCAGCTTTTGAACCCGCACTTCGGACCTTTGCGGAGCGAGGTTATCCGCTCATCATCGCCATTGGATTTGCGCAGATCGATGCCGTGAAAAAAGTGGCTCCACAGTTTCCGCAGACGCATTTCGCGATCGTCGATGGCGTCGTGGATGGGGGCAATGTCGCCAGCCTGATGTTTTCCGAGCATGAAGGCAGCTTCTTGGTCGGCTACCTTGCGGCCTTGGCTTCGAAAACGGGCAAGGTGGGATTCATCGGTGGCATGGATGTGCCTCTGATTCGGCGCTTTCAAATGGGCTATGAGGCCGGAGTGAAAGCGGCCAACGCCAATGCCTCTGTCTTGGTGAATTATGTAGGCGTGAATTCCAGCGCGTGGGCGAATCCGAGCCGAGGCAAAGAGTTGGCTCTCGGGCAAATCGCTCGTGATGCGGATGTGATCTTTCACGCCGCAGGAGCGTCCGGCCTCGGCGTGTTTGATGCCGTCGAAGAAAAACAAAAGTTCGCGATCGGCGTCGACTCCAATCAGAACGCCATGAAGCCCGGGCGTGTGTTGACCAGCATGCTCAAACGCGTGGACACGGCCGTTTATGAAATCATAAAAGAACAGTCAGAAAGCCGGTTCCGCGCGGGCACTCGATACTTCGGATTGGCTGATAAAGGCATTGATTACGCGGTCGATGAACACAATCAAAACCTGATCGTGCTCTATCGCGAGAGACTAGAGAAAGTTCGAACCGACATCGCCAATGGCGCTATTCAAGTTCCTGATTACTATCTCCTTAGTAAGTCCAAGTCGAAATGAAAGCCCTTCTCGAAACACGTGAGCTGACCAAGGCGTTTGGCCCCTGTGTAGCCGTCTCGAACGTTTCAGCGACTTTCGCGCCCGGGCGAATTCATGCGATTCTGGGTGAAAACGGTGCGGGCAAGTCGACTCTTCTGAAATTGTTGTTCGGTCTGTATCAGCCGACGTCGGGCGAGATTTTTCTCGACGGCCAGCGCGTGCGGTGGAAGTCGCCAATGGACGCGATCCGCAATGGACTCGGGATGGTACAACAGCATTTCACTCTCGTGGAGACGCTTTCGGCCATCGACAATATCATGTTGGGTGCCGAAGTTTCCGGGCGTGCCGGGCATTTGGATCGCGCGGCCGCGATCGCACATATTGAGAAATTGTTGCCGGGCCCGCAGCTGGCGGTTCCCTGGGAAGCCAAAGTCTCCGAACTCAGCGTCGGCTTTCGCCAGCGCATCGAAATTCTCAAGCTGCTTTTTCGTGAAGCGCGCATTTTGTTTCTGGACGAACCGACGGCGGTTCTCGCTCCTCAGGAAATACACGATTTCTTCGAGGTCTTGCGTGCGCTGAAAGCCGCCGGTCGAACCATCGTTCTGATTTCGCACAAAATCGGTGACGTCTTTCAGTTGTGCGACACGTATACGATTTTACGCGGCGGCCGGTTGATCGCTCAGGGCGAGATCGCGGAGACGACCCCGGACCAAATCGTTGAAAGCATGATCGGACGCCAGTTGGTGCCGCTGGGCGCGGAACGTCAGCCGCGCGGTGAAGAGGTGATGCTCTACGCTCGGGACGTACAAGAAGAAGGAGAGCACCGCGGGCGCTTAAAAGGTATTAACCTCGATGTGCACGCGGGTGAAATCGTCGGTGTGGCCGGGGTCGAAGGTTCGGGTCAGTCGACATTCGTCGAGGCCATCATGGGCCTGCGGCGGGTTCGTGGCGAGCTGACGTTGCTCAAGGCGCCCGTGCGGTTGGGTGCGACCGCCGACGTCCGTCGTCGTGGTGTTGCGTTGGTTCCCGAAGATCGGCTCGCGCAGGCATTGTGGGCCGAAGAATCTTGCTACGCGAACATGACAATCGGCCTCGAAGACCGGTTTGTTCGTCACGGAGTCTTCAATGAGGCGAAGGTCGAAGAAGAGACTTCGCAGTGGGCGAACTCCTATGACGTGCGCGCGGCTTCGCTCAGCGTCGCGGCGGGATCGCTCAGTGGCGGTAACCAGCAGAAATTGATTTTCGCCCGCGAAGTCGCTGGCCGCCGACCGAAGTTTTTGATTTGCCATCAGCCGACGCGCGGAGTGGACCTCGGCGCCGTTGAACTGATTCATTCACGTCTTTTAGCGTTGCGTGACCGGGGGCTCGGCGTTCTGGTCATCAGCAGTGAGTTGGATGAGTTAATGGCACTCTGTGATCGAATTTTTGTATTTTTCGAAGGGCGAGTTCAAGCCGAGTTCGCGCGTGCGGAGTTTGACCGCTTGAAAATCGGTGCGGCGATGACTGGGGTCAACGATTGGGGTTAATGATGCGAATTGAACTCAAAACTCTTATGGGTCGCTTCGCTATTCCGCTGCTGTCGCTTTTCATCGGCCTCGGATGCGCTCTCGCGATCGCAGCGTTGGCCGGCGAAAGCCCGCTCGTCGTAATGGGAGTTTTGTATCAAGGTGCGTTCGGATCGCTCACGCAGGTCGGATATTCGCTTTTTTATGCGACACCTTTGATTTTTACCGGCTTGAGCGTGGCTTGGGCGTTTCGCGCAGGTCTATTCAACATCGGTGCCGAGGGGCAGATGGCGTTGGGAGGCCTTGCGATGTCCGCGGTCGGCATTCTTGCGCCACACTGGCCCGCGTATCTCGCGATTCCATTTTCATTGGCGATCGCTTTTTTCTTCGGCGGTCTGTGGGGTGGTTTCGCCGGTTGGTTGAAGGCGAAGCGCGGCTGTCACGAAGTGTTGACGACGATTCTTTTGAATTTCATCGCGTACGGGCTCGTGAGTTTCATGATTCTTTCCGTATTCGATAATCCGGACTCTCAGGTTCCCGAAACGGCCGAAATCGGTCCTGGATTTTATTTGTCGCCATTGCCGGCGTTGGGCGGGGGAAGCCCCTTGAACACCAGCTTGTTTTTGGCTCTCGCCGCAGCCGCGTTTTACGGATTCGTGTTTCGTCGTACCAAGTTTGGTTTTTTGCAAAGGATGACCGGTGGAGCTCCCGCGGTCGGCTTGCGTGCGGGAGTGGACATCGATCGCGAGACCGTCAAAGCCATGTTTATCTCGGGCGGTCTGGCAGCGCTTGCTGGCGCCGGATTGATTCTCGGCTTCGCTCACAAGACGCGTGAGGGATTTACGGGAGGGCTCGGCTTTGTCGGAATCGCCGTCGCTCTTTTGGGACGCAATACTGCTCTGGGCGTTGTCGTGGCTGCCGTGTTGTTCGGAATCCTTACGAAGGGCGCTTTGGATCTCGACTTGGACACGGAGAATGTGACTCGTGAGTTGGCTGTCGTGATCCAGGCCCTCATCGTGCTCGCCGTTGCGAGCCAACAGGGTTGGCTGGACCTTTTGCAAAAATTGCGGAGGCCGCGACATGGATGATCTTCTCTTGAGTACGCTGCGCTTGTCGCTTCCGTTATTTTTCGCCGCTTATGGTGGCTTGCTCAGCGAACGTAGTGGTGTGGCGAATATCGCGCTGGAAGCCTATCTTCTTTCTTCGGCCTTCGCGGCGGCGGCGGTGACGGCGCTCACTCAATCTCTGCTACTCGGGGTCGTGGGCGGTCTTGCCGCCGCTGGCATTATGGGCCTGCTCTTCGCGTTTGTGTGTCTTTGGGGGCGCGGCGATCAGATTGTGATCGGGACCGGGTTCAACCTTTTGGCGGCGGGCTTGATTCCGTT
>JAMPXM010000278.1 GCA_023701225.1 Pseudobdellovibrionaceae bacterium | reverse complement strand
CGCAGCAAGCGAACTTAAGAAGAAAGGCCCGTGCCGCCACCCGATGCGGGCGGCGAAGTCGGTGCGGGAGCGGCCGACAGCAATGGTACGCGCAATTGGTATTCGTTGAACCCGAGCGCGACTTTCAAAACTTCATCCGCTCGATCCACGAAATGGAACTTCAGATCTTGCTTCACTTCATCTGGCACATCGCGAAGGTCGGGCTCGTTTTTACGGGCGAGAATCACTTCGCGGATTCCAGCGCGATGGGCGGCGATCATTTTCTCCTTGATGCCGCCGACCGGCATCACCGCTCCGCGAAGCGTGATCTCGCCGGTCATCGCGAGCTTCGGATTCACGGGCCGGCGAGTGACCAGCGATGCCAACGCGGTGAACATTGTGATCCCGGCCGAGGGGCCGTCTTTGGGAATCGCGCCCGCGGGGACGTGGACGTGGATATCGTTTTTCTCAAACTCATAACCGGCGACTGCCGCCGCGAGTTG
This sequence comes from Pseudobdellovibrionaceae bacterium, assembly GCA_023701225.1. Lineage (GTDB taxonomy): Bacteria > Bdellovibrionota > Bdellovibrionia > Bdellovibrionales > JAMPXM01 > JAMPXM01. The sequence goes on along the minus strand of JAMPXM010000278.1, from coordinate 3,626 downwards.
CGAGCGGACAAGCGAGAGCGCGATCTGCGCCGATTCTTTCATCACATCACCGAGCTGGCCGGTGAGGGTGAGCTTGCCGGAACCGGGCATGAGGCTGGACTCGATGAACAAGATGTCGCCGCCGAGCGGTGTCCAGGCTAGGCCCGTGACGACGCCCGCGGGCGCAAGCATTTCGGCGACGTCGAAAGAGAACTTCTCGCGTCCGAGGATATCGCCCAAATCCTTTTCGTCGATCACGACCGGAAGCTTCGTCAACGGGTTTAAAACTTTTTCCGTCGAGGCGCGGCAGACGGCCGCGATCCGCCGTTGCAAATCACGCACGCCGGCTTCGCGCGTATAAGAAGAAATCATTTTCATCAGCGCGTTTTCGGTGATTTCGATCTGCTTCGCCGTCAGTCCGTGCTCTTCGATTTGCTTCGGAACCAGATGGTTGCGAGCGATGTGAAGCTTTTCGTTGTGAGTGTAGCCACTGAGTTGGATGATCTCCATCCGATCGAGCAACGGGCCCGGGATGGTTTCCATCGAATTCGCGGTCGCGATGAAAAACACATTCGAGAGATCGAACGGAACATCCAAGTAATGGTCCATGAACGTGTGGTTCTGCTCCGGATCGAGCGTTTCCAAAAGCGCGCTCGATGGATCGCCACCCCAGCCGCGCGTGAGCTTGTCGATTTCATCGAGCATGAAAACCGGGTTGTTTTCTCCGGCGCGTTTCATACCTTCGATGATCCGGCCAGGCAAAGCGCCGACATAGGTACGGCGATGGCCGCGGATTTCCGCCTCGTCTCGCACGCCACCGAGCGATGCGCGCACGAATTTGCGGCCCAACGCTTTGGCGATGCTCTGTCCAAGCGAGGTCTTGCCCACGCCGGGCGGACCGACCAGCACGAGGATGGAGCCTTTTTTGCCCTTTTTGAGCTTCATCACCGCTAAGTGTTGGATGATGCGTTTTTTGACCTCATCCAGTCCGAAGTGCTCTTTGTCGAGTATCTCGCGTGCAACAGTCAGGTCGATCGCCGACGTCGATGCTTTGGACCATGGCAAGGCGCAGAGCAGATCCAGATAGTTGCGGATCACATGCGACTCGGGGCTTTGGTTGCCGATCGACTCCAGGCGCTTGAGCTGTTCCAGAGCAACTTTTTTTACTTCGTCTGGCATACCGGCTTCATCGATTTTCTGGCGATAATCTTTTTCCCCGGCTTCGCCTTCTTCGCCGAGTTCTTCGCGGATGGTCCGCATCTGTTCGCGTAAGATCGATTCGCGTTGCAGCTTGCCCATCTTATTGGAGAGCTTTTCACCGATCTCGTGTTGAACCTTGAGCTCTTCTTTGCGTTTGACGAGAAGATCCAAAAGCAGGAGCGCGCGATCCTTGAAATTGGTCAGCTCTAAGATGCTCTGTTTTTCGGCAATCGGGAGATCCAGATATTGAGCGCAAACGTTGGTCAACGTTTCCGGATCGTCCAAGGACTTGATGAAGTCTTCGGCGCGATGCGTGTCGCCCGGAAGGAGTTTGAGAATTTCGCTGGCGATCTGTTTGAGGTTCTCCACCAACGCGTCGACCGTTTCCGTGCCCGTACCGCGCTCGTCGCGCAGCACATCGCCGCTGGCGAGAATCAAGCGTCCGCTTTCGGTGAAACTGTCGACTTTGAACCGGGCCACGCCGCGCACGAGGACGCGAAAGCCGAGCGACGGATCGCCTTCGCTATTTTCGATTTTTGCCAAAGTTCCGACAGTGTAGAGATCGCGTGAGGTGGGCTCCCGATCCGCGGCCTCGGTTTTCGGAGCGATGATCAAAATCCAGTTGTCTTTTTCGCGAGCGCGGGCCAGCGCTTCCATGCTGACCTTACGGCCAACGAGAAGCGGCAGCGTCGTATCAGGAAACACGACGGTGTTGCGCGTGGGGAGGACCGGAATATGAAGTGTGGGGGTCGCGCCGTAGTCTTTCATGAGTGAAATGTGAGTTGTCTTCAAGACATGTCAAGGCGGTCTCAACTTGAGCCGGAGCGAACTGAACATGGCGACATGCCGGCTCTGGCTGAGGTCCTGCCTCACTCAAGCAGACTCCATTTGAACTACGGACGGAATTCGTGAGTCTTCATGCTACAGAGTTTGCAGGAACCGAATGAGGTCGCGCTTGTCGTCGGCACTCAGAAGATCTTGCCCATTCTCCGTCAGGATTCGCTCGTCGTGGCCCCGGTTGGAGAGGCCCGTGCGGCGCGTGTCATAGACGTATTCCCGAGTCGCGCCGGGCGGGGTGGAGTTGGGATACCCGTTGCACTCGCGATCGAAATCGCGATCCGGATCCACGGCCTCGCGTGCCCAGTATGAGAGTGGTCTTTGTTTTTCCGGAGTGAGGACCGCGCATAAACTGGGGGCGGAGTTATTGTGGAAGTAGGGCCAGCGGGCCCAAATTCCGACCAGAGGCGGCGGCACATATCCTTTTTGCAGCTCGATCACGATGCCGTTGCGTTTGGAGATTTCCAAGCGATTGAGTTGCTCGAGGCTCGCCATGCCGAGATAGCGTTGCGGATCGGTGCCGACATCGACGACGGGTTTTTTCGGCTTATATGTGACTCGCGTCGTGCGCAAGAGATCCGCGGCGGACAAGGTGTGGGCATCGGCGCGATCCCAGGCCTTCTCATATTCTCCATGGCACTTGGCGCAGCGGTTCTGATACACGAGTTGGCCCCTGCGTGCGGACGAGAGGTCGATGGTTTCAGGCGAGAAAAAATCTGTCCATCGGGGCGCTTCCACCGAGAACACGCTCGTGGTCAGTTCGCGGATCTTTTGTTGGTTCGTGGTGAGCCAGCGATCGAGATAGTGGAGGTCCGTGCCGCGGCCGATCTCATTCCAGAGAATATTCGTATAAATCGGATTGCCGGAAACAACCGATCCGTCGGAGAGCCAGCGGTTTTTGTACTTCACGTTCCACCAAACGGCGGGCTTGCTGTCGGCGACGAATTTCGCGAGCCGTTCGTCGCGCGCGCGAACCTCGCCATCACGCGAGGCCCACGCGTCAGGTTCGCGTTTGGCAAGAGAAAGAGCGACTTGAGCAAGCGACGTATCGAGCCCGAGCTGAACAGGACGCTTGGCCTGGACATATTTAAGTGAACGTTTCGATGCGCGAAACAGGTGCATCTCGCCTTCATCTGCTTTCGTCGACCACTGAAACAAACCGGGCGAAACGAGGTCAATGCCCTTCTGTCCACGAACGAAGAAACGATTGGCGCGCGGGAAACGGTTGGTGAGGCCGAGAACGCGGCGGCCGAAGAGGTTGGAAGAATGGCATTGCGCACAACTGATCGTGAAACCCACCCCATTGGGTCCCTCGATGAGCGTCATACCCATGCGTCGCTCCGGTCGTTGTCCGTCGCGAAAGGGAACAAAGAAAGGGCCGTGACCTTCCTGCTCAGGATAAGAGTGGAGTCCGAGCCAGGTTTCCATCTCGCCGAAACTACGCGTGCGATTCAGGGAGGAGATCGTACGGCTCAGAAAAACCCGGAGTGGATCCGTCAGATCGGATTCCAGAAAACGCTTGATCGGTGCATACGGTAAAAGGACTCCCGTGATTTCGACTGGGTAATGCAGCATGTGGAGGCGTCCTGCACGGACCACGTCCGGGAGCT
>JAMPXM010000277.1 GCA_023701225.1 Pseudobdellovibrionaceae bacterium | reverse complement strand
TATCACTCCCCGCTGGTCGATCGGCGGACGTTATGCCACGCACTTCAACAGCTTGACCGCCGAGGGGCGCGCCGCTTACGAAGACGCGCGCCAACGCCGTTTAAACGATCCGAACGACCCGAACATCCGCGTCGCTCCCACGGATCACCCCGAACACACCATGCTTGGGACGATCACTTGGTACCCTGTTTACGGTAAGACGAATCTTTTCGACTTGGCTGTTGTGCAATTTGATCTCTACACCTTGGCTGGATATGGTCGTGTCAAACTCGCTTCGGGTTGGTCGGACGCGATCACGGCCGGTGGCGGTATCGGCATGTGGCTCTCGCAACATGTTTCCAGCCGCATCGAAGGCCGTTGGCAGACCTACGAGGACCGACCGGACAACGATCCGCGCCGCCTGAACGTCGGCATTCTGACCGTGTCACTGGGATTGATGTTATGAAGCTCTTCACCGGCCCCTTACTCGTCGCCACGCTCGTCATCACGATCGCCACCGACGCGAACGCGGCCAAGGCGAGTGCAAAAGAAATTTCCGATGCACCTGAGTTTCAACGCGCGCTCGTGCTTGCAACCAAGGATAAAACCAAGGCCGCGCACCCGATCGTGGAACGCCTGTTGGCTCGAGAGAAATCCGACATTCCGCGCGATCGCTTGTTGATGACCAAAGGCCGCCTCTTGTTTCAGGACGGTGACATGCGCGGCGCGATTCGCGCCTACGAACAAGTTCCGAATGACTCGGATCATTGGTTGGAGTCGCTCGAAGAGCGGGCATGGGCGCACGTACGTCTGGGCGAACACGGCCAAGCGCTTGCCCACTTACGGACGATCAAGGCTCCGCTCTTTCAAAACCTGATTGGTCCTGAACCCTATTTCTTGACCGGCTTGATTCATCTGAAGGTTTGCGACTACCCAGCGATTTTCGAATCGATCCGGGAGTTCCAAACGAAATTCCGCGCGCGCTTGGTCGCGATGCAGACGCTAGCGAAAACCGGGTCGAGCGAAGCCGCCCGCAATGCGATCGCAAAGCTGCGTACGCAGCCGCTGATTTGGAAGACTATCGCTCCTGAAGCCGGAGATCTTCCGCGCTTATTCTATCGCGACGTCACGTTCCGCGAACGCGCGGCCCAATTCGCCGCTGGACGCGTAGACGCGTCGATTCTCGAGCGCCGCTTACAACACCTGGCGCAACGCGACTTGAAGGAGATCAGCGAAATTCTCCAGAAGATGCACTTGCTCGAAGCTGAAGTCATTCAACGTATCCATATGGCCGAGCGCCCGAGCACCCGCGTGAACCGCGATATCAAAATCGCAAAAGGCCAGGAAGTGTTGAAGTTCCCGGATACCGGCGAATACTGGATGGATGAGCTCGACAAATACCACGTCACGGTCAGCGGTTGCCCGACCGAGTCGTCGGTGAGTTCAGCGAAAACGGCCGCAACCGGAGGTCAGAAACGATGAAACCCTGCGTTCGATCACCCGATTCTCTCGCACGCCAAACGACGGTGGCTTTGGGTCTCATGTGCCTGGCCTTGAGTGCCATGGCGTGCAGCCCGGCGTCGCCGAAGCTCACGGCACCGGCCGAGGTCATCAACGCCATCCCGGACGGCGACGGTGACTTCAAAGTCGAATTCAATCCGAAGGTGGACATTCTCTTCGTGATCGATAACTCGGCTTCGATGGAGGACGATCAAACGAGACTGAGCCAGAACATCGACCGCTTCGTTTCGAACTTCTCCGAAAACGGCCTCATCGATTACCACATCGGGATCACGACCGTGTCCGATCGCATCCGTCAGAAGCCCGGTTCCCCCAACTACTATCCCGTCGGTCAGTTGCGTCCGCTTAAAACGCCGGGGCAAACACCGGTCGTAATCGAACGCGCCAATTGCAAGACCACCGACGCGATCGCGGGGGATGCGAAAAACGCGGCACCTGATTTTGTCACCAGAGAAACGCCGAACGGCCTTGAGATTTTACGCGAAAGCTTGAAAGTCGGCGTCCTGTGTCTCGACGATGGCGGACCGGAATACGAAGAGCTCTTCACGCCTGTCGCGGCAGCGCTTTCACCCGAAATGCGCGCTGGCGCGAATCGCGGTTTTTACCGCGAGGACGCCCTCCTGGTCGTGATTTTGGTCTCTGACGCCTCTCCGTCGAACTTGGAAATCACGCCGAGTGAACTCGCTCTCGAATTGCGCCGCCTGAAAAACTTCAACTCGGCCAAGATTTCCACACACGCCATCGGTATTCATCCTGACTACAATTGTGCGGTCGACCCGAGCCTAAAGGGTCCGAATGAGACTCAACTCTACCCGACGCGCATCCGCGAGTTCGTTCGCGAAACCGACGGCAGACTCCTGAGCCTATGCCCACAACTGAAAAAACTCGGCAAGAACGGAAAGCCATTGGTCGATCAAGTCCCTTGGGGAGATCGCTTGGCCGAGATCGGCCGCGACATTCGCCGGCGTGTGATCGCCCGCGAAGTCCGACTGAAGGCGTTGCCGGAATACGGTACGATTCAGGTCACATATGGCGCTCAAACCATTACTCCCGACTCCCCCGAAAAGCGCGGCTGGCGCTACAATGTTCAGCGCAACTCGCTCATCATCGATGGCGACGTGCAACTGCGGCCTGAGCCAGGCGCGCAAATTCGCATTGAGTATATGCCAGTGAATACCAACAACTTCACCAATCAACGCGCACGGCATCTCTGAAAAATGTGGACGTGAATGCATGATTTCGACATGAATAGTTCACGCAAAAAGTGAGACGGATTTGCTAGAGTGTCCCTGTCGATCGATGACGAAAGGTCTCTGGACCTTATCGCCGATCGACCAAAGAAAGGCATCGGGATGACCGATGCCTTTCGCGTTTTTGAAGTCGAGGGTATGTTTTGAATTCAAGTCCCTTTCCCAAAGAGACGAGGGCCCGAAATGACCGCGCCCAACAGGTAGAATCCGCCGAGTGCCAGTGGCCACGCCACCAAATCACCATGGTCGATCAACAATCCGCCGAGCAACGGAGCGCTCACCTGCCCCATGCTTTGCAAAGTCGCGGTGACGCCTAAAATCTCGCCTTGCTCATCCGCGGAACCCGTTTGGCTCACGAGACTCGTCAGGCAAGGACGTAGAAAACTATTGGCAAACGAGAAAACCGTGCTCGCGGCGATCAGGTACGTCCAGCCACTCACCCAGCCAAACGAAGCGAAGCCTACGGCGCCCAGTAGAAACGAAAGTAAAACCAATCGCTGCTCCCCGAACCTCGGAGCCAGTCGCCCCACGAGCCAACCTTGAAAAACAATCCCTAGAAGCCCGCAGTACGAATAGAGATAACCCAATTCGACCGCCCCGAAATCCGATCCCGCCGCATGTGGCATCTTCGCTTGCAGGAATAGGCCCATGCCCTGAACGAAAAACGAGAAGCCGAAAACAAAAACGAAAAACTGCAGAAGATAAAATCCGGTCCGTGGACGTGAGAAAAAGCGCCATGGCGATATCGTGCGCTTTGCTGCGCTTGCGTGTTGGCCCTGATCGCCCCGAGTCCGATTCGGAAGAATCAACAACGTCACGCAGATACTTACGGCCGAAATCCCACTCGCCAGCCAAATTGGAGCATTGATTGACACTTGCGCGAAAAGGCTCGACAACGCTGGACCGACGAAAAGCCCCAGCCCGAATGCCACGCCGATGATTCCGAATGCCTTCGTCCGCTCCTTGGCCTCGGTCACATCCGCGACATAAGCTTGAGCCACCGAAATATTCGCTGCCGTCGCCCCCGCCAAGACTCGTGACAAGAACAGCATCGGCAAGGATGTCGACAAAGCCATCATGACCAGACTCAGCATCGTGCCGATTTGGCTCAGGAGAAGTACGGGCTTGCGCCCAAACCGATCGGAAAGGGCGCCGAGCACCGGACTCGCCACCAACTGACAGACCGCGAAACTCGACGCGAGTAGCCCTGCTTGCGTCGCCGTCGCTCCGAAGTGCTTGGCGTAAAAAGGCAGAAGCGGAATGATAATCGACAACCCGAGCAAATCCACGAGTACGATCAAAAAAATCGGCAGTATCTCTTTACGCATCAGCGCTCCTGAAGTCGCACGCGGACGCCAGGATCCGGCCAAAGAGACCACGTGGGGTTCGGTTTGATTTTTTCGGGTTCGATGATTTCGTAGTGGAACGTCTGCAAGATCC
>JAMPXM010000276.1 GCA_023701225.1 Pseudobdellovibrionaceae bacterium | reverse complement strand
GTGCCGCGCAATGCGGAGTCGAGCCGGCCGCCAGTCACGCGCGCTTTCGGCAGGGCCTGATCGCGATTTGGACCAAGAAAAACGACCAGGCCACGACCGCGATGCGCGCCGTTGTGAGTGCGCCGGCCGGTTCGCCCTACCACGGGCGCGCGAAATTCTGGCTGCACCACTTGGCTCGATTGGCGAAGAACGAAGGTCAGGCCGTGGAAATGCGCGAATCGCTTTGGCGTGATCACACGATGAGTTTTCACAACCTCGTCGTCAACGGCAGGGAGCCAAGGCTGCAAGCGCTGATCAGCAATGCCACGGCACCGAAGGTCGTGATGCGCTCTTTGTTGCGTCCGGATGTCAATGCTCACGTGCGGAGTATCGAGGCGTTGCTCGAAACCGGCGCGCGTGAACTCGCCGCGGAATTCGCAGATCGATTGGCCGCTAAGTCAGGAAACGCTGAGCCAGAAGTCCGCCTTTATTTGGCGGCTCTCATGCACCGAGCCGGATCCGCTCTTCCCAAATTCCGCATCCTCACATCTCTCTTTCAAGATGCACCACGTCTGGTGTCCCGTCCGACTCTGGAGTTGTTGTTTCCGAAATGGTACTTCGACATCGTCCGCACCAAAGCGAAGGATATCGATCCGCTTCTCGTGCTGTCCTTGATCCGTCAAGAGTCCGCTTTCAACGAACGCGCTCACAGCACGGCTGGTGCGCGTGGCTTGATGCAGGTGATGCCGGCGACGGCGCGTTCGATCGCGGCCGTTCGCAAGAACCGGCTCTGGGATCCAAACACGAATGTGGAAGTCGGTACGAAGTACCTCGCGCACCGGCTGGAGCGTTACAATGGCGACGTGGAGTTAACATTGGCCGCGTATAACGCCGGATTCTCTCGCGTCGATCGATGGATGAAGCGCTACCCTCTGGAAAATAAACTCCTCTTCGTCGATCTGATTCCGTTTCGCGAGACGCGCGAGTACGTTTCGAGCATCTTGCGCAATTATTTTTGGTACACCCAGCTCTACGGAGATGAAGGCGCCGAGATGGCGGCGGCGGGCGGGACCACCGCGTCGGAGCCGGGAGAAGGTTCCGGAGCCGCCTTTTCCAAGACCAGTCGAAATCAAGAAAAAGTCAGCCGCATTCTTGAGGCGAACGCGGGAGCGCGCGCTCCCGCGAACGATCTCATCGCGAGATAAAAGGCCGCTAGGCGCATCTGGTCAGAAGTTCACCGCGAGGCGCGCGCCGATCAGTTGCGGGAATCCGTCTTCTTCAAGTTCGTTGGTCAGAACGGCGTACCGGAGCAAGACATCCATCGTGGTGCGGCTGGTGCGGAAAAATTGATAGCCGACGCCTGTTCCAAACGTGAATCCATCTGCGTCGTTATTGAGCGCACTCTCCGCGAAACCGTATCCCAAGTCGCCGGTCACGTAGGCTGCGCCATTGGCCGTGGGCATGAAAAACCAGCTCGCGCCGGCGGCGAGATTGTACATGCTGGCGTCCTCGGTACCGGTGGAGAAGTTCGCTTCGCCCAGGACTTTCACCGATGCGCGCGGATGAATGTCCCAGAGATGGGCGGCGCTCAAGCTATAGAACAAATCATCGGTTTCCACCCGGCGCATGAGCGCCGGCCCAAGACCCAAGCTCCAGTAGCGATAGGTTTTTGAACCCGGATTGAGCTGATAACCGGGCCGCATGCGGCTCTCGGCATCTGCTCCGCGGAAGATCTGTGGGCGCTCTTCTCGGGGGCCTTCCGCGGTCGCGCCGCTACGTGTTCCCGAATCTACCTCTTTGCCTTGCGCGTACTCCTCTTCGCCGCGCACGGAGCGATCGCTCAGTGCCGCCATCGTCGCGCGCCGAGATGCACGATCAAGTTCGTTGACGGAGTTGGCTTTGACTTGGCTTGCGTAAATGATTTCCTCACCGCGTCTCCTTTCGACCGTCAGGATATAAGACTCGCCCAACTTCATGAGGCGCGGCTGCAGGGTGTAGTCAGCGTCCATCTCGTCTTGGACAACTTTGTCTTGTCCCATGGTGACGACTGTGTTGTTGACAAGCTGGTGCACGGAGTCCGCTTCGGCCCGTGTCGCTCCGGACTGCTTGATCGTGTCGGCGATGAATATGTCGGCGGCTAGCGCGGGCCAAGACCCGAGAAGCACGAAAACACTGAGAAGGTATTTCATTTGGGATTCCTCCGTGAAAGAGACGTTCGCAAAAATTCAGCGTTCGAAACGCGTCCAGACCAGCATCCGTGATGCTGGCGTGTGAATGCGAGAGGAATCCCAGATTGTGAATAGATCTAAAATCTCGGCTCAGTGTCCGCGCGGTGGGTCGATAGGTCCCTCGTTCGAGATCCGCTATTTCTGAACGGGGAGCCAACGCAGAAAAAGGAGTGCCAAGATCGGAACCGCGGCGAAAAGCACCACCATCAAGGCTCCGACAGGCGCATCCGTTCGATAGCTGATGTACATGCCGGCCACGCTCAGCACGGAACTTAAGCCCCATCCGAACAACAGGCGCGCGCGAATGCCGTTGAAGAAGAGCGCGCTGACGACGGCTGGGACGATGAGGAACGAAAACACCATCAGAACTCCGGCGACATGCGTGCTGGAAGTGATGACGACGCCGAAAAGAGCATAGAACAAAAAGTCCCAAGCCGGATGAGTGGATCCCGAGGCTGAACTCGCGAAAAACTGTTTTCGAAAAATAAAATGCACGAGACCGACACCTGAATAAATCGCGGCCGTCTCCAGGACTTCCTGCCAATTCACCCATAGGATCTGGCCGATCATGGCTTCCTTTAAATGTTCGGCGCCGTGTGAGAGCCGATCGACGACCAGAACGACGGCGGCGGTCGCCATCGCATAGACGATGCCGATCAACGCCTCTTGTGGAAATCGACGTTCATGTCTGCGCCCATAGGCGAATACGCCAGCGGCGATGAATGTCGCGCCGAGTGCCACGAAGTAGCTCAGCGGAGAGCGATGTTCTGGATCCCAGAGAAGCGCCACCGTCGCGCCGAAGCTCGCCACTTGCGCGAGACTCAAATCGACGAAAATTACGCCGCGCGCGAGGACATGGAGTCCAAGATAGCAATGCATCACAGCCAAAATCAGGCACATCGCGGTGGGCGCGGCCAAAAAAGAGATCGCTTCGCGCAAGGTCGGTTCGTTCATGGACGCGCCACTCTTTCCAATGCCTGAATCAAACCTTCCGTGACATCTGCCAGAGTGGGCAAGCCCGGAGCGCTCTCCACGGCGATGCCAACGACTTGTACTTTCGCGCCAGGGACGTTTCGCTCGACATGGTGAGCGATTTTCGGGTCGAAATAATTGTCGACGAGGATCGCTTTGGCGTTTTCGCGCTTCATGGTCGCGATGATATCCAGCGCGTGCTGGGCCGAAGGCGGTATTCCAGGTTTAGGTTCGAGCACACCGACCGGTTGCAGCCCGAAGCGGGTCGTGAAGTATAAAAGTGAGTTGTGATAGGTGACGACCTTTTTGTTCGGTAGGCGGTCGACACGCGCTTTCCAGTCTTTCATTCTCTGGGCCGTCGATTTCGCGAAGGACTCGGCACGCTCAGAGAACCGGGGGGCTGCGCTCGTATCCAGTTCGCCGAGGCGTTTGGCGACGACTTTGGCGAGTTCGGCCATGCGTTCTGGATCCAGAGTGAAATGGGGGTTTCCTTCCGGATGAATGTCTCCCATCGCGCGCGTGATCGTGCCTTGCGGAATGTCCAACGGAGCGACGCTCTCGCCGAGTTCAAGGTAGCCTTTTTGCCCGGGGTTGAGTTTTGGATTTCGAGCGCCGCGGATCAAGCTCGGCAACCACCCAACTTCCAAGCCCAAGCCATTGGCGACCAGAAGATCCGCGTGCGCGAGCTTGGTCATATAAGAGGGCTTGGCCTCGATGTAGTGGGGATCTTGCGTCCCGCGCGCAATCGACTCCAATTGGATGTCATCGGCGCCGATCGCCCGCACCAACCCGGCGACATCCGTCGTGGACGTCACGACTTTGAGTTTCGCCCACGCCGAGCTGGGGAGCGATCCGATGACGAGGGACCATATGACAAGGTTCAGAATGCGAATCAGGCGGGCGAGTTTCATATGCACCTCAATTTGGGAGTGGGTCGGCACGGGCGCAGGTCCGCGCCCGTCATGCCTGAGACCCCCGATAGTCTCAATACTGATGGGCCGGATGAGCGCCGATCGAGAAATTCAGCTGTGCAAGTGCACGG
>JAMPXM010000275.1 GCA_023701225.1 Pseudobdellovibrionaceae bacterium | reverse complement strand
TGTCCTTCTCAAGTCGGAAGTACTCGCTCCACGTCTTCAGCGCGACCGGAATTTCGGGGTCGACACCCGGCCCTTTCATCAGGAACACCCGGCCGCCATTCTGCAGACAATACAAGACGTTGCCGAGAGTGTTTCGAGCATCTTCGACGGCCCGAGTGATCACGCCTTGGACTGGGTACATGCACGTCTCATTGATATTGCGACCGAGAATGTCGAGGTTCTTGAGTTGCATGTCGTCGCGCACGGTTTTTAAAAAATTCACCCGTCGCTGCACGCCCTCAGCGAGGAGGATGCGCTCTTCTGGAAAGTGAATTTTCAGCGGAATCCCCGGAAGTCCAGGTCCCGTACCCATATCGAGAAGCGGGAAGTCCAAATCCGTCAGTTGGGTGACCATGAGGCTATCGATGAAGTGCTTGATGGCGACATCGCGAAGCGAGAGGAGGCGAGTGAAATTCTCGGTCTTTTGATTCTCCATCAGCAGCTGATAGAAGCGCGTGAGTTGGTTTCGCTTGTCGTGTGGATAGTCGCCGAATCCATCGCCAAAACTATGGTTGCGAAAAATATCGCGAATGCGGTCATCGGCCTCGGCGAACGAGTACGACTCTTGTGGCTTGCGGTGGCGCGCGCCGGGCGAGCTTCGAACGCCTGAAGAAGGCCGGTTCGGAGCTCCGGGCTTATCACTTCGGCGGGCCTTATAAGGGCTCCAGTTGGAACGATTTTTGTGCGCCATGTCGCCATTCTATAATTGAAAAAACCCACTGAATCATTGAATATTTGCGGCATGTTGAAAGAAAAACTCGAAGAAGTTCGTGGACGTGCCGTGGCCGCCATTCGGGAGGCCCAAACCTCGCAGTCGCTCTATGACGTGAAGGTCCAATTTCTTGGCAAGCAGGGGCAGTTTTCGGCCCTGATGAAAGAAATGGGCAAGCTCACCCCCGAAGAGCGACCGGTCTTCGGGCAGCTTGCCAATGAAGCCAAAAATACGATCGAGCAGGCGTACCTGGAGCGTGAACAGGCACTCAAGACCGCTGAACTCGGCGCCAAGCTCGTCGAGGAAGCCCTGGACCTCACGCTGCCGGGACCGACGATGCCGCCGTTGGGTGCTCAGCATCCGATCGCGCTGGTGATCGACGAAATCATCGCGATCCTCTCCCGTCTCGGGTACTCAGTGCGCACGGGGCCGCTGATCGAACAAGACCGTTACAATTTTGAAGCGCTGAATATTCCTAAAGATCACCCCGCGCGCGACATGCAGGACACGTTCTATGTCGACGAACGTCATGTTCTTCGCACGCATACCTCTCCGATCCAGGCTCACGTGCTGGAAACCGAGCGGCCGCCGCTCAGGATCATCGGTGTCGGTCCGGTGTTTCGCTGCGATTCCGATGTTTCTCATTCGCCGAATTTTCATCAGATCGAGGGTATGTACGTCGACACCAAGGTCTCGATGGCGGACCTCAAGGGCACGATCACGTATTTCGTGAAAGAGTTCTTTGGAAAGTCCTTAAAGACGCGGTTCCGCCCGAGCTTTTTCCCGTTCACCGAACCGTCGGCGGAAGTCGACTGCCAGTGCCCATTGTGCGCCGGCAAAGGCTGCGCGATGTGCAAGCAATCGGGCTGGGTGGAGATCGGCGGGAGCGGTCTGATCAATCCGAACGTTCTTCGGCATGCGGGCGTCGAATACCCCCGGTGGCAAGGGTTTGCTTTCGGTTTCGGCATTGAGCGCATGGGCATCATTAAATACGGCATTGAGCACATCGGTTTGTACAATCAAAACGACGTGCGCTTCTTAAGGCAGTTCTCGATATGAAAATCTCACTCAAGTGGCTTCAAGATTATGTGGATGTCGCCGATTTCTTCGCTCGCCCCCAGGAGCTGAGTCGTTTGTTGACCGATGCGGGACTCGAGGTCGAGGGCATTGAAAACCTCGCCAAGACCTTTGATCGCGTTGTGATCGGTCACATCCTTGAAAAAGGCCAACATCCGAACGCCGACCGTTTATCGCTCTGCCAAGTCGCCACGGGCACGGGTGTCGTGCATCAGATCGTGTGCGGGGCGCAGAATCACAAAAAAGACGATCGTGTCGTCGTCGCTTTGCCAGGCGCCGTTTTGCCCGGGAACTTCGAGATCAAGCTCGCCAAGGTGCGTGGTGTGGAATCGGGCGGAATGTTGTGTTCGGAAAAAGAACTCGGATTGAAGGCCGAAAGTGAAGGCATCTTGATTCTCAAGGCCGATGCGCCGATCGGAAAATCTTTTGCCGAGTACATGGGATTTGACGACATCGTGCTCGATCTCAAAGTGACGCCCAATCGCGCGGATTGTTTGAGTCACTTCGGCCTTGCGCGCGAAATCGGCGCGATCCTCGGCCGCCCGGTCGAGATGAAGGTCGAGTCCTTGAGCGAAAGCGGTGGATCCACGCGGGCGCTCACTCAGCTCGAGGTCCGAGCGACCGAACTCTGCCCGCGTTACACCGGTCGCGGTGTTCGCGGTGTCAAGGTCGGCCCGACTCCGGAGTGGATGAAGAAGCGCCTTGAGAGCGTCGGCTTGAACTCGATCAACAACGTGGTCGACGTCACCAATTACGTGATGCTCGAGCTGGGTCAACCGCTGCACGCGTTTGACGTGCGCGAGATCAAGGGCGGTAAAATCACCGTTGATCAGGCCAAGATAGGGGAGACGTTCACGACTCTCGATGGAACCGAGATCCGTTTGACCGGAGAGGAACTCACGATCCGTGACGGAGAGAGGGTCGTCGCTTTGGCCGGCGTGGTCGGCGGTCTCAATTCCGGCATTCGCGAAGAGACGTCGGATGTGTTCATCGAAGCGGCTTACTTTCAGCCGACGGCGGTACGGCGGACGTCGCGTCAGTTCGGTATCGAGACGGACTCCTCGTATCGCTTTTCGCGAGGGACGAACCCCGAGGCCGTGCCGTTGGCCCTCAATCGTGCCGCGCAGTTGATTCAAGCTGTCGCCGGTGGCGAGATTTGTGGTGAGCCGTATGATGTGTATCCGCATCCTATTCAGCGGCCAAAAATCGAAATTCGTTTATCGACCCTGACCGATCGATTGGGCTACGAAGTCGATGCGACCAAATTCGTTGATTGGATGAAACGTCTTGGCTGCCAAATCGACAGCGCTTTTGGTACGGATGGCGCGTGGGTGGTTGTGCCACCGCTTTCGCGCTCCGACCTCAATATCGACATGGATCTGGTGGAGGAGTTTGGGCGTTTGGATGGATACCATCATATTCCGGAAACGCTTCCGGTCATGGGTGGACGTCCCTCTGAGCATCAGTCGCAATATGTCGCGGAACTGAAGTTGCGTCGCCTCTTGCAGGGCCAAGGATACTGTCAAGCGATCAACTACGCCTTCATCGGTTCGAAGTTTCAAGATCGTGTCTTGGGAGCATATGAAAAAATCGCCGGCTACGGTCTGCGCGCCATTCATGCGCCGGTGACTCTGATCAATCCGCTGACCGAAGAGCTCAACGTCATGCGTTCGGCGCTTGCGCCCGGGCTTCTGAAAAATGTGCAGCACAACTCGCGGCACGGCAACGCGCATGGGCGCTTGTTCGAGATTGGGTTTGTATTCGACAGTAAGCGCAGTGGGGGAGCGGCGGAAGGTAACTCGTACTTGCAAGAGTGGCGTTTGGCACTGGCGTGGTGGGGGGATGCGGACGATCTTTGGAGTAAATCGGCCCGGGCTCCACAAGTCTTGCAGGTCAAGACGACTGTTGAAAACCTTCTGAAGAGCCTCGGCATTTCACGTTATACCTGGTCGCAGTCCATGGACGAGCGTGTGGTGCCGGACTTTTTGCATCCTGGACAATGCGCTTCGCTGACGGCCGAGGGGAAGCCGGTTGGTTTTATCGGCACACTCCATCCCTCGCTTCAGGACGAACTCAAGATTCGTGAAACGGTGGTGCTCGCCGAGTTCAATCTGGAGCGTTTGATGCAAGATCAGCCGCGCGCGCCGAAATCCAAGCCGATTTCGACATTCCCGGCCGTGGACCGTGATATCGCGCTCATGATGCCGAAGACGGTGGCTGCTGGCGAAATCGTGGCACTCATGCGCAAGACCGCCGGTGATGTTTTACAAGATGTCCGTGTTTTCGATGTGTTTGAGGGAGCCAGTCTGGATCCAGGGCAAAGGTCCGTGGCGTTCCGCTTGGTTTTCCAGGATCTGAAGGGAACTCTCGAGGATGCGCACGTGAACGAGCTACGGGACC